>NZ_JAUSYD010000001.1:4686773-5001530 GCF_030816615.1 Streptomyces sp. B1I3
CGGGCGGAACCCCCTCGACCCGGGCGCGCCCCGGGGAAGGGCCCGCGTCACGCCCGGGCTCAGCCCCCGGGCGCGTCCTGGCCCTTCGCCGTGGTGATCACGTCGTCCAGCACGTCACGCGAGCGCAGCAGTTCGCCGATCATCCGGTTGATGCGGTCGCGCTCCACCGAGAGGTCCTCCACCAGGCGCGGGGTGGCGATCGATGACGGGCCGCCGTCCACGTCCCGCACACAGGGCAGCAACTGGGCGATCTTCGAGCTGCACAGCCCGGCCGCGTAGAACTCCTGGATGCGGATCACGCGGTCGACGGCCCCGGCCGGGTAGTCGCGATGCCCGCCGGGGGTACGGTCGGCCGCCAGCAGCCCCTGGGTCTCGTAGTAGCGCAAGGAGCGCTCACTCACGCCCGTACGCCGGGCCAGCTCGCCGATCCGCATGGGACTCCTCGTCCTCCCGCACTTGAACCTGACACCGGTGTCAATTCTTACCGTGCAGGCATGACGAACGCAGCCGCATCCCCGAAGCTCTTCGAGCCTTTCGCCCTCGGCCCCCTCACCCTCCCCCACCGTCTGGTGATGGCACCGCTGACCCGGAACCGTGCCACGCCCGACGGAGTCCCGACCCCGCTGATGGCCACGTACTACGCACAGCGGGCCTCGGCCGCGCTGATCATCGCGGAGGCCTCCACACCGAACGCGGAAGGGCAGACGTACCCGAACATCACCGCGATCCACAGCCCGGCCCATGTCGCAGGATGGCGCCAGGTCACCGAGGCGGTGCGGGCGGAGGGCGGCCGGATGTTCCTCCAGATCCAGCACGGAGGGCGCGTCGGTCATCCTGACACCAGTGGGCTGACACCCGTGGCCCCCTCACCGATCGCGCTGCCCGAGACGATCCACACCCCTGGCGGGCGCCGGCCCTCGGTCGTCCCCCGTGAGATGACGGCCGAGGACATCAGGAACACCGTGGCGGACTTCGCCTTCGCCGCCCGTAACGCGATCGACGCGGGCTTCGAAGGGGTCGAGGTGCACAGCGCCAACGGCCACCTGCTCCATCAGTTCATGGCCCAGGGGACCAACCGGCGCACCGACGGCTACGGCGGCTCCGTGGCCGGCCGCATCCGCTTCGCGGTCGAGGTGGTGGAGGCCGTCGTCGAGGCGGTCGGCCCGGAGCGGGTCGGCCTGCGCGTCTCGCCGGCGTACACGGTCAACGGCATCGACGAGGGCGACACCGAGGAGCTCTACCCGGCCCTGGTCGCGGCTCTGGCCGCTCACCGTCCGGCGTATCTGCACGTGGTGCGCGCGGACCCCGATCAGGCCGTCTTCCAGCGGATCCGGAAGGACTGGCCCGGCACTCTGATCGCGAACCCGGTGCTGCCCGCGGACCGCATCCCGGCCGACGGCGGCATCGCCCGGGCCGAGCGGCTCCTGGCCGCCGGTGCCGATCTGATCGCCCTCGGCCGCCCTTTCCTCGCGAATCCCGACCTGGTCCACCGCGTGCGCACCGGGGCCCCGGTGAACCAGGTCAGGAACGCCTACCTGATGTACGTGGGCGGCGAGACGGGCTACACGGACTATCCGGCCCTGTGAGACCCGCGTCACACCTCCCCGATGTCACATCGCGAGGGGCCGCGTCCGTCGAAGGGGTGTACGCATCAGCATCGGCAGGGGAGTGCACCATGGACGCTCGTTTGAACCTCTTCGGAAACCAGCTCGCGGCCAAGGTCGTGAAGCACATCAACTCGGCGGGCAAGGTGGTCACGGATTCGGGGCTTCCGGCCGCGACACAGGAACTGGTGAAGATCCGGGCCAGCCAGATCAACGGCTGCGGGTTCTGCACCGACATGCACACCAAGGACGCCACACACGCCGGCGAGACGGCGACACGACTCAACCTGGTCGCGGCGTGGCGCGAGGCCACCGTCTTCACCGACGCGGAGCGCGCCGCGCTGGAGCTGGCGGAGCAGGGGACCCGCATCGCGGACGCGGCCGGGGGCGTCACGGACGAGGCATGGGCGAACGCCGCCAAGCACTACGACGAGGAGCAGCTCACCGCCCTGGTGGCGCTCATCGCTCTCATCAACGCGTACAACCGCGTGAACGTCATGGTCCAGCAGCCCGCAGGTGACTACCAGCCCGGCCAGTTCGGCTGACGAGCCGCACGTGCCGCTGCCGGGACCGCCGGTGCCGGCAGCGCGCGCGAGGCGCGTCGCCGGCACCGACGGTCCCGAGGACCGCACTCGAGACCGTCTCGGGTGCCGTCTCGAGTGCCGTCTCGAGTGGCCTTTCCGGCCGGCCTCACAAAGAATCCGGAAGGTCATCACAGGAAATCCGCGCGCTTCTCCCGGAGAACTTCCGGAAATCGTGAGGAATGCCGTTCAACAGTGCTCCCGCGCGCTAGTCCGTACATACTGTTCCGGCCCCGAACCGGCCCTTCCCGTTCGATTACAGTGCTTGCGCAGTCGCACACGGTAGGTCGGACGGAAGGGGCACGGTGAGCACAGGGACCACAACTGTCTGGGGCCGTGCCGAGCAGCAGGACTTCCGCAGCCGGGTACGGGGCTCCCTGCTGGGCGGTGCCATCGGTGACGCGCTCGGTGCCGGCGTCTCCGGCCTCACCCTGGAGGAGATACGGGCCGTCCACGGTGTGGACGGGGTCGCCGACTTCGTCGCCGGGCAGGCCGGACGCGGGGCCGTCACCGCCGTCACCCAGCTCACCCTGTTCACCGTGGACGGTCTGATCCGGGCCCAGGTGCGCCGTGACACGGGTGCCTGGCACCCGCCCACCGACGTGCACCGCGCCCACCTGCGGTGGGCGGCCACCCAGAGTGCCTGGGGGCCCGACGAACGCCGGGCGGACAACGGCTGGCTGGCCTGCGAGGAGTGGCTGTACGCCCGCAGGGCCCCGACCCGGGAGTGCCTGGTCGGCTTCGGCGACGCGACGATGGGCACCCTCGCCGTCCCCAAGAACCCGGCCGCACGGGATTCCGCCGCGCTGACCCGCTCCGCGCCCTTCGGGCTGCTCGTCGGCTGGGACCCGCAGCTCGTCCTCCAACTGGCCGTCGAATGCGCCGCCCACACCCACGGCCATGCCACCGCACAGCTGGCGGCGGGCGCTTTCGCCCTCCTGGTCCACGGGCTGGCCCGCGGCGAGACCCTGGACGGTTCGGTCCAGCACGCCCTCGCGCTTCTCGCGGAACGCCCGGGCAGCGAGCAGGTCACCGATGCACTGCGGCAGGCACTCGGCTCCGTACGCCAGGGCATTCCCGGCCCCGCCCTCATCGAGGCACTCGGCGACACCGACTCCGCGGAGGAGGTCCTGGCCGTGGCGCTGTACTGCGCCCTGGTCGGGGAGGACGTACGGCACGGCCTGCGGCTCGCCGTGAACCACTCGGGGCCCTCGGCGGCCACCGGGGCCGTCTGCGGCACCCTGCTCGGGGCGATGCACGGCGAGACGGCACTCCCGCCCGCGTGGCTCGCCGAGCTCGAAGGGCGCTCGACCGTCCTCGAACTGTCCGACGACTTCGCGATGGAGATGACCCAGGGGCCGGCCCTGCACAGCCCGACGGCCGTCGCTCCTGGCTGGCTGGCCCGCTACCCGCGGGGTTGAGGACCGGACTGAGGGGTGGGGAACGCGGACGGACGTGGGCGGGCACCGCCGTGCCCGCCCACGTCCGACTCCGTGCGTGTCCTGTCCGTCCGCGCCACCACGCCACGCGAATGCGCGCGTTCTACGCGGGTGCGCAGGTCAGTCCTTCACCCCCTCGGGAACCACCGTGCCCTCCGGACCGGACTGCTGGGCCGGAACGGCGGCGGCGGAGCCGCCCGCAGGGCCCTCGTCGTCCGTGTTGATCCGCTCGATGAGCGCGTCCCGCTCCGGGGTGTCCTCCGGCTTGATGTAGCCGATCACGATGTAGAGCACGAGGGAGATCGCGAGCGGCAGGGCCACCTGGTACTGCAGCGCCACGTCCGTCTTCACCGAACCGTCGAAGTTGTAGTTGGTGAAGTAGAAGGCGAGCAGGCCCGCGGCCCAGCTGGTGAGCGCCGCCGTCGGGCCCGACCTGCGGAACCCGCGCAGCAGGCCCAGCATGAACGGGATCGCGATCGGGCCCATCAGGCCGGCCACCCACTTGATGACGACCGAGATGATGTCCTTGAACGCCGGGGAGTTGATCTGGGTCGCCAGGGCCATCGACAGACCGAGGAAGGCGAGCGTGGACAGCCGCGCGGCCAGCAGACCGCTGCGGGCGTTCCAGTTGCGGGCCGCCTTGGAGAAGGCCGGGGCGATGTCCCGGGTGAAGACGGCGGCGATGGCGTTGGCGTCGGAGGAGCACATGGCCATCGTGTGCGAGAAGAACCCGACGACGACCAGGCCCAGCAGACCGTGCGGCAGCAGCTGCTCGGTCATCAGGGCGTAACTGTCCGACGCGTCGGGCTTCTTGGCCTCGACGAGCAGCGGGGCGACCCACATCGGGAAGAAGAGCACCGTCGGCCAGACCAGCCAGAGAATGGCGGAGAGCCGGGCCGAACGGGTCGCGGAGCGCGCGGAGTCCGTGGCCATGTAGCGCTGGGCCTGGTTCCACATGCCGCCGTTGTACTCGAAGGTCTTGATGAAGAGGTACGCGAGCAGGAAGGTCACCGTGTACGGGCCGGCCGTCGGGTCCGTGTGGCCCTCGGGCAGCTTGTCCCAGACCGTCCACAGCGAGCTGAAGCCGCCCAGCTTGCTCATCGCGATGACCAGCATGGCGACACCGGCGAAGAGCTGGATGATGAACTGCCCGAGCTCGGTGAGCGCGTCGGCCCACAGCCCGCCGACCGTGCAGTAGACGGCGGTGATGGCGCCCGTGATGAAGATGCCCTGGGTGAGGGTGATGCCCGTGAAGACGGAGAGCAGCGTGGCGATGGCCGCCCACTTGGCACCGACGTCCACGATCTTCAGCAGCAGACCGGACCAGGCCAGCGCCTGCTGTGTCTGGATGTTGTAGCGGTTCTTCAGGTATTCGAGTGGTGAGGCGACGTGCAGTCGCGAGCGCAGCCGGTTGAGCCGGGGTGCGAAGAGCTTCGCACCGATGCCGATGCCTATGGCGATCGGCAGCGACCAGGTCACGAAGGACGTGACGCCGTACTGATACGCGATACCGGCGTAGCCGGTGAACATCACCGCGCTGTAACCGGACATGTGGTGCGAGATGCCCGACAGCCACCACGGCATCTTGCCGCCGGCCGTGAAGAAGTCGCTGACGTTGTCCACGCGCTTGTGCGACCAGAGTCCGATCGCGACCATCACACCGAAGTAGCCGATGAGCACGGCCCAGTCGAGACTGTTCATGCCCCCTCCAGGGGTCCGCCTTGTGAACGGGAACGCGCTTCGTCAGTACGGCCGTTCAGCGGGCCCCGTGCGGGAAGGGGACTTTGTGGATTGAACCGCCTGTTCGGTCTGCCGGTCAAGGTTTTTGGGTCAGGGATGTGAACGCGGATCAGCAAGACGAACGATTTTACGTTTTCTTGACCTTGTGGGGCGTTGTCGCGCACGTGACCGCGGCCACACGATGAGCGGGCACTTCGTCAGGCTGTGCAGAGCTGGAAGCAACGGGGTGATCGCCCCAGAACGCAGAACGACCGCACGGGATGCGGGTCCCGTGCGGCCGGAGAGAGGAGAAGGGCTGAACGATGGGAGTCCGGGATGCCGGACTGCTGCAGGAAGGCTGCACAGCGGTGCGCCGACAGGCGCCGCTGGATCCTGCAGTTGGCCGAGCCCCCTCGGCCAGGACGGCGGACCAGTCGAGAGGGCTCCTGGCTGCGAGGCGCGGCCGGCGTGCGCGGCCGGTCCTCGCCGGTCAGGCGGTGACGGTACCCGCTGCCACGTCACGCACGAACGCGTTCCACGCGCCGGGCACGAAGGTGAGCGAAGGGCCCTCGGGAGCCTTCGAGTCGCGTACGGCAATGGCTCGCGTGACGGGGGACTTGACCTCTACGCACGCCCCGTTGCCGCCGGAGTACGACGACTTCGTCCAGTTTTCCGTAGCACCCTGAAGAATAGCCATGTTCACTCCGGTTCAGAGAGGTGTATGGGTCGGCGCCAACCTCGTTCCCGTCGGCGTGATCGACGCTACTCGCCAACATCGCCGAGTGGGGGAGCCGTTCACTCGACCGGATGGCATATTCCATACGCCTCTTCCGCCGTGAGGTGGTGACGGTGTATCGTCCCGCCCCCACCTCACTTGAATGGCAGCAAATCCGGTAGATCCGTTTCTTTCCGGGTGCCCTTTCCGGCGATGGACCGGCGGGTGTCCAGGCCGGTGGCCAGGCCGCTGTTCCGCATGCGGTTCCGGGGCTTGTCCCGACCCGTTCCTGGGGTGCGCGGCAGGATTGTCAGTGCGTGTAACTCTTGGCGATCTCGCCGATGAAGTGACGGGTCTGGTCCACATTCAGCGCCTGCGCCCGCAGGTGCTCGTACATGACGCTGTACCGCTGCACGTCATTCGCCTTCTCGAGGTAGAGGTCGCTGGTGACCCCCTCGATGTACACGACGCTGGAATCCGCGGCGTCCGGGAATTCCAGGATGGCGTATTGGCCGTTGATGCCCGGGTGCGCCCCCATCTCGAACGGCAGCACCTGGACGGTCACATGGGGCAGTTGCGACTGCTCGATGAGGTGCTCGAGCTGTTCCAGCATGACCTGCTTGCCGCCGACCAGCCGGCGCAGGGCGGACTCGTCGATGACGGCCCACAGCCGCAGGGGGTGCTCGGGGGCGTTGACGCGGTCCTGGCGGCGGGCGCGGACGTTGACCCGCTTCTCGATGTCGGACGGCGGCGCCTCGGGCAGTGCCCCGTTGATCAGCGCCTCCGCGTAACTCCGCGTCTGCAACAGGCCCGGAACCACCTGGGGCTCGTACACGCGCAGGGACTCGGCGTCCGTTTCCAGACCGATGTACACGCTGTACGGGATGTCCCCGAAGGCGTGCCACCAGCCCTGCTGGCGGGAGTCCTTCGCCATCTGCATGAGCGAGTCGACGATCCGGTGGTCCTCGACCTCGTACACCCCACAGAGATCGCGGACGTCACGCTGGCTGATGGACCGGCGGCCGTTCTCCAGACGGCTGATCTTCGACTGGGAGACCAGCAGCCTCTCCGCCACCTCCTCGGCCGTCATGCCCTTGATCTCGCGCAGGCGGCGCAATTCCTGGCCCAACCGGCGTCGCCGGACGGTGGGATTGACGTTGGTCGGCACGGAAACGGCACCTCCGGCTATGCAGCTGTTGTAGCTGTGCGTATCTACTGCTCAGCAGATTGCCACCCATGGCCCCGGGCGCGCTGGGAAACGGCCACACGCAAGCGCGCGGGGCAGCCGGTGGATCCGGCTGCCCCGCGCGTGGTGCGGCTCCCGAACCGGGTCATGGGGACGTCGGTGCGGCGGTGTGCGGTGCTCCGCGCGTGGCGCGCGCGGTCAGTGGACGGAGGTGTGCGCCATGCTGCCGCGATGCGCTTGGGGTTGCGGCTGCAACGGCACGCCTGCCGTCTGCTGATTACGGCGCGGCTGGACGGCCACGCCGTTCTGGACGTCCATCACGGCATGTGCCACGAGGCCGCCCATCGGGTCGTGTCTGATCAGGTCCCGGAGCCGGGAGCGCGAAGAGCGCCCCTCGTTCCCGGGGTACAGGTGCTTGCCGAGTCCGACCGCGTGGGCCAGTGCGGCGAGCGCCGCGGTCCGCGGGTCCGGCGGTACGCCGGTGCGGATCGCACTGTCCAGCCGGGCCTTGATGTCCCGGCTGATTGCCGTGTCCGTCGCCTGGTAGCGAGTCGTCGGCAGTACTCCGCACATCTGGCCCGCCACGGCATGCACCATGCCGCACCGCTCCAGATGAGCGAGGTAGATCTGGCGAAGTCCCAATCGGGGTCCGCCGATCCAGTGGACCGCCCGGACCGGGCTGCCGCGACGGCGCAGCAGTTCCAGTGCGGAGTCCAGAGTCGGATCTCCTGTCGGCCGTGGCATCACCACGGCGATACGATCCCCGTCAGGGGCTATCCGTCCTGCCAGAGCCAGCTCCACTAGCTGTGCCCCGGCCAGGCCGAGGTCGAGCGACTGCGGCTGCGCTGTGGTACCCGTGGTCGGGTCCAGAGCGAGCAGCAGAAGCTCCTCCGGAATTGTTCTGCGGCTCCTGCCCATCCATGCCTCCCCGCGTGGATGAGTGACAGGGTGACCCCTCTCACATTGGTCTGTCGAGGGTGCCTGGGTGCTTTGTGAGGGAACCGTTAGGTATGTCGTTCTCGTCTAGCAGCCCGGCCAAGGGTTCACACAGGACACTGGTAGATGGTTCGGACAGTGCGGGCATGTCCCCGCGGCGCATGGAGGAGGCATCGGTGGCGGGCGAGCCCGACAAGTCGGAGCAGCGGGAGTCGTCGGGGACGGCTGAGGAACGCGATCCGCGTTTCGCCGTGTTCCGCGAACCGGCCGCCGCGGCGGACAGCGGAAGTACGGCAGGCAGGACGACGGGCGCCGTGACGGATACGGCGACGGCTGTCTTCCGCGCGCCGCACCTCGCGGACGCCGAGAGCGGTACGCAGGCCACCGGGACGGGGCGGGACTCCTCCTCGCGGGACGCCTCGCGTCCCGGGGACGACTCCGAGGCCGGCACGAAGGCCCGTGAGGGCGGCTCCACGGCCCGTGGAGAGCGTGGGGCGCCCGACGGCGCCTCGAGGGCTCCCGAGGATGCCTCCGGGGCTTCCGGGGGGGCCTCTGCGGCTTCCGCCGATGGTTCCGGGGCGGAGGAGGCCCGCCCGGACGCCTCCGAGGCCGTGGACGAGCGCGAGGGGACCGCGAAGGGACCCGCCCCCGTCTCCGCGGAACCGGTGGCCGGGGCGTCTTCGGACGACGGGCCCGCGTCCGCCGCACGCGCCGAGGCCGGCCCGGAGGGTCGGGCCGATGCTCAGCCCGGCTCCGGCTCCGATTCCGGCTCCGATTCCGGTTCCGGTTCTGCCACCGCGGCCGAAGCCGCCACCGGCACCGGGCCCGAGGAGGGCTCCGAGCCCTCGGACCAGGCAGGTGCCGCGTCGTCCGAGGCGAGGTCCGACGCCGACACCGAACCCGAAGTCGGCGCCGTGACCGAATCGGACGCCGACGCCGACGTCGACGCCGACGCCGACACCGACACCGAGTCCGAGACGGAGACCGACAAGGACGTCGGCACGGGAGAAGACTCCCAGGCCGCGCCGAACGACGCCCGGCTGCGGGCCGCCGTAGCGGCCTGGGTCGCGGGCGACGACGAGGGCACCACGCCCCGAGCCGGGGCGGACGGGGACGAGGCAACGGCCGAGGCGCGGGACGCCACAGCTCGGGCAGGCGTGGCCGACGGCGCCAAGACGGATGACGCCACCGCGGCCTTCCGTGTGCCGAAGACCCGCAGCGAGGCCTCCGTCGCAACCGGGGCCGACCGCGAGCCTGCGGAGGCCAAGCCTGCGGAGGCCAAGCCCGCGGAAGCCGAGCCCGCCGAGCCCGCGGATGCCGAGTCCGCTGCGGACAGGCGAGGAATCGATCAGCCGACGACGGCCCTCAAGGCGCTCCGCCCGGACCGGGTCGACCAGCCGACGACCGCGCTGAAGCTTCCGCCGCCGGCGAAGAAGGCGCAGCCGGCCCCGGAGACCCCTGCCGAGCGCACCAGCAAGTTCGTACCGCTGCGGTCGGACGACGTGAAGCCGCCCCGCAGGCCGGGCTCGTCCCTGCCCCCGGTCGGTCCGACGGTCACTCCGGACCTCACGGCCGGGACCGGATCCCCGGCGGGTCCGGCGGGTCCGGCGACCGGGCTCACCGAGGCCGAGCGGACCCGGCAGCAGCCCATGCCGCCGAAGCCGCCCCTCGACCTGCTCGCCGAGCTGACCAACACTCCGCCGCCCCCGGAGACCCCGGTCCGCACAGCGGTCCGGCGGGTCAAGATCTGGACCCCGCTGGTCCTGCTCGCGCTGGTCGTCTTTGCGATCGCGCAGGCGGTCCGGCCGCTTCCGGAGCCCGGTCTCGCGCTCACGGCGAAGTCGTCGTACGCCTTCGAGGGGGGCAAACCGACGCTGCCGTGGCCCGGCGAGGGCCAGGGCTACATGGCGGCCACGGGCCTCGGCACGGTCGACTCGTTCGGTGAGCAGGAGCCGGTGCCGATCGGCAGCGTCGCCAAGGCGATGACCGCCTACATCGTGCTCAGGGACCACCCGCTGAAGAAGGGCGAGGACGGGCCCGCGATCAAGATCGACGCCAAGGCGGAGGCGGACGGGAAGCTGGACTCGGAGGGCGAGTCGACACTCAACACGGTCAAGGCCGGTGACACGCTCACGCAGCAGGAGGCCCTGGCCGCCATCATGATCCCTTCGGCGAACAACATCGCCAGGTTGCTCGCCCGCTGGGACGCGGGCTCCGAGCAGGCGTTCGTCGAGAAGATGAACGACACGGCCGAAGAGCTCGGCATGAAGAACACCACCTACACCGATCCGTCCGGCCTCAACGCGACCACGGTGAGCTCGGCCGAGGACCAGGTGAAGCTGGGACAGGAACTGGTCGAGATCCCGGCACTGATGGACATCACCAAGCTGCCGTCCTGGACGGACCCGTCGGGGCACAGCTGGCGGAACTACAACACCCTCGTCCCCTACAACGGTGCCCTCGGCATCAAGACCGGCTCGACGACCAAGGCCGGTGGCAACCTGCTCTTCGCCGCGCACAAGATGGTCGGTGACACCGACCAGCTGATCGTCGGCGCGGTGCTGGGACAGCACAAGCCGTCGATCATCGACACGGTCAACGCGGTGAGCAAGGAGGTCATGCTCGCCACGCAGGACCTGCTGGAGAGCCGGACCATCGTGAAGAAGGGACAGGTCGTCGGCACCGTCGACGACGGCTTCGGCGGCACCACGGACGTGGTCGCGGCCGAGGACGTGACGGCAGTCGGCTGGCCGGGTCTCACGGTCGAGCTCGAACTGACCGACGACGGCAAGACGATCCCGAATTCCGCGGCCGCCGGTACCCGTGTCGGCACCATGACGGTCGGCGAGGGCGCCAGCCAGGTGAAGGTCGCGGTCGTGCTGGACAGCGCGCTCGCCGACCCGACCTTCGGCGAGAAGCTGACGCGGATCAGCTGACCGGACCGGTTCCTCCCGTACCCCTGCCGCGCGCACCGCGCGGCAGGGGTACCCCGCCCGCAGGGGGTGCGGGCCCGGGCGCCCATCGGCGAGGACGGGAAAAACAGCGCGTGCTAGCGTCCCCGGGAGCAACGTGTGGACGCTTGCGGGCGTCCCTCCGAGTACGTGAGCCCGTGCAGCACATCGTCGGTTCGGCAAGGCCCGGGCGAGGACGGGGAGAGTCGAAGTGACCACCGCTGAGCCGACGCGGGCGAACGAGAGCAAGATTCCCGCGACAGTGTCCGGCAGGATGCCGGCACCCCGTGACGGCAGCGAGGAAAGGCCGGGCGGACCCACCGCGCCGAGCCGGCCGCGCCGCCCCGCACGGCACCGCCCGTGGCGGCGCACGGTCCTTCTGACGACCGCGGTGGCCGCGGCCGTCCACCTGCTCTGGTTCTTCTTCTTCGCGAACAGCGGTGGCGACATCGCCGCCCAGGACGCCTGGGCCGAGTTCGTCGGCCGGCATCCCGGCACCGCGTACAACCTCGCCTGGTACGGCGGGATGCACCCGGTCTCGTACAGCGTGGTGTCGCCCTACCTGATGTCGTTGCTCGGTGTCCGCACGACGATGATGATCGTCGGTACGGTGTCGTCCGCGCTCACCGCGCTGATCCTGGTCAGGGTGCCCGCCGTCCGCAACCCTCTCGCCTGCTCGCTCGCCGGCGTCTTCGCGTACCTGTGCAACGCCCTGTCCGGGCGGGTGACCTTCGGCCTCGGCATGATGTTCGCCCTGGGGGCCGTCGCCGCGGTCTTCTGCTGGCCGTACCGCTGGCGCTACAGACGGTGGGCGAAGGCGGCGGTCGCCGCGCCGCTGGCCGGGCTCGCCACCGCGGGCAGTCCGGTCGCCGGGCTCTTCCTCGGTGTGGTCGCGGCGGCGCTCTTCCTGAACAAACGACGTCCAGGGGCGTACGCCCTCGGCCTCGCTCCGGTCGTCGTGGTGGTCCTGTCCGCATGGCTCTTCCCCTTCTCGGGCACGCAGCCGATGTCGCTCGGGACCCTCTCCATGCCGTTCCTCTTCGCGGTCCTGGTCTTCTTCCTCGTCCCCCGGGACTGGCACACCGTGCGCACAGCCGCCGCGGTGTACGGGGTGGGGACCCTGCTGACGTACGTCGTCGACTCGCAGATCGGCTCGAACGTGTCGCGCATGGCGATGCTGTTCGCCGGTGTCGTGCTGCTGGCCGCGCTGCCGTTCACAGCACCGCGCACCGTCCGCTGGTACGCCCTGGTCATCGCCTTCGTCGGACTGAACTTCTGGATCGGGTTCAAAGGCGTCGACGACATAGCGCGCACGGCTCCCACCGCGTCCTGGAACCGTGAGCTGGCCCCTCTGGTCAACCAGCTCCAGAAGGCCGGGGCGGAGCGGGGCCGGGTCGAGGTCGTACCGGCCAGCAGCCACCGAGAGGCCTCGGCGCTCGCGCCGTACGTGAACCTGGCCCGCGGCTGGAACCGGCAGGCCGACATGAAGCGCAACCCGCTCTTCTACGACGACACCCTGAACGCGGTGAACTACCGCGAGTGGCTCGACCGCTGGGCCGTGCATTTCGTGGTCCTGCCGACCGGGAAGCCGGACTCCAGCGGTGCGGAGCAGGAGGCGGCGCTCGTCGAGAAGGGCCAGCCGTACCTGAAGGCGGTCTGGAGCGACGCCAACTGGAAGCTCTTCCGGGTGCTGGACCCGGTGCCGCTCGCGGATCCGCCGGCGACGGTGGAGCGGGCCGGGGCGGACGAGCTGACGATCCGGGTGCAGTCGGCGGGCCGGGTGCTGATCCGGATCCCGTACTCCCGGTGGCTCGCCGTCGTCGACGACGAGGGGAAGAGCGTGGAGAGGCCACAGGAGACCGAGGCCTCCAAGCAGCGCACGGAGAAGGACGGGGAAGCCCCGAAGGAGTACACCAACGCGCACGGCTGCCTGATCAAGGTGGAAGAGGACCCTGACGGCGACGAGTGGACGGAGCTGCTCGCCCCGCGTCCGGGTGTCTACCGGCTCGCGGCGCCGTACCAGCTGCAGCCGGGCACGCCGTGCCCGGAGGAACTGCGCTGACGACGGCTTCGCGCGGGCCCGCCCCATGGCGTCCGCCCGGTCAGGGCGTCCGACGACCGCCCGGTGAGGGCGCGCTTCCCGTCCGCCGCGACCGACCGGGCACGGCACGCACCCCCGTCCGCCCGGTCAGGACGTCACCACGGTTGTCCGACGTCTCCACCGTCGTCTCCCGCTGCGGCAATAGTGCGGGAACCCTCCCTCCGGAGGCCCGGCCCTGGCAAGGTGTGCTGGCATGAGGTGCCAACAGTGCGGCGGCGCACACACGGGCGCGCTGCCGGGCATGGTCTGTCCCCGGTGCGGTTCCGTGGCACGTTCGGCCGGCGGAAGCGGTTCCTGGATCGCGCAGGAGACGCTGGCCGGCCGCGTCTCCACCCTGACGCGCCGGCGGAAGGCCCTGCTGGCGGCGGGGGTCGTCGTGACCGCCGGGAGCCTGGCCACCGCAGTGGCGCTGCTCGCCACCGGCGGCGGGGCGGGGCGCCCGGCGGCTGCTGGACGCGCCGGCGCCGTACCCGCACCGATCGGTGGCGGGGCCCCCACCCGGATCGGGCCGGGAGACGGCGAGAGCCCCGGGGTGCCGGAGACCGGTGCCCCGGCATCCCCCGCCGAGCAGGGCACGTACCGCTACACCGCGTGGGCCGGCCCGGGCTGCACGACGGGCGACTACGTCGAGCACGGCCGCTTCGAGAACGGTGACGCGGGCTGGTACACCGTCGAGTCGGGCGGTTTCGAGGGGAGCGCGTGCGACGGACGGTTCAGTGCCGTCCCGATGTCCGGGAGCCCGTCCGAGGACCGGGGGAGCAGCGCCGTCTGGTCCTGGCACCTCGGCGAGGGCTTCGGTGAATGCGCGCTGACCGTCTTCGTGCCGGAGAGCGTCCGCGACAGCGATGTGGCGGGCGACCCGACCGTGTACCGCGTGCTCTCCGACCCCTTGGACGAGGACTCCGCCTACACGGGTTTCGCCGTGCGGCAGCGGGACCACCGGGGACAAGCGGTCGATGTCCGGAGCTACCCGGTCAAGGGCGGAACCTTCGCCGTACAGCTGCTCGACCGGGGCCGGGACTGGGGCGACGCGGAGCTGGTGGGCGCGCACCACGCGGCAGCGCAGATGAAAGCCTCGTGCCGCTGACACCGGGACGGACGGGCGTGCAGGCTCCGGAACTCAGCCGTGGCGTGCCGCGCCCCGGCGGCCTGCCTCAGCGGACGAAGGCGCGGTCATGTTCCGCCAGCTCCGCGGCGGGTCCTGCGGCACGGAGGACGACATCGAGGGCGCGCTCCGGATCCGAGGCGTAACATCCGCTCGCCCACGCGGCGTTGGCCTCGACGACCGCCCACTGCCCCGTGTCGGTGACCCCGGCGTCCACGACGATCGCGGACGGCAGGGTGTGCCCCGCTGCAGCCAGCAGCTCCGCGCCGAACGCGAGTGCTCCCGCGGGCAGCGGGCCGGGACGGAACCGGCCGTGCTCGGCGTACCGGCTGCCGGTGTGGACACGTCCGTCGAGCAGGTACAGCCGGTACTCGGCGGTGAAGACCACGACATCACTCACGAGGACCACCGTCTCGGGGGCGACCGCGTCAGGCCCCGGAAGGCGGGACCCGTCCGCGTACACCAGTGCCGGAATGCCCTTGTCGTTCGGTGACTTGACGAACGCCGGGCGGCGCAGGCCGTACGCCTCACGGATCGGCACCGCGTGGATCTCGCGTCGTGTGAACGCGGCGGGAAGCCGGGCGAGCCAGTCGGCGGGTGCCTGGAGCGGCGCGATGCCCAGTGCGGGGGCCACGGCGTCGGCGAAGGACGGCCCGGCATGCAGATGCACGCTCCTGTCCCGTGCCCCGTCCTGCGCTCCGTTCCGGAGTTCGGCCGGCACACCGATATCCGGGGACTGCACGGTCCGCAGGCCGCGCCGCCGGGCGGTGTCACGGAGGAGCTGCGCGGACGCGGTCAGACGCGGGGGGAGCAGAAGGGGCATGGACCCGATATTCCTCCGGCGGCGGCGCGGGGGCCATCGAATTGCGCTTGACCCCCGGCACCCGGGACCGCTTGCATCGGCAGATGCATGCCCACGAGGTGACGACCGACGCGGTGCTCGTACGCCGGCTGCTCGCCGCACAGTTCCCCGCATGGGCGGACCTGCCGGTCGAGCCCGTCGACTCCCACGGCACGGTCAACGCGATCTACCGGCTGGGCGCGGACATGGCGGTGAGGCTGCCGCGCGTCGAGGGCGGCTCGAAGGATGTGGCAACGGAACACCACTGGCTGCCACGGCTCGCCCCCCACCTCCCGTACGCCGTCCCTGAGCCGCTGGCGCACGGCACACCCACCGACGACTACCCCTGGTCCTGGTCCGTCTGCCGCTGGCTGGAAGGCGACAACCCGGCCGCCGGGGCAGGCACGGCCGAACTCGCCGCGGACCTGGCGGCATTCGTCACGGCGTTGCGGAAGATCGACGTCACGAACGGGCCGCCCGCCTACCGCAGTGAAGCGCTGCCCGCGCGGGACACGGACACACGCGCCGCCCTGGCGACGCTGCGCGGAGTCGTCGACACGGCGGCGGCGACCGAGGCCTGGACCGAGGCGCTGCGCGCCCCCGGCCCGCCGGCTCCCACATGGGTCCACGGCGATCTGCAGCCCGGCAACGTCCTGCTGTCCGACGGCCGCCTGACGGGGGTCATCGACTTCGGCTGCATGGGCGTGGCCGACCCGGCGGTGGACCTGATCGCCGGGTGGTACCTGCTGCCGGCCCGGACACGGCAGGTCTTCCGTACGCAGACGGCGGCCGACGACGCGGCGTGGGCGCGGGGCCGGGGCTGGGCGCTGTCGATCGCGCTCATGGAGCTCTCGTACTACCGGACCACGAACCCGGTCATGGCGTCGACCGCCCGGCATGTGATCGAGGAGACCCTCGAGGACGGCCGGCGCCGCGCCCGTGGGGCCGGTGGGGGAGTCCGGAGTCCGGGGTGAGGCCTGCTCGCATCGGGACGCGGCTGCCGTCAAATGATGCCGTCAAAAGGCCCCGGACCATGAGCGATCCGAGGCCTTTTCCCTTGTGCCCCCGGCAGGATTCGAACCTGCGACACCCGCTTTAGGAGAGAGGAAGGGCGGTAAGACAGGTGACCTGCAAAAATGCCTGCCAAGTTAGCCGGCGCGGTTAAGCCTGCCCGCCGCCCTTGCTGACCGTGGCTGACCCCTGCATCTGGCACGCCTGTGGCACGCGGCGAGAAGGCTGTTTGCAGGCTGGCTGTCAGCTCCATTGCTGTGTGATAACCCGTTGCAGCTGCGCGGATCCTGGGTGATCCGGAAATCAGTCGGCTGGCGGGCGTCTGCCGTGACGTATCCGCCAACGAAAAAGTTATGGCTATTTTAGGGCAAAAGTGTACAAACATCCGACACTCTCACGTAAAGCTTGATCTAGTCTCCCTCCTGAAATACCTGTTTATTATGAACTTGACCGAGGTGTGGCGTCAGGGTTGGACAGGCGGTTGGACGTCACTCGTCCCGCTTCAGCTGAACGGCCAGGTGTACCTGCTGTCGTACAAGGCTCAGTCTGGCGAGGCCGCGTTGGACCACTTCAAGCCCGACGGTAGCTACGCGGAAGTGTGGCGTCAGGGTTGGACAGGCGGTTGGACGTCACTCGTCCCGCTTCAGCTGAACGGCCAGGTGTACCTGCTGTCGTACAAGGCTCAGTCTGGCGAGGCCGCGTTGGACCACTTCAAGCCCGACGGTAGCTACGCGGAAGTGTGGCGTCAGGGTTGGACAGGCGGTTGGACCTCGCTCGTCCCGCTTCAGCTGAACGGCCAGGTGTACCTGCTGTCGTACAAGGCTCAGTCTGGCGAGGCCGCGTTGGACCACTTCAAGCCCGACGGTAGCTACGCGGAGGTGTGGCGTCAGGGTTGGACAGGCGGTTGGACCTCGCTCGTCCCGCTTCAGCTGAACGGCCAGGTGTACCTGCTGTCGTACAAGGCTCAGTCTGGCGAGGCCGCGTTGGACCACTTCCAGCCCGACGGTAGCTACGCGGAGGTGTGGCGTCAGGGTTGGACAGGCGGTTGGACCTCGCTCGTCCCGCTTCAGCTGAACGGCCAGGTGTACCTGCTGTCGTACAAGGCTCAGTCTGGCGAGGCCGCGTTGGACCACTTCAAGCCCGACGGTAGCTACGCGGAAGTGTGGCGTCAGGGTTGGACAGGCGGTTGGACGTCACTCGTCCCGCTTCAGCTGAACGGCCAGGTGTACCTGCTGTCGTACAAGGCTCAGTCTGGCGAGGCCGCGTTGGACCGGCTTGATACCTGAGTCAACGCTGTCGTTGAAGGGATCGAGCGCATTGTTGAACTTGGCTGGACTCCAGCGTGGTCGGCGTAGTGCCGACCACGCCTGGTGATGGCTCCGCGCCGACTTTGCAGTCTGGCCTCATCTTTATCAGGTCGGTCACATAGGACAGTCGACGTCGGCCAACCATGCCTGCGCCTCGGCCGATGGTCCACTGAGGTTCGGCGTCGGCCGCTGCTGTTCACGCTTGTTGGTGTCAGCCGCTGATGTCAGCCACAACACGCGGGCTTGACAGCGCACACGACTCTACTCCTCGACGCAAAGAACCACGTCAGCAGCACGCGCGTACCCATTCGGGTTATCCACTGCCACGCGCACTCGCCAGCGTTGCGGTCCTCCGATGTACTTGACGAACCGGCTCTCGCCCAGCACGTCACCGATCACGAAGCGCCTGTCTGCCAAGTAGAGCGACCCATCAAACACCGTGGTGAATGACGGATCGGCAGCGACGGCCTCACCGTAGTCCTGGAACAACCGCACCTTGATCAAAGCCGTCTGTGCTTGTACACGGACGACGACGTGAGTGTCGGTGGACGCAGCGGGAGCGCCGCCCAGCTCCAGGTCAGTGCTAATCCAGTCCGGAGACCCCAAGGCCATGATCGGATGATTGACGTACAAGTCCACTCCCGCGATCTGCACGGGTCCCCCTTCTGTCAGCCTTGGGCCTGCCGACATACTCGCGTACACCCGGCATCCAACCCACACCCCCACTACCTAACCCGGCTCCCATCCCGTCCGCCTTCGACCCACACACCGTGGAGCGGTCGTGGTTCAGGGCGTCAAGGTGGAGCGCGCCACTGTACGAACGACCTTGACGCCCTGGGCCGCGACTGCTCGGCTCCGCCTGGGTCGGAGGTGGTCGATGGGAGCTCGTGATGGAGATCCTCGGGCACAGCCAGATCAGCATCACGATGGACGTGTACACGCACGTCGTGCAGGACACGCAGCGAGAGGCGATCAGCCACATGGACCGGCTACTCAAGAGGCGGCCCGGCCGTGAGTGACCGCCGCCGTTGATGTCAGACGTGGATGTCAAAGGCCACCTACGGATATCCGTAGGTGGCCTTTTCCCTTGTGCCCCCGGCAGGATTCGAACCTGCGACACCCGCTTTAGGAGAGCGGTGCTCTATCCCCTGAGCTACGAAGGCGGGGCGGGCCCGTGACGAGCGGATCCTCGATCAGTGTGGCGATCTTCGGGTCTGCTGGACAAACGCCCTGGTCACATCAGTGCCGGAGGGTTCTCGGCGGGACTCCGTGAGGAGAGGGTCCGTCGGGTGCCGTTCCGTGGCTGTGCGGCCAACGACAGGGTACCGGATCGGGTTGGGTGGAGCCCTGGAGATACGGGGGACTCGGCCTTGATCTTGGGCAGTGCACGGATGCCGGGCAGGGGATGTGATTCAGCTCACAGGAACTGACCGGCGTGGGCGGACAAGTCAGAAGGTGAACTACTCGATGCATGCCCGCATCCGTGCAGGGGACCCGGAGGCGTTCCGGGAGCTGTTCCGGGACCATGCCCAGCTCGTCTATCGGCATGCGGTGCGGACGACCGGGGACTGGGACGCGGCAGAGGACGTCGTGTCGCTGACCTTTCTGGAGGCATGGCGGCTGCGCGAGAAGCTGCGGGACGAAGGTGACAGCCCGAGACCCTGGCTGATGGGAATCGCGGTCAACGTGCTGCGCAACACCGGCCGTGCGGTCCGTCGGCACGAGAAGGCACTGGCCCGGGTTCCGCTGAGGGACGTCCTGCCCGACTTCGCGGACGAGTTGGTCGGACGGATCACCGACTCGGAGGAACTGGCGGCGGCCAAGACGGCGTTGGGGCAGTTGCGCCGCGGTGAGCGTGAGGTGTTCGCGCTGTGCGTCTGGTCCGGGCTCGGGTATGCGGAGGCCGCCGAGGCCCTCGGGGTGCCGGTCGGCACCGTGCGTTCCCGGCTCTCCAGGGCGAGGACGCGGCTGCGCAAGCTCACGGACGGGGAGCTGCGCCGCCGACGGAGAAGGGTGGAACCGGTCGGGGCGGCCGGACAAGTACAGGGTGGCCGCGTCGCTGCGGTCCGGTCGAACGAGGAGAGAAGCCGATGAATCGCACCCCTTGGCGGCGGCGCCCGGAGCCGCTCGACCATGCGGAGCTGGTGGCATTGCTGCCGGCGGCGGGCGATCCGGTGCTGTCCCACGGCCGTCTGACCAAGATCGAGGAGCATCTGATGCACGAGATCCAGCAGGCGCAGGCGCAGGCTCAGGCGCAGGCTCAGAGGACGGCGGAAGCGCGACAGCGGGCTCGGTCCGGGGGGCTCCTCCCGCCGCCCGAGCGGCCGCGCCGCGCAAGCCGCCGGTCAGCACTCGTCGGGGCTGCCGTCGCTGTTGTCGTGCTGGCCGGCGCGGCCGGCGCCGTGCAGTTCAAGGGGCAGGGGAGCGGCCAGGCGGCTGGGCCCCCCGAGGGAGCCGTGCCCGCATCGGTCGTGCAGGTGGCACAAGGCACCAAGGAAGGGCTGAGCAGCACGGTCGCGCGGATCTCGGCTGCTGCGGTGCGGGAGAAGTTGCCCGAGCCCCGGCGCGGCCAGTTCATCTACATCAAGAGCCAGGTCTCCTGGCTGTCGATCTCGGAGAACGCCGACACCGGGAAGAGCGACACCTATGTGCAGAAGCTGCATCCCCGCCAGGTCTGGTTCTCGCCGGACGGCCGCAAGGGCTGGCTGATCGAGCCGGGCAACGACACCACCACCAAGGACGGAATGACTCTGGACGACGGCCCGGAGGACAGGTCGAGGCCGAGCATCGGAGCGCCCAGCTACGACTATCTCAAGACGCTGACCACCGACCCCGACGAGCTGCTGGCGCTGATCTACAAGGAGACGGAAGGGCAGGGCAACGGCCCCGATCAGCAGGCCTTCACCACGATCGGTGACCTGGTCATGGAACAGGTGATGCCGGCGGAGCTGGCATCGGCCCTGTACCGGGCCGCTGCGAAGATCCCGGGCGTTGTGGTGGTCGGCGACACGACCGACGCGGTGGGCCGGCACGGTATCGCCATAGCCCGGACGGACGAGTCGTCCGGCGATCGCACAGAGTGGATCTTCGACCCGAAGACCTACAGCTATCTCGGTGAGCGCACGGTGCAGATGCGTGACGCGGAAGGGATCAAGGCGGGTACGGTCACCGGGCACACGGCCATCACGGAACGGGCCGTCGTCGACGCGATGAAGGAGATTCCGGGCTCCAAGAAGAGGGCGTGATCCCAGGGGGGACGGGGAGCGGCAGTCCGCGAGGCCGCCAAGCAGGGGTTCAGGGGCCGGGCCGAAGCCGAGGCCGGGGCCGGGGTCGGGCCGTCGGCGGGGGCCGGTCCTTGACCACGGCCGGGCTCGGGCATAGCGTCGCCGGGTTGCTGAGACAGCACTCGGAGAGGTCGTTCGTGCCGCACACCGATCCCGGTCCTTCCCCTTCATCCCGACCCTCGTCCTCCTCGTCCCCGCACCCGTCGCCACCTCCCGCCGCTCCCGCCCCCGCCGAGGATCCGAAAGACCCGGCGCGCATCGTGGCGGAGCTGACCGCTCCGGGCGCCCCGTTCGCCGTGGTCCGCGCCGATCACGGGCCCCTTGTCTATGCGAACGGCCCCCGCACTCTCCGCGAGTTCGTGGAGGCCACCTGGGCATTCGGGGACCAGCCGTTCCTCATCGCGGGTCAACGGGTGTGGTCGTACGCGGAGTTCTTCGCCGCCGCCTCGGCGCTGGCGCGGCGGTTCTGCGATGAGTACGGGCTCCGGCCCGGGGACCGGGCTGTGGTGGCGATGCGCAATCGCCCCGAATGGCAGGTCGCCTTCTGGGCGGCCCAGTTGGCGGGCCTTGTCGCCGTGCCGCTCAACACCTGGTGGACGGAGGCCGAGTTCGGCTTCGCCCTCGTCGACTGCACGCCCAAGGTGCTGCTGGTCGACGGGGACCAGCTGCCGAAAGTGGCCGCCTGGGGGGAGAGGGCCGGCGCACGCTTCGTCGTCTTCACAGATGTTGCAGCCGGGGACATGGGAACCGGGGGCAAGGAAGCGGGAGAGCCGGGAGGCGCCCTACCTGCCGGGGCCGAGCGGTACGCGGACTTCTCAGAACCCGATCCGCTGGAAGCTCCTCCCGAGGTGGAGGTCCGGCCGGAGGACGATGCCACGATCATCTACACCTCCGGCACCACCGGGCGGCCCAAGGGGGCCGTGGCGACCCAGCTCGCCCAGGCGGGCGCAGCCCTCAACCCGCGGTTCCAGGCGGCCGCCTCCGCGCTCGGCCGAGGGGTCGTACCCGGCCAGGGCCAGGCCCCGGTCACCCTGATGACCTTCCCGTTCTTCCACGTCGCCGCGTTCACCAGCCTCTACGGGGCCATGGCGGCGGGAGGCACCCTCGTCCTGATGCGGAAGTGGGACGCCGACGAGGCCTTGCGGCTCATCGACGAGCACCGGATCACGTACTACGCCGGAGTGCCGGCCACCGCGCTTCAGCTGCTCGCCGCGGCGGACCGGGCGGGTGACGGTCTGGAGAGCCTGCGGATGCTGAGCACCGGTGGGGCGGCCGCTCCGCCGGACCTGGTCGCCCAGCTCATTGCCCGGCACGGCGATCGCATCGAGCCGCGCAACGGCTACGGCCTGACCGAGACCAGCGGTGGAGTCCTCGCCAACTTCGGCGCCGCGTACCGGGCACACCCGGAGAGTGTCGGTACCCCGACGCCTGTCACGGAGGTGCGGATCGCGGGCACGGGCGGGGAGGCCCTCCCGGAGGGAGAGGTCGGCGAGTTGTGGCTGCGCGGCCAGTCCCTGGCGCGCGGCTACTGGCGCAACGAGGCGGCGACGGCGGCGGCGTTCGGCGGAGGGTGGTTCCGCACGGGAGACCTCGCCGTGGTCCGGGACGGGCGGGTAGCAGTCGTCGACCGGATCAAGGACGTGGTGATCAGGGGCGGCGAGAACGTCTACAGCGTGGAGGTCGAGGCCGCCCTGCACGATCACCCGGACGTGGAGGAAGCGGCGGTGCTGGGCATCCCGCATCTCACGCTGGGCGAGGAGGTCGCGGCGATCGTGAGGCTGCGCCCGGGAGCCGAGGTCTCGGTGGACGAACTGCGGGCACTGGTGGGACGCGCTCTGGCCGCGTTCAAGGTTCCGGCCCATGTGCTGGTGACACGCGACCCGCTGCCCCGGAACCCGACGGGGAAGGTCCTCAAGCGGGCGTTGCGCGGGACGCTGCTGGAGCACGCCCGCGGTGACGACGGGAACGGATAGCGGTCAGGGCCGGGTGATCCGGATCCGGTAGTTACCGTCGGCGTCCTCCGTGAGCACGGATATGCGTATGCCGTTGGACCGGTCGGTGAACGTCTCGCCCGGCTCGAACGGTGCGTCGGAGAGCTCGGCGTGGATGTTGGGCCGCCGGGTGCAGCCGCCGCTGTCCTCGGTGCTGTCCGCGACGGATATCGGCCCCTGGCCGGTGTCGACGTCCGAGCTCACCTTGTAGATGAGGACTCCGGGCCGGCAGATCGCGTCGTCGTTGCCGGCCGCGGTCCGCACCTCCACCGCGTAGCCGGACTGGGCGCTCAGCGGGACGAAGGCCAGTTTCGGGCCGCCCGTCGTGGCCAGCGGCCCGATCGTGTGTTCGCTGGTGCCGGGCATGGCGGCGCAGCTGACCTGGTCGTTGTCGAGCCAGCCGAGCTTCCATTTGTGCCAGCCCAGGAGGTCGTTGTTGGCTCCCCAGTCCTCGGACATGATGTCCCAGTGGCCCACGGAGCCGCCACCCTCCGTCGTGTAGAGGTCGGGCAGCCCGAAGACGTGCCCGTTCTCGTGGGGCAGGACCCGGTAGCCGGTCTCCTCGTACGATCCCGAACCGTCGTCCTGGCGGCTGTAGACGAAGGACGTGTTGGCGAGCGGTACCCCGTCTGCGAAGGGGGCGTCGTCGTTGCCGGAGAAGGTCACCGACAGCACGGTGTCGAGAGCCGAAGGGCCCGCGTTCGGCGTGACCAGCACGTTGACCAGGTCGTACGCGGCGAAGTCGACCTTCCGATCGGCGACGCGCACGAGGTCCTTGACGAGCTTGCGGTAGCCCGGTTCGTACGGGGAGCCGCGCTCTATCCCGTACTCGGCGAACGGCAGGGGCATCCGCAGCCAGTCCTTCAAGGGCGTGTGGGGCTCGTAGGTGAGGCGGCCGTAGGAGCTGGTGTGGAACCAGTCGGCGGTCTGTGGGAAGAACTCGGCGAGCCGGTCGGCGGCCGGTTCGGTCGCCTCCGCGTCCGGGAAGTCGATCATCAGGTTGAGGGCGTTGAGCCGCCCCGTCGACCGCGCGTATCCGGGCGGCGTCGGCATGCCCTCCGACATCTGCACACCCATGGTCGCGGCGATCCGGCACGGGCCGAGGCCGGTTCCCCGGGGCGCGGCCACAGGTCCTGCGGCGGCGCGGCCGGGGGCGTGGAGCGTTGAGCTGGCCGAGGCCATGGTCGCGATGACCAGGACCGTCGCCCCGGCGAGTGCGAGGGGGCGACGGCATCTGCGTATCCGGTGGCGGGGCTGCTGCATAGGGCATCGCCTTCGGGTCCGCGGCAGCCGGCCGGCCCTGACTGCGCTCTGGCGATCAGCCTGTGCCGGGTGGTTGGGGCTCGCGCGTTGGGTGCGCCCGATGGAGGGGTACCGCCAAGTAGGTCCTGTGACTCACGTCACAAGGAAGGGAGAAATAACCGGGGATCCTTTCCCCGTTTGCACCTGTGTCCCCGCGAAACGGGGAAGCGGTCCCCGGTTGCACCGGCCGAGGGCCGTCCCACACTCCGTAAGGGAAAGGTCGCAGTCGTGGAGACCGTCACCGACACCGCCGCCTGTGCCGCGCAGCGCCGTGCGTCCCGTCCGCGGGCCGACGCACTGCGCAACCGGGAGCGCATCGTGACGGCAGCCCGCGAGATGTTCGTCGAGTTCGGGCCGGACGTGCCGCTCGACGAGGTCGCCCGCCGGGCGGGAGTGGGCAACGCCACGCTCTACCGCAACTTCCCCGACCGGGCCGCTCTGACCCACGAGGTCGTCCTCGCGGTCACGTCCCGCACCACCGACCGTGCGGAGGAAGCCGTCGCGGCGGAATCCGACCCCTTCGCCGCTCTCAGCCGCTTCGTGCACGCGGCGGCCGACGAACGGATCGGCGCCCTGTGCCCGATGCTGTCGGGCGGCTTCGACAAGGACCACCCCGAACTGCTCGCCGAGCGCCGTCGCCTCGAAGAGGCCGTCGAAGGGCTCGTGGAGCGCGCCATGTCCGCCGGGCGTCTGCGCACCGACATCGCCGTCGGTGACGTACTCGTCGCCCTTTCCCAGCTCACCCGGCCGTTGCCCGGCATCGCCTGCCCGGACATCGACCGGTTCACCCACCGTCACCTGCAGCTCTTCCTGGACGGCCTGGAAGCCCCGGCCCGCTCCGAGCTGCCCGGATCGGCGGCGACCTTGGAGGTTCTGCGCCGCGGGCACTGACACCCGTAGCACCGGAAGACCCAGCAGACCACGGCCCGAGCGGCCGACAGACCCCTTCAGGCAACAGGTCCGGATCTGACCGTCAGGCTCCGGCCGTGAGCCGGCAGGCCGTGTGCCGGTGCGTCCGGAGCAGGCCGATCCGCCTACCTCGCCGCCGCAGCCGGGCTCACGACCCCTCCCACTCCTCTCGACCCTCACGACTTCTCACGCCCACGTGCGTCCTTAGGTGGCTACTCCCATGTCGAAAACAGCCGACACCCGGCTTCCGGATCCCAGTCGCTGGAAGGCGCTGGCCTTCATAGCCCTCGCCCAGTTGATGGTCGTGCTCGACGCGACCATCGTGAACATCGCCCTGCCCTCGGCCCAGGTGGATCTCGGTATATCCGAGGGCAACAAGCAGTGGGTCATCACCGCCTACGCGCTCGCGTTCGGCGGGCTCCTTCTCTTCGGCGGGCGCATCGCCGACCTCTGGGGCCGTAAGCGCACCTTCGTGGTCGGCCTGCTCGGCTTCGCCGCGGCCTCCGCACTCGGTGGCGCCGCGCAGAGCGAGGCGATGATGTTCGGCTCCCGTGCCCTGCAGGGTGCCTTCGGTGCACTGCTCGCACCGGCGGCCCTGTCGCTGCTCGCGGTGATGTTCACCGACGCCAAGGAACGTGCCAAGGCCTTCGGTATCTACGGTGCCATCGCGGGTGGCGGTGGCGCGGTCGGCCTGATCCTGGGCGGCTTCCTCACCGAGTACCTGAACTGGCGCTGGACGTTCTTCGTCAACATCCCGTTCGCGATCGTCGCGGCCGCGGGCGCCTACTTCGTCATCCGTGAGCCGGCCGGCGGCCGCAACCGCTCGCCGCTCGACGTGCCCGGTGTCGTCCTGTCCACACTCGGCCTGGTCGCGCTGGTCTACGGCTTCACCCGCGCCGAGTCGGCCGGCTGGTCGGACTCGCTGACCATCGGCATGTTCATCGCCGCCGCCGTCCTGCTCCTGGCCTTCGTCGTCACCGAGTCGCGCGTCTCGTCGCCGCTGCTGCCGCTGCGCGTACTGACCGAGCGCAATCGCGGGGGCGTGTACCTCTCGCTGGGGCTCGCCATCATCGCGATGTTCGGGCTCTTCCTCTTCCTGACGTACTACCTGCAGGTCGCCAAGGGCTACTCGCCGGTCAAGACCGGCTTCGCGTTCCTTCCGATGATCGCGGGCATGATCACCGGTTCCACCCAGATCGGTGCCCGGCTGATGACCCGCGTCCCGCCGCGGCTGCTGATGGGCCCCGGCTTCCTGGTGGCCGCGATCGGCATGCTGCTCCTGACCCAGCTGGAGGTCGACACCTCGTACGCGAGCGTCATCCTGCCGGGACAGCTGCTGCTCGGACTGGGCATGGGTACGGCGTTCATGCCGGCCATGTCGCTGGCCACGCACGGCATCGAACCGCGTGACGCGGGAGTGGCCTCCGCGATGGTGAACACCTCGCAGCAGGTCGGCGGTGCCATCGGTACGGCGCTGCTCAACACCATCGCCGCGGGAGCCACCACCGCCTACATCGCCGACCACGCCGCAGGGGCCACCGACGCGAGGCTGCTGCAGCTCCAGGCCATGGTGAGTGGTTTCGCCAGTGCGATCTGGTGGGCGGTCGGCATCCTCGTCGCCGCCTCGGTGATCGCGGCGACGCTGATCAACACCGGACGTCCGGGCACCGGAGCGGCCGGCCGGTCCGACGGCTCCGGCGACCACGCGGACGGCATCGAGGACGAGTTCAAGATCCCGGTCGTCGCGCACTGAGCGCCGGCGGGCGCGACGTCTGACCCACGTGGGTGAATCTGCCCTGGCTCCGCTCAGCGGAGCCAGGGCAGATCCGCGTCCGTGTCCTCAGGCTGCAGCCCGGTGGCGATGACCTGCATGATCTCGCCGAGGCTCTGCACCTGTTCGGGGGTCAGCCGGGCGAACATCGCCTGGCGCACGGCCTCCACGTGCCCCGGTGCGGAGCGTGCGAGCATCTCGAAGCCCTCGTCGGTGAGCACCGCGTTCTGGCCGCGCTTGTCGGAGGGGCACTCCTCGCGGCGGACCCAGCCGTTCTTCTCGAGCCGGGCGACGGCGTGCGAGAGCCGGGAACGGGTGATCTTGGCATCCCTGGCCAGCGCGGTCATCCGCTTCTGGCGCCGGGGGGCGCGGGAGAGCTGGACGAGCAGCCCGTAATAGATGTGCGGCATGCCGGCGTCGCGCTGCAGCTGGCGGTCGAGGTGATCCTCCATGAGCGTCGTGGCGTGCAGGTACGCCAGCCAGACGCTCTGCTCTTCGTCGGTGAGCCATCGGGCCTCGCCGGTGGATGCCGTGGTCATGTACTCCACTGTACGACCTTTTCTTGAAACTTGAACTAGATAGAGCTAAGGTCTCCGGTAGTAGGAACTTGAAGATTCAAAGAAATGATCTGTCGAATCCTGATGCCTACGGCACATGCCCTACACCGGTGCCTGTAGAGAACACTTACCTTGATCGGCAGAGGAATGGGAGTGCCATGACCGTCGCCGCCGAGCGCATGCCGGCCCTCTACCTGTCCCACGGCGCCCCGCCACTCGCCGACGACCCGGTCTGGCCCGGCGAGCTCGCAGCCTGGTCCGCCGGTCTGCCTCGCCCCAAGGCCGTCCTCATGGTCTCCGCGCACTGGGAAGAGGCCCCGCTCGCACTCGGTGCCACCGAGTCCGTGCCGCTCGTGTACGACTTCTGGGGCTTTCCCGAGCACTACTACCAGGTGCGGTACGCCGCCCCGGGCGCCCCGAAGCTCGCCGATGACGTCCGTAAGCTCCTGCGTGGCGCCGGCACACCGGTCCAGGACATCCCCGACCGCGGCCTCGACCACGGAGCGTACGTGCCCCTGGTCGAGATGTTCCCGGCTGCCGACATCCCCGTGCTCCAGATCTCGATGCCCACGCTCGACCCGCAGAAACTGATGGACATCGGGCGCAAGCTCGCCCCGCTCCGCGACGAGGGCGTGCTGATCGTCGGCAGCGGCTTCTTCACGCACAACCTGGCTGCGCTGCGCCACCCGGGCGGCGGCACCCCCGGTTGGTCGGCGGAGTTCGACGACTGGGGGAACCGGGCCCTCCAGGCCCAGGACATCGACTCCCTGCTGGACTTCGAGCACACGTCGCCGGCCGGCCGGCTGGCCCACCCCCGCACCGAGCACTTCGCCCCGCTGTTCGTCACGCTGGGCGCGGCGGAGAGCGAGCTGGGCTCGGGCCGCAGTGTCATCGAGGGGTTCTGGATGGGCCTGGCCAAGCGGTCGCTCCAGTTCGGCTGAGCATTTGCTTCTCGTACCAGGCCACGTCCCAGTACCTGCCGAACTTCCGGCCCACCTCCGTGTACGTGCCGACGTGGCGGAAGCCGAAGGCGTGGTGCAGCCGGGCCGATGCCTCGTTCGGCTGCGCGATCGCCGCGTAGGCGCGGTGGATGTCCTCGTCGGCCAGCGCCTCGAACAGCGCCTTGTAGAGCAGTGTGCCCACACCGCGACCCGTGGCGCCGGGTGCGCAGTAGACGCTCACCTCGACCGATGTGCTGTACGCCGCCTTGGGGCGGTAGGGACTGCTGGTGGCATAGCCGAGGACTGAGGGCGCGTTGTGCGGGGAACACGCGTTCTGGGCGACCAGGAGACGGTGCGGACCGTCTTCGGGGTGGGAACGCAACCAGGGGAGGCGCTCCTGGGCGGTGAAGGGGACCGTGTCGAATGTGAGGGCAGTCTCACGGACGTAATGGTTGTAGATGTCCGTGAGAGCCTCCAGATCGGCTGCGGTGCCCGGCCTGACCTGCACTTCTGTGGGTATCTGTGCCATCTGTCCTCCTCGCGGGGCGGACAGGGTACTGCATGAACTCGAAAGTGAACGGTCGCCGTGGGAATTCTGTCCGGATTCCAGTCGTTGTTTCCATCGGATGCAGGGCACCCGAAAGGGTGTCGCGACCTACTCAGCAAGGGAGCACGCATGGCAACCCGTGCCGTCGCCCGTCGTTCGTCCACCGCCGCCGGTGGGACCGACCGGGCAAGCAGTGTTCGCGCCGTGGGCGGGGAGATCGCCGATCGCGACCTGGTCGGCATGTACCTGGACGAGATCGCTCGCACACCGCTGCTCGACGCCGCCAAGGAGGTCGAGCTCTCCCAGACGATCGAGGCGGGCGTCTACGCCCAGCAGATCCTCGACGGCGAGGTGGAGAGTGAGGCGGGCGGAGCGACGCGTGAGGAGCTGGAGGCGCTCGTCGCCGAGAGCGAGCGCGCGAAGGACGTATTCATCCGCTCCAACCTCCGGCTCGTCGTCGCCGTGGCGCGGCGCTACCCCAGGGCCGGCCTGCCCCTGCTCGACCTCATCCAGGAGGGCAACGCGGGTCTGGTGCGCGCCGTCGAGAAGTTCGACTACGCCAAGGGCTTCAAGTTCTCCACGTATGCGACATGGTGGATCAGGCAGGCCATCACCCGCTCCATCGCCGATCAGTCCCGCACCATCCGGCTCCCCGTCCACCTGGTGGAAGAGCTGGGCCGGATCCGGCGCGTGCAGCGCGAGTTCAACCGCGAACACGGGCGGGACCCGGAGCACGCGGAGATCGCGGCCGAGCTGGACTCCAACGCCGAGCGCGTGGGCAACGTCCTGGACTGGGCCCGTGACCCCGTCAGCCTGAACATGTCCGTGGACGACGACGGCGACACGCAGTTCGGTGATCTGCTGGAGGACACCTCCGCCGTCTCGCCCGAGCAGTCCGTGATGACGCTGCTGCGCAGCGAGGAGCTCGAGGACCTGATCGGCAAGCTCGACAACCGGACCGCCTCCATCATCCGCATGCGCTACGGCATCGAGGACGGGCGCGAGCGGACCCTGACCGAGGTGGGCAAGCAGCACGGTCTGACGAGGGAGCGGATCCGCCAGATCGAGAAGCACGCACTGCTCGAATTGAAGCGAATGGCTCACGACACGGGCTTTGACGCTGCGGCGTGAGCCAATAACCCGTAATCTCCCCATCAAGCCGGTTCGCACCGGCCCGACGACCGGTCTCCTTCCGGTCCCCTGAGCTGAGTCCCGGCGCCCACCCCCCCCCGGCGCCGGGGCTCATCCCTTTCTGCTCTGCCGCCTCGCCGCCTACGAGGTGGGCGGCACCGCACCTGACCCGGACACGGCTCCCGGCCCGGAGGATCCCGGCCCGGACGAGGCGGCGCGGCTCAGGCGGGCGCCCAGACCGCTCAGGTACTCCACCAGCTGTGCGGGCCCATGCGCCTCGAACTCGCAGTCCACGAGCGCCAGCCGGAGCGCCACCCATTCCAGGGAGTCCGAGGAGGCCGTGCGCAGCCGGCAGCTCTGTTCACCCGTCGGCTCCACCGCACCGAGCGTCGAGGGCAGCCGTGCGGTCACGAAGCCCGCCGGGGCCCGGAAGGTCACGTCGATGTGCAGCTCGGACTGTGTGCGCGACATCGACCGGGCGAAGAACCCCGCCGCGTCGCCGTCCCCGGTCGGCAGCTCGCGCGGCGTGAAACGGGACCCCGTGGCGAACGGCTCGCTCACCCGGTCCACCCGGAAGGTGCGCCAGTCCTCGCGGTCCATGTCGTACGCCACGAGATACCAGCGGCTCCCCGTACTCACCAGCCGGTACGGCTCGGTCTGCCGCCTGGAGTCGGTGCCGTCCCCCGAGCGGTAGGCGAAGCGCAGCCGTTCCCGCCCGGTGACCGCCGAGGCGATCGCCGTGAGGGTACGGGGATCGATGGTCGCACCGTCACCGCGGGTGAGTGGCACGGTGGCGTTCTGGAGGGAGGAGACCCGGTGCCGCAGGCGTGCGGGGAGCACCTGCTCCAGTTTGGCCAGCGCCCGTACGGACGCCTCGTCCACACCCTCGATGGCGTGACCTGCCCCGGCCCGCAACCCCACCGCGATGGCCACCGCCTCCTCGTCGTCCAGGAGGAGCGGCGGCATGGCGCTGCCGGCGACCAGGCGGTAGCCGCCGATCGAACCGCGCGTCGCCTCGACCGGATAGCCGAGATCACGGAGCCGGTCGATGTCACGGCGGATGGTGCGCGGGGTGACGTCGAGCCGCTCGGCCAGTTCGCTGCCCGGCCACTCACGTGGTGTCTGGAGGAGCGACAGCAGATTCAGCAGTCGTGCCGGGGTATCGGTCATGGATCCAGGATGCCGGTCCATTAGGTCATAACCTGACCTGTTGGGCCTCTAGCTTCCCCCCATGACTTCTTCCGAATCCCTGCCGGCCACGGCAGCCGCCCGCACGGCGTCACCTGGGCCGGCCACTTCGCAGGACCCGGCGGACCGGCGCCGCTGGTTCGCGCTCGCGATCGTGATGACCGCGGCCTTCATGGACCTGGTCGATGTCACGATCGTCAACATCGCCATCCCCAGCATCACGCGCGACACCGGCGCCTCCTTCACGTCGATCCAGTGGATCACCGCCGGGTACGCGCTGGCCTTCGCGGCCGGTCTGATCACCGGCGGTCGACTCGGTGACATCTACGGCCGCAAGCGGCTCTTCCTCATCGGCATCGGGGGGTTCACGATCGCCTCGGCCCTCTGCGGCTTCGCCGTGAATCCGGAGATGCTGGTCGCCTCGCGCATCCTGCAGGGCGGCATGGCGGCGCTGATGGTGCCGCAGGTGCTGTCGATCGTGCACGCCACCTTCCCGGCGCACGAGCGCGGCAAGGTCTTCGGGCTCTTCGGCGCGATCGTGGGGCTCGGCGCGGTGTCCGGTCCGCTGCTGGGCGCCCTGCTCACCGAGTGGAACCTCTTCGGTCTCGAGTGGCGGCCGATTTTCCTGATCAACCTGCCGGTCGGCATCGCCGGACTGCTCCTGGGGCGGAAGTTCATCAGCGAGTCCAAGGCCCCGAAGGCACTCCGGCTGGACCTGACCGGCGTGGCCCTCGTGACCCTCGGTCTCCTCATGCTGCTCTACCCGCTGACCAGGGGACGCGAGCTGGGCTGGCCGCTGTGGGGACACGTGTCGATGGCCGCCAGCCTCCTGGTGTTCGCGGCACTGGTCGTGTTCGAGCGCCGGAAGGCGAACCGGGACGGCTCGCCGCTCATAGAGCTGTCGCTGTTCCGGGTGAAGAGCTTCGCGGCAGGCACCGCCGTGCAGTTGACCTTCGGCGTCGCCCTCGGCATCTTCTTCCTCGTTTGGACGCTCTACCTGCAGATGGGGCTCGGCTGGAGCGCCCTGCGAGCCGGTTCGACGGGAATCCCGTTCTCGATCGCCGTCTCGGTCGCCGCCGGGATCTCCGTACAGAAACTGGTGCCCCGCTTCGGCCGCAAGGTACTGCAGGCGGGTGCGCTGCTGATGATCACTGGGCTGCTCCTCTACATCTGGGAGGCCGGACGGTACGGGCTGGACATCACCCCCTGGCAGATGGCTTTCCCGCTGGTGGTCATGGGCGTGGGCATGGGGCTGATCGTGGCTCCGCTGACGGACGCGGTGCTGTCGGGTGTGCCGAAGGAGCACTCCGGATCGGCGTCCGGGCTGATCAACACCGTGCAGCAGATGGGCACGGCGCTCGGGCTCGGCCTCGTGTCGGTCGTCTTCTTCGGTTCGATCAGCGACCGGTTGCCGCCGGAAGCGACAGGGCCGGCGTTCGTGAACGCCTTCCAGCAGTCGCTGTGGTGGGTGGCCGGGGTACTCGCGGTGATCTTCCTCGTGATGTTCGCCCTGCCGGCCAGGCCCCAGCTGCACCTGGAGGGCGGTGGGGACGACGAGGCCCCTGCCCAGGCAGAGGACGGGGGCATCTCGAAGGAGCCCGCGCTCGCGGGCTGACCGGCCGGCGGGCACGGCCCGCTCCCGGCCGGGCGATTCACGTGTGGTGACCTGTGCGCGGGGCCTTCCGGGCGATCCGCGCACGATCCCCGGGGTTCTCAGCAGATCCGGGTGCGGTTCTCCATGGCCCGGCGGGCGGCCTGCTCGTCGCCGTACACCTCGCACATGTGGCGGCCGTCGGGCGTCGCCGTGTGCTCGACCTCCCACAGGCTCGTCTCGCTGCCGTCCAGGAGCAGGAAGGCGTGTTCGTAGAGCGTGAATCCCGCGTCCCGGCCGTCGACGCGGCACTGGCGTCCGAAGATCTGGGTGATGTGGTGGGCGAAGGCGGCACGCAGCAGCCCTGCGGTCTCCGCTCCCGGCCTGTCGCCGTTCTCCGCCCGGCGCAGGACGCGGCGCGCATGGTCCGCCGACTTGTCCTGGGCGTACATGCGGGGCAGCGGGGCCGGAGGGAAGGCCGTCAGCAGAGTGAGGACCTCCAGGTCCGCGTGTGAGGTGTCGTCGGCGAGGGTGCGGGTGTCCAGGAAGCCGCCGGCCAGCCGGGCTGCGGCGATCTGTGCGTCGGCCTCGATGTCGTACAGCTCGTGACGCCGGGGCGCCCCGGTCTCCCGGCCCCCGCCGTGCACCAGCTCCCACAGGGAGAGGGCGGTGCCGTCGGCAAGCAGATAGGTGTGCCGGTAGGTCTCACGGTGCAGTGCGGAACTGTGGTGGGACGAATGCAGCGCACTGCTGTGCGTCAGCGCCGTCCCGAGCCGTTCGATGGTGGTGTCTGACAGATCGAAGGAGTTGAGGGCGCATCGCAGGAGTCGCTCGAGGTGCTGCTCGGTTGTCTCGTACGGATCGCTCAAGGTGCTGTCTCCAGGCCGTCGCCGCGCGTTACTTGATGCGTGCATAACGTAGTCCCTGGGTCTGACATCGTGACCGGGGTTCGCGAAAAACGTACCGCCCGGGTGAAAAGTTCCGGGGCTCCTCAGGACGCGCCGCCGCGCTCGCTGTCCACGGCGCCGTAGAGGTCGCTGTACGAGGGGAAGGTGCCGCCGGGGCCTTCGACACCCCGGGCTGCCCTGACGGCCTTCACGACAGCCCGGGCCAGCGCGTCCGCCCCGGCCGCCAGGATGCCGTTCAGCGCGGAGACGGGCTCCGGGGACAACGGCAGCCGGCCGGTGGCCAGGGTGAAGACCGTGTCCCCGTCGGTCAGCAGATGCACCGGCCGGACGGCGCGCGCCAGGCCGTCGTGCGCCGTGCCCGCGAGCTTCTGTGCCTGGGCGCGGGTGAGGGCGGCGTCCGTGGCGACCACGGCGATCGTGGTGTTGAAGGGGCCCGCGCCCCGTCTCTCCCGGATCTCCGCCAGTCGCCGGCGGGCCGCCTCGTGCGTCGCGCGGGCCGGGCGGGTGGGTGGCTCCGCGGCCCCGTACTCGCCGTACAGGATGCCGGTCCGCGGGTCCAGGACGGAGCCGGCGGCGTTCACCACGGCCAGCGCGGCGACCGTGGTCCCGGAGTCCAGCCGCACACTCGCCGTGCCGACTCCGCCCTTGAGTTCCCCGGCGACGGCGCCCGTGCCCGCGCCCACCGTGCCCTGGGGGACCGGCGAGCCCGGCTCGGAGGCGGCGGCGGCCTCGACCGCGGCCCGGCCGGTCGAGGCGTCGGGGCGGGCCCGCCAGTCACCGCCCCGGCCCAGGTCGAAGAGGCAGGCTGCCGGCACGACCGGCACCACCTGGCCGGGACCTGGCCCGACAGGCACCCCGCGGCCCTGCTCCTCCAGCCACGCCATCACGCCGGAAGCGGCGTCCAGTCCGTACGCGCTGCCGCCGGTGAGGACGAGCGCGTCGACGCGCTGTACGAGGTTGCGCGGATCGAGGGCGTCCGTCTCCCTGGTGCCGGGGCCGCCACCCCGGACGTCGACGGCGGCGACCGCGCCACCTGCGGGTGCGAGGACGACGGTGGTCCCGCTCAGACCTCTCTCGCCGGGCACGCGGGCATGGCCGACACGGATCCCGGCCACATCCGTCAGGGCGTCCAGCGGCCCGGTGAAGGGCGCGTCCTCGGGCATGGCGGGCTCCTCGGAGTGTGTGCGGCGGTCCGGCGGCCCAGGGGGGCGCGCACCGTGTCCCGCGAACGTACAGCGGACCGGGCCGGAACCGGGAGCACGCCTGCGGATCGAGCACCGCATCGGCGTGGGCCACGGAACCTGACACGGCGCCGGGCACGGCATCGCTCCCCGGCCCGTGCCCGGCATCGCTCAAGGCGCCGGGCACGGCATCGCTCCCGGGCCGGGCGCAGCGGCCGTCACTGCTGCACGCCTGGGTCACGTCCAGGCCCCCCGGGGCCCCGGACGCAGGCGCGACGCACTCACTCTCTCGGAGGTCAAAACCGGATCAAACACGCTATTCAGCCCTACGGTGGCGGAGTGACCGAGCCACGAGAAGCGCCCGCCGCGGCCGAACAGCCCGACCCCGGTGCTCACACCGATCCTCCCGGGGGACCGGACGTCCGGCAGCCGAGGCGAGGCTCCGCCGCCGTCGCGAGAGCCGTGGAGGCCCTTCCACGGTCCGTCAACGGCAGGGCGACGCTGGCGGGTGCGGTCGTCTCCGCCCTGCTGGTCCTCGCGATCGTGCTCGGCAGCCGGATGCTGCGCAACTTCGACTCGGCCCTCCTCCCGTACGCCGTGGCCAGTGTCTTCCTCGCCTTCGGCGTCGCCTACCGCTACACGGTCTGGGTCTCGGCCCCCGGCGCCCGGCGGCTCTTCGTCAACGGCTGGCGCAGCTTCTTCTCGGCCGAGAACTTCCGCAGGGCCCCCACCGCCCTGCCCAGGATGATCGCGACCTACCTGGGCTTCCAGAAGTTCCTCGGCGCCCGGTCGCACGCGCGCTGGGCGGCCCACCAGCTGATCTTCTGGGGCTGCGTCCTCGCCGCGCTCATCACCTTCCCGCTCACCTGGGGCTGGTTCACCTTCACTTCCGGCACGGGGGCCGGGCCGGGTTACGAGATGCGGATCTGGGGCTTCGAGATCATCGGGTTCGACTCGCTGAACTTCCTCGGCTGGCTGATGTTCCACGGCCTCGACTTCGCCGCCGTGCTGGTCATCCCCGGCGCCGCCTTCTTCCTCTGGCGACGGATGAAGGACCGCGGCGCCATGACTGGGCAGCGTTTCGCCTACGACATGGTTCCGCTGCTGGCGCTGATCATCATCTCCGTGACCGGCCTGCTGCTCACCTTCTCGTCGATCTTCCTGCACGGCGGCGGCTACGAGTTCCTGGCGATCCTCCACATGGTGTCCGTGGTCTTCACCCTCATCTACATCCCGTTCGGGAAGTTCTTCCACATCGTGCAGCGCCCCGCAGCCGTCGGCATGCAGCTTTTCAAGTACACGTCGCGGCAGGGTGACGAGGTCTTCACCTGCCGACGCTGCGAGGAGCCCATCGACACGGGTGCGTACGTCGAGAACCTGCGCGGCACCATGCGCGACCTGGAACTCGGCTTCGACCGCTGGGCCGAATACTGCCCGCGCTGCAAGCGGGTGCTGCGCGGCAACGCCTACCTCTCCCAGGTGAAGAAGGGCTACAAGTGACGGCAGATCCACGTGCAGCCGACCGTCGTGCGGTCGTTCCCCTCGACCCCGCGATCGCCCCGCCGGGCTCCCAGGGATTCCGCGACGCGGGCGGGATCCCGGCCGACAAGTGGCATGCCGACCAGCACGGCGAAACGCTGGTCCCGACCCACTGCTGCTTCTGCGGCGTCCAGTGCGGCATGTACCTGCGCGTCGACCGGCACGGCAAGGTCTTCGGCGTCGAGCCCCGCAACCACGACATCAACCGCATGCGTCTCTGCCCCAAGGGAATCCACGCCTACCAGCAGGTCAACCACCCCGACCGGCTCACCGCGCCCCTCATGCGCCGTTCCCGCGACGAGGAACTGCGGGAGGTCTCCTGGGACGAGGCGCTCGACTTCACGGTCTCCGAGATCCGGCGCATCCAGCGGGACCACGGAAGGGACGCCTTCGGCGTACTCGGCGGCGCCAGTCTCTTCTCCGAGAAGACCTACCTCGTCGGGAAGTTCGCCCGGGTGGCGCTCAAGACCCGGCACGTCGACTACAACGGCCGGCTCTGCATGGTCAGCGCCGCCGGCGCCAACAAGCTGGCCTTCAACATCGACCGGGCCGGCAACCCCTTCTCCGACATCCTGCTCACCGACTGCCTACTGCTCGCCGGGGCCAACGTCGGCGAATGCTTCCCCGTGCTGACCCAGTACGTCTGGGGAGCCCGGGACCGCGGTGCCACCCTGATCGTGGTCGACCCGCGTGAGACGGCGGTCGCGCGCACGGCGGACATCCACGTCGCGCTCAAGTCGGGCACCGATTCGGCCTTCTTCAACGCGGTGCTGAACGTGGTGATCGAGGAGGGCCTCACCGACGAGGCCTACCTCGCAGCCCACGCCACCGGCTGGGAGGAGGTCAAGGCCACCGTCGCCCAGTACCCGCCGTCCCGCGCCGCCGCGATCTGCGGGATCCCCGCGGAGCAGGTCGTCCAGGTCGCCCGCGCCTTCGCCCGCGCGCCCAAGGCCATGGCCTTCCACGCCCGGGGCATCGAACACCACACCCAGGGGGTCGAGAACTGCCTCTCCGTGATCAACCTCTGTGCCGCGACCGGCCACATCGGCAAGCCCGGCGCCGGTTACGGCACCCTCACAGGGCAGGGCAACGGCCAGGGCGGTCGCGAGCACGGGCAGAAGGCCGACCTGCTCCCGGGCGGCCGCTCGATCCTCAACGAGGAACACCGCCGGCAGATCTGCGAGATCTGGGGCATCGAGGAGTCCGAACTCCCCACCGCCGGCACCTCGATGATGGAAATGGTCTGGCAGATGCAGCGGAAGGAGATCCGCGGTCTGATCGGCATCTGCAACAACCCCTTCGTCTCCCTCCCCAACTACGCCGTGGTGAAGGAGGGATACGACACCACCGAGTTCCACGCGCAGTTCGACTTCTTCCTCTCCGAGACCGCGGCCAACGCGCACGTCGTCTTCCCCGTGACGGTCTGGGCCGAGGACGAGGGGGTGATGGCCAACGCCGAAGCCCGCGTCGTCAAGCACAACAAGGCACAGGAGCCACCCCTCGGGGTGCGGACCGACACCTGGGTGATGTGCGAGCTCGCGCGGCGCCTCGGCGCCGGCGACAAATTCGCGTTCGACCGCACCCGCGACGTCTTCGACGAACTGCGCAGGGCCTCGGCCGGCACGATCATCGACTACTCGGGCATCACCTACGAACGGCTCGAGGAGACCGGCGGCATCTCCTGGCCCTGCCCGTCCACCGACCACCCGGGCACTCCCCGGCTGTTCGAGGACGGCACGACCTACCACGCGGACGGCAAGATCCACCTGCAGGTCGTCGAATGGCATCCCCCGGCCGACCCGTACGACGACGACCACCCGATGACGCTGACCACCGGGCGCACCGTCGCCCACTTCCTCTCCGGCAACCAGACCCGCCGGCTGGGCGGTCTCGTCGAGCAGACTCCGCGCCCCTGGGCCGAGGTCCACCCCTCCCACGGTTTCCGCAACGGTGAACCCGTCCGGGTCGTCACCCGGCGCGGCAGCGAGGTCTTCCCCGCCCTGGTGACCGAGGCGATCCGCCCCGACACGGTGTTCATCCCGTACCACTGGCCCGTCCCGACAGCGGCGAACGCCCTGACCATCGACGCCCTCGACCCGCGCTCCAAGATCCCCGAGTACAAGGTCTGCGCCTGCCGCATCGAGCATGCCGGAACGGTCGACGAGGTCCCCGCGCCTCCGGTCGCCTCCGGCCACGTCGCCTACCCCGAGACCCAGGTCTCCCGTACCGACCCGCTGCCGCCCACGGCCCCGCAGGGCCGCGGCACCTCGGAGAGGGGCTGATGCCCGGATGATGGGCAGAACGATCTTCATCGACCCGGGGCGCTGCATCGGCTGCCAGGCCTGTGTCTCCGCCTGCCGGGAATGCGACTCGCACCGCGGCAAGTCGATGATTCACCTCGACTACACCGACGAGGGCGTATCCGTCGCCTCCCTTCCCACGGTCTGCATGCACTGCGAGGACCCGGTGGCCCCTTGCGCGGAGGTCTGCCCCGCCGACGCGATCCTGGTGACCGCCGACGGCGTCGTGCAGGAGGCCGACGCCACCCGCTGCATCGGCTGCGCCAACTGCGTCAACGCCTGCCCCTTCGGCGTACCCAAGATCGACCTCCAGGCCAAGCTGCAGTTGAAGTGCAACCTCTGCTACGACCGCACCGCCTACGGACTCGCACCCATGTGCGCCACCGTCTGCCCGACCGGCGCACTCTTCTACGGCACCGTCGAGGAACTCCAGGCCGAGCGTCCAGGAGTCCAGGTGGCCGACACGTTCGTCTTCGGCGAGAGCGAGGTACGCACCGGCGTGGCCATGGTCGTACCCGCGGAGCGGGTCCAGTGGCCGGTCCCCGGTGGACTTCCCGTCGTCGAGATCAACGGGAAGGACGTCCGCCGATGAGCATCACCGACCAGGAGCAACCGGGCAACGACCGGAACGCAGCCGGTGACCCCCGTGCGGCGCTGCACGACAGGATCGCCGCCGATGCGCTGACCACCCGGCGCGACTACCTCCGGATCGTCACCACCGTCTCCGGCGGTCTCGCGCTGGGCGGTCTGGGCGTGGCCGCCGGCATCCTCCACCGGCACGGGGACGAGCCGGGTGGCAGGGTGCCTGAGCCGAAGCAGATCGCCGCACGACTGCTCCCCGGTGAATCACTCGCCTTCCGCTACCCGGGCGAGGAGGATCGGGCGGTGGCCGTCCGCTTGGACGACGGCACCCTCGCCGGCTACTCCGCCGTCTGCACCCACCTGGCCTGCGCCGTGCTCTGGCGCAAGGACCGCGGCACGGAGGGCGAGCTGTACTGCCCCTGCCACGAAGGCGTCTTCGACGCCCGGACCGGTGAGGTCACCGCGGGCCCGCCGCCCCGCGGACTGCCCAAAGTGGTGCTGGCCGAGCTGGACGACGGCAGCATCTGGGCCGTGGGCACCACCCGATCCGGCGAGAGCGCCGAGGAGGGCCTGTGCCGCCAGATCGGCCAGGACCGCCCGGACCTCGCCGCCAGGATCGGCTGCCCCGGCACCGGAGGCGGCGCCGAGGCGCCACCCCCCGCGGCACCGTCCGGTGCCTCTGCCCAAGGGGGGCGGACATGACCGAACCACTGGATCCCGTCGAACCGCCACGGCCTCCCGGCACCCCCGGATCGCCGTATCCGGACTACCACCCGGGCAGTGAGCGCCTCGAGCTGAACCGCCCCCTCCATGAGCGCTATCCCCAGATCCGGCCCACCAGTGGCTATGGCGATCCACGGGTGCGCCACACCGGGCCCGGGCCCGGAGCGGGCAGCGAGCAGGAACCCGAGCGCTCCGCGAAGCTGACGGCCCGGCTGGTGCTGGCTCTGAGCGTCGTCGTCGGGCAGCTGTGGGGGCTGACGGTGGTCGTCGACGAGTGGATGGAGGGCAGCACCGGTACGGCCTGGTGGGGTGCGGGCTTCCTCTGCCTTTCGTTCCTCGCCGTCCTGGGGCTGTGGCTGCTCGACCCGAAGGATCGCTGAGCGCCGCCGTACCCTTGGAGACATGAGTACCGCCCCCGCCCCCGGACCGCGAGAGTCGAAGCCGTCGCGGCCGCACGAGCAGCCGCCGCAGGAGCCAAGGCCGAGGCCGGTTCTGATCTTCGACGATCCGCTGGACCGGCAGTCCGCGGACGATACGGACCAGGGGTGGGGCGAGCGGGCTCCGGCCGGTGGCAGTGCCGCCGACCTGGCGCGTTTCCTCGACGAGAAGCCGCCGCACCACACCTGATCGCCCCGGGGACGGCACCGGCTACCCGGCACGTGACACCGCCAGGACGAGCCTCCCCGACGCACCGGCGCCCGCCAGGGCCGCCGCGGTCTCGCGCCGCACGGCGAGAACGACCAGCGCCCCGCCGCCATGGTCGGGCGCGCCGCCGGGCCCGGACGCCCAGGCCGGTAGCGAGCCGTCAGGACCGCGCGGGATCCTCGTGACCCGTACGTCCTTCGCCACGAGGCGGGCTCTCGGCTCCCCCTCGTGCGCCGCGATCACATCGACCCGGTCTCCCGGCCGGAGCAGGCCGACCGTTGCCGCGTCGGCGATCCGCACGGGTGCGGACACGAGCCGGACGCGCCGCCGGTCCGCCTCCGGTCCGGGCCGTGCGTCACCCCCGGCCGAGGCCCTCCCCTCCGCTCCCGCCTGAGCCACGCCGCCGGAGCCGGAACCCCCGAGACCCGAGACGGCGAACACGGCGCAGGACAGGGCGAAGCCGGCCGCCGTCGCGCGGCGGTGTCCCCGCAGCGTGCGCCGCAGCCTCCCGCCACCCCCGCCGCGCACACGCAGGGGCGCGAAGGGTGGGATGCCGCAGGGCGCGGGAGGCGCGGGACGCGTATCGGGCACCGACGGGAACATGGCCAACACCACCAGTCGTGAGGGGCGTACGAGACGGACTCGCTCACCCTCCCCCGAGATGACGAACCTCGCTGGTGCCTGTGGACAGCCCTCACGTTGTGGACAACTCGGCCGCCCGTACGAGCCCGTACGAGCCACGCCCGTACGAGCCACGCCCGTACGAGCCCGTACGAGTCGGCGGCGTGCGTGAGCCGCCGACCTGACCTAAGGGAGCTCCACCCCGGTCTCGATCCCGTCCAGCCCGTGGGCGCACACGCAGTCGCGGTCCTCGCCCTTGGGCAGCGCGGCCACGGCGTCGAACAGCACCGACCGCAGGCGGTCCACATTGGCCGCGAACACCTCCAGAACCTCCCCGTGATTGACGCCGTCACCGGCTTCGGCACCCGCGTCGAGGTCGGTCACCAGGGTCAACGTCGTGTAACACAGGCTTAGTTCGCGAGCGAGTACGGCCTCCGGGTGCCCCGTCATCCCGACGACGGACCAGCCCATGGCCGCGTGCCAGCGTGATTCCGCGCGGGTCGAGAAACGGGGACCTTCGACCACCACCAGCGTCCCGCCGTCCACCGGTTCCCAGTCGCGTCCCCGTGCCGCCGCCAGGGCGGCCCTGCGTCCCTCGGGGCAGTAGGGATCGCCGAATCCGAGATGCACCACGTTCGGTCGGACGCCGTCGCTCCGCGTCTCGCCGTCGTAGTACGTCTGGGTGCGGGCCTTGGTCCGGTCCACCAGTTGATCCGGTACGAGCAGGGTGCCCGGCCCGTACTCCGGGCGCAGGCCGCCGACGGCGCACGGGCCCAGTACCTGGCGGACGCCGAGGGAACGCAGGGCCCAGAGATTGGCGCGGTAGTTGATGCGGTGCGGCGGCAGGTGGTGGCCGCGCCCGTGGCGGGGGAGGAAGGCCACCCGGCGGCCCGCGATCTCGCCCAGGAAGAGGGAGTCGCTCGGTGCCCCGTACGGGGTCTCCACCTGGACTTCGGTCACGTCCTCCAGGAAGGAGTAGAAGCCCGATCCGCCGATGACACCGATTTCCGCTGTAGCTGCTTCTGCGTTCGCCATGCGGTCACACTAACCGCGGGGTGGACACGACAGGGACCCCGCCGAGTGATCAGCGGGGTCCCTGCGAAGCCTGTGGTGTACGCGCGGTCTCAGGCGGCCGACGTACTGCTCGACGACGAGGACGTCGACGACGAGGACGAGGACGTCGAGGACGAGGTGGACGCCGAAGCCGCCGGCTTGGAATCCGATCCCGACGAGGACGGCGTGGTGGACGAACCGGACGCCTTCGGGGTGACCGGCGTGCTGCTCGACGAGGAGCCGCGGCTGTCGTTCCGGTAGAAACCGGAACCCTTGAAGACGATGCCGACCGCCGAGAACACCTTCTTGAGGCGTCCCTCGCAGTTCGGGCACACGGTCAAAGCATCATCGGTGAACTTCTGCACCGCCTCGAGGCCCTCGCCGCATTCGGTGCACTGGTACTGATAGGTCGGCACTTGCTCCTCCTGGCACTCTCACTCAATGAGTGCTAACGACGCTCCATACTGACGTATTCCGAGCCATCAGTCCACTGCGACCGGCTCGCGGTGACCGATCCCACGTGCCACCGTCCGTCCCTGCGGCCGGGGTGCCAGCCGTGAGCGCAGGGCAAGGAGGGTCACCAGGGCCAGCGCCGTCCCGGCCAGGGGGACCACGAAACCGGTGCTCGCGCCATGGGCGTCCGCGAGTTGTCCGGCCGCGGTGACGGCGGCCGCCTGGCCGAGCGCCACCGCGCCCGTCAGCCACGTGAAGGCCTCGGTTCGGGCGGAGGCCGGCACCAGCGCCTCGACCAGCGTGTAGCCGCTGATCAGCGCGGGGGCGATGCAGAGGCCGACCAGCAGCCCGAGACCGGCCAGCAGCGGCACGGAGTGGACCGCCCAGAGCCCGGACGCGGTCAGTGTCAGGGCCACGTACCCGACGATCAGCCGACGGCGCGGACTGCTCTTCCAGGCGATGGCGCCACAGGCGATCCCGGCCAGCATGTTGCCGGCCGCGAAGATCCCGTAGAGCAGACCGTTGACGCCCGGACGCCCGATCTCCTCGGAGAACGCGGTCAGGGAGACCTGCATGCCCCCGAAGACGGCGCCGATGCCCAGGAAGGTGATCGCGAGGACACGTACGCCCGGTACGGAGAGTGCCGAGCGGTGCGGCTCGGCGGCGGTCGCCGCACTCCGGACGGCCGGCTCGGTGGAGCGCCGGGCGGCGAACAGGACACCGCCGACGAGCGTCAGCGCCGCCTCGGCGACCAACCCGGCCGCCGGGTGCACGCCGGTGCACAGCGCGGTGGCGAGCACGGGGCCGATGACGAAGGTGAACTCGTCCGTCACGGACTCGAAAGCGGCGGCCGTGGCCATCAGGGGGGACGCGGGCCGCCCAGGGGCGGCACCGAGCCGGGCCGCCCAGCGGGCGCGGACCATGGGCCCGACCTGCGGGATGGAGGCCCCGGTGGGCACGGCCGCGAGGAACAGCACCCACAGGGGCGCGTGAACCAGGGCGAGCGCCGTGAGCGTTCCGACGGAGACGGCGTGCACCAGGACGCCGGGCAGCAGAACCGCGCGCTGGCCGAACCGGTCGGCGAGCCTGCCGCTCTGCGGGGCGAACAGGGCCATCGAGACGCCGGACGCGGCGGCCACGGCGCCCGCACTGCCGTACGAACCGGTGGTGTGCTGAACCAGGAGCACGATGCTGATGGTCAGCATCGCGAAGGGCTGCCGGGCGGCGAAGCCCGGGAGAAGGAAGGTCCACGCACCCGGGGTGCGCAGCAACTGCCCGTAACCGGGGCGGTCGGAGACCGTGGACGCCACGGTCCATGCCTTTCTGCCGCCTGGTGGCCTTGCTCCCTCGGGCCGGCACCGGGGTGCCGGGCTCCTGCGGGCGCTGCCGAGAGCTGTCCTCTTCGCGCGGGACTGCGGTAGATGCCGGGCGCTCGCTCCAGAGGCGAGAGACGCCACGACCGCCATACGGTCGCGCCAGCTCTGCATCAGGCAGAGTTGGTCGATCAAATCAAATCGGGTGAATCAATGGGGTAGCAGTCCTTCATCTTACAGGCGAGGGGGCAGGTGTGCCTGTGATTGCGCCTGAGGTCCCCGTCACCACCTCTGTTCAGTGGCGGGCCTTCGTGCCCCCCGAAGCGCTGCCCGGCCGGCGCCGCGTGCCGCCGGCCGGTGAGCCGCCCCGGGCGGAAGACCCGCCCTCGCCGCCCCGGCCCAGCTTCTTCGCCAGCTTCATGACGTGCGGCAGGTCCAGGGAGGCGTCGTCCTGACGCCCGGCCCCGCCGGCCCCCAGCCAGCCGGCCAGCTTGCCGCCCCGGCCGACCGCACGCAGGCGTGCCTCGGCCGCGTCACGCACCGGGTCGGTCGCGACGACCAGGAGTTCGTCCCCGCGCCGTAGCACCGTGGACGGCGCGGGCACGAAGCTCTTGCCTTCCCGTACGACGAGGGTGACGGCTGCCCCGGCCGGCAGCCGCAGTTCGGCGACCTCCACGCCGTGCATCTTCGACTTCCCGGGGACCGCGACGGACAGCAGATGCCCGCGCAGCCGCTCCAGGGGCGCCGATTCGATGCCCAGGTCCGCGGTTTCGGAGGGGTCGTCGGCGATCTTCAGGGCCTTGGCGAGCCAGGGCAGGGTGGGCCCCTGGATCAGCGTGTAGACGATGACGAGCACGAAGACGATGTTGAAGACCCGGGTGCTGCCCTCGATCCCGGACACCATCGGGATGGTCGCCAGGATGATGGGTACGGCGCCACGCAGTCCCGCCCAGGACATCAGGGCCTTCTCGCGCCCCGGCAGCCGGAACGGCACCAGGCTGATGAAGACCGACAGCGGCCGTGCGACGGCGGTGAGGACCAGCCCCACGACCACGGCGGGCCAGAAGTCGTCGATCAGGTCGTGCGGGGTGACCAGCAGGCCGAGCAGGACGAACATGCCGATCTGCGCCAGCCAGCCGAGCCCGTCCGCGAAGCCCCGGGTGGCCGGCCAGTGCGGCAGCTTGGAGTTGCCGAGGACCATCGCGGCCAGGTAGACGGCCAGGAACCCGCTGCCGTGGGCCATGGCGCCGGCCGCGTACGCCGACACCGCGATGGCCATGACGGCGATCGGGTAGAGCCCGGACGCGGGCAGTGCCACATGGCGCAGGCCGAAGGAGCCGAGCCAGCCCACGGCGAGGCCGATGGCCGCGCCGATGGCCAGCTCCAGGGCTATCTCGCCCACCAGGACGTACCAGTGCTCCACGGGGCCGACCGTGGAGAACGCGACGACGAGGATGACCACGGGGGCGTCGTTGAAGCCCGACTCGGCCTCCAGCACGCCCGTGATGCGGGAGGGGAGGGGGACCTTGCGCAACACGGAGAAGACCGCAGCCGCGTCGGTGGACGAGACGACGGCGCCGATGATCAGGGCCTGCCGCCATTCCAGGCCGACGAGGTAGTGTGCCGCGCCCGCGGTGACACCCACGCTGATGCCCACGCCGACGGTCGACAGCATGGCCGCCGCCGGGAGGGCGGGCCTGACTTCTTTCCACTTCGTGCCCAGACCGCCCTCGGCGAGGATGACGACAAGGGCGGCGTAGCCGATCACCTGGGTCAACTCGGCGTTGTCGAACTTGACGTCGAAGAAGCCGTCCTGGCCCATGGCGATGCCGATGCCGAGGTACAGGAGCAGGCTGGGGAGTCCGCTGCGGGACGAGATGCGTACGGCCGCCACGGCGACCAGCAGGACGAGTGAGCAGACGAGCAGAAGTTCGTTGAGCGCGTGGACAGTCAGGGTCCGTTCCTTCCCTGCGTACGCCTTCCGGATCGGCCTCCGGCGGCCAGTACTTCGTTACCTTACCTAATCTTTAACGTTTTCTTGACGCTTCGAGTGTTCGTGCGAGCAGTACGCAAATGGAGGCATCTCCGTACCGCGTCCGAGTGGCTTCGGCAGGGCGCCTATGGTTGCTCCTGCACTCCCAGGACCACCCTGCCCCTCGAAGGACAGCGATGCCCGCCAATACAACCGCCCCTTCCGGTTCTTCCGATGCGAAGAAGTCCGGCAGGAAGAAGGGGCGACGCGCCCGCCTGCTCGTGATCGTCCTGGTGCTGGCGCTCGTCGCGGGTATCGGTTACGGCGCCTTCTGGTCCGTTTCCACGGTCCGGGCCTCATATCCGCAGACCACCGGTTCGATCGAGCTCAAGGGCCTCACCGGCAACGTCGACGTCAAACGCGACGACTACGGGATCCCGCAGATCTACGCGGACTCCGACAGCGACCTCTTCCGGGCCCAGGGCTTCGTCCAGGCCCAGGACCGGTTCTGGGAGATGGACGTCCGCCGTCACATGACGTCGGGCCGGCTCTCCGAGATGTTCGGCTCCGGCCAGGTCGAGACCGATGCCTTCCTGCGGACGCTGGGCTGGCGTCAGGTCGCGCAGAAGGAGTACGACGAGGTCCTGGACGAGGACACCAAGAAGAACCTGCGGGCTTACGCGGACGGAGTGAACGCGTACCTGGAGGGCAAGGACGGCCAGGACATCTCCGTGGAGTACGCGGCACTCGGCCTGACCAACGACTACAAGCCCACCGAGTGGACCCCGGTCGACTCGGTCGCCTGGCTCAAGGCGATGGCCTGGGACCTGCGCGGCAACATGCAGGACGAGATCGACCGCTCGCTGATGACCAGCAGGCTCGGCGAGAAGCAGATCGAGGACCTCTACCCGGCCTATCCGTACAAGAAGAACAAGCCGATCGTCGAGCAGGGCGCGGTCGACCCCGTCACGGGGAAGTTCGACCAGGACGCCGAGCCGTCGGACGGCATCGGCTCGAGCACCGTCCAGGACGCCACCGACGGCCTGAACACCCAGCTCTCCGCCCTCTCCGACACCCTCGACGAGATCCCCGCGCTGCTGGGCCCCAACGGGAGCGGCATCGGATCGAACTCCTGGGTCGTCTCCGGCGACTACACGACGACCGGCAAGCCCCTGCTGGCCAACGACCCGCACCTGGCGCCGATGCTGCCCTCGCTCTGGTACCAGATGGGGCTGCACTGCCGTCAGCTCTCGGACACCTGCCGGTACGACACGGCGGGTTACACGTTCTCCGGGATGCCCGGTGTGATCATCGGTCACAACCAGGACATCGCGTGGGGCTTCACCAACCTCGGCGCCGACGTCACCGACCTCTTCCTGGAGAAGGTCTCGGGCGACGGCTACCAGTACGACGGCAGGACCGAGCCCTTCGTCACCCGCGAGGAGACCATCAAGGTCGCGGGCGGCAAGAGCCGGAAGATCACCGTCCGCGAGACCAACAACGGTCCGCTGGTCTCCGACCGCAGCAACGAGCTGGAGAAGGTGGGCAAGAAGGCCCCCGTCACCAACTCGGCCCCCGACCGGGGGGACGGCTACGCGGTCGCGCTGAAGTGGACCGCGCTGGAACCCGGAAAGTCGATGGACGCGGTCTTCGAGATGAACCGCGCCAAGGACTTCACGACCTTCCGGGCGGCGGCCGAGCACTTCGAGGTGCCCTCGCAGAACCTCATCTACGCGGACACCGACGGCCACATCGGCTACCAGGCCCCGGGCAAGATCCCGGTCCGCGTCAAGGGCGACGGCACCCTGCCGAGCCCCGGCTGGACCTCGGACTACGGCTGGAAGAAGGACCCGGTCCCCTTCGACGAGCTGCCGTACGAGTACGACCCGGAGCGCGGCTACATCGTCACCGCCAACCAGGCCGTGATCGACGAGAAGGACTACGGCCCCCTGCTGACCAAGGACTGGGGCTACGGCGCCCGCAGTCAGCGGATCAACGACCTCATCGAGTCGAAGATCAAGGGCGGCGGGAAGATCTCGACCGACGACATGCAGCAGCTGCAGATGGACAACCACAGCACCATCGCCGCCGAGCTGGTGCCCGAGCTGCTGAAGATCGGCGTCTCCGACAAGAGCGTCCGTGAGGCGCAGAAGCTGCTCGAGGGCTGGGACTACACCCAGGAGCCCGACTCGGCCGCGGCCGCGTACTTCAACGGCGTCTGGCGCAACATCCTCAAGCTCGCCTTCGGCAACAAGCTCCCCAAGGAGATGCGCGCCAAGGGCGACTGCCTGTACGTCCAGCCCGCCCTCGGCACCGGGCCGGTGGACGAGCGGAACAGGCTCGTACGGGAGTGCGGTCAGCGCGACCCCGACGCGGCGCAGCCGGACGGCGGCGACCGCTGGTACGAGGTCGTCGACGGCATCCTCGACGACACGGACAACGAGTGGTGGAAGGTCCCGGCCAAGGGGCGCGAAAAGGCGATCGACAGCCGTGACGAACTCTTCGCCCGTGCGATGGAGGACGCCCGCTGGGAACTCACCGCCGAGCTCGGCAAGGACATCAGCACCTGGAGCTGGGGCCGGCTGCACCAGCTGACCCTGCGCAACCAGACACTCGGCACCGAGGGCCCGGGTCTCCTGCAGCGCGCACTCAACCGCGGCCCCTGGCACCTCGGCGGCGGCGAGGCCGCGGTCGATGCGACCGGATGGAACGCGGCGGGCGGCTACGACGTCATCTGGGTCCCGTCGATGCGGATGGTCGTCAACGTGGGGGACTGGGACAAGTCCCGCTGGATCAACCTCACCGGCGCTTCCGGGCACGCCTTCAGCGCGCACTACACGGATCAGACCGACAAGTGGGTCGACGGTGAGCTCCTCGACTGGTCCTTCGGGACCAACGCGGTCGGCCAGTCCACGGTCGACACGCTGACGCTCAAGAAACCGTCCTGACGCCCGGCAGGCCGGGGTCCGCCGTCAGCGCGTGAAGCGCAGCGCCCGCACCGGCGTGATCACGGCGTCCACGGGGTGGTCGTGCGGTTCCTCCGGGACCTGCGCGACCACCTCGTCGTCGTACAGCAGGACGGCCAGGGCGGGACGGGCCCCGGCCGCCGACAGCCGGGCCAGCACCCTGTCGTAGCTGCCCCCGCCGCGGCCGAGCCGCATGCCGCGCCGGTCCACGGCGAGTCCGGGCAGCAGGACCACGTCCGCGTCGAGGACCGCGTCAGGACCGAGGCGGTCGCCGTCCGGCTCCAGCAGGCCCCGCCCGGCGGGCACGAGGTGACCGGCACCCCGGTACGCCGCCCAGTCCAGGTCGTTGTCCGCCAGGAGCACCGGCAGCAGCACCCGCACACCCCGGGCGCGCAGGAGGTCCAGGAGCGCGTGCGTGCCCGGCTCGCGCCCTACGGAGACGTACGCCGCCACCGTCCGGGCGCCAATGAGCTCGGGGAGGGCGGCGGCGCAGGAGGCGAGGAGCTCGGCGGCGTCCGTCACGTCCTGGGAGGTCAGGAGACGGCGGGCGGCCAGCAGTTCGCGCCGTAGGAGGGTCTTTCGGGACATGTCGTCGTTCAACAGGTGCTCACGTACCTCGCGTATGGGTTCATATGAGGGCGAAGTTAACCGGACGCTCATCTTCCGCCCATGTCCAGCGGTTAGAGTTCAGCGCATGACTCAGTCGCGCCCCAGGATCAGCAAAGCTGTCATCCCAGCTGCAGGTCTTGGCACCCGGTTCCTGCCGGCGACCAAGGCCACTCCCAAGGAGATGCTGCCTGTCGTCGACAAGCCCGCCATCCAGTATGTCGTCGAAGAGGCGGTCACCGCAGGCCTCTCCGACGTGCTGATGATCACCGGTCGCAACAAGCGTCCCCTGGAGGACCACTTCGACCGGAATTACGAGCTGGAGTCGGCACTGACCCGCAAGGGGGACGACGAGCGCCTCTCCAAAGTCCAGGAGTCGAGCGACCTGGCCACCATGCACTACGTCCGCCAGGGCGACCCGCGAGGCCTGGGCCACGCTGTCCTGTGCGCGGCGCCGCACGTGGGCGACCAGCCCTTCGCCGTCCTCCTCGGCGACGACCTGATCGACCCGCGCGACCCCCTGCTCGCACGGATGGTCGAGATCCAGGAGCGCGAGGGCGGCAGCGTCATCGCCCTCATGGAGGTCGACCCGGCACAGATCCACATGTACGGCTGCGCGGCCACCGAGGCCACGACGGACAGCGACGTCGTACGCGTCACGGGGCTGGTGGAGAAGCCCGACCCGGCCGACGCGCCCAGCAACCTCGCCATCATCGGCCGTTACGTCCTGGACCCCGCGGTCTTCGACATACTGCGCCGGACCGAGCCCGGCCGCGGCGGCGAGATCCAGCTCACCGACGCGCTGCAACTGCTGGCCGAGGACGAGAAGATCGGCGGCCCTGTGCACGGCGTCGTCTTCAAGGGCCGCCGCTATGACACCGGGGACCGCGGAGACTATCTGCGTGCCATTGTCAGACTCGCGTGCGAACGTGAGGATCTGGGCCCGGACTTCCGGACCTGGCTGCGCAGTTACGTCACCGAGGAGTTGTAACAGCTTGAGCGGCACGATCTGGTCGGTTGACGAGCACCTGGACGACATCCTCGCGGCGGTGAGACCACTCGAGCCGATCGAGCTGCAACTGCCCGATGCCCAGGGCTGCGTCCTCGTCGAGGACGTCGTGGTGGAGGTCGCCCTTCCGCCCTTCGACAACAGCTCGATGGACGGGTACGCCGTCCGGGTCTCCGATCTCGAGGGCGCCGACGAGGAGTTCCCCGCCGTGCTCACCGTCATCGGTGACGTTGCGGCGGGCGACGGAGGGCTGCCCGACGGCCGCTCCGTCGGCCCGGGCGAGGCGGCCCGCATCATGACCGGTGCCCCGCTGCCCGCAGGGGCCGAGGCGGTCGTCCCGGTCGAGTGGACCGACGGCGGCACGGGCGGTGGCCCGGCAGCGGCCATGCGGGCCCACAGCGAAGCGCCGGAAGGCGCGAGCGGAGAGGTCCGCGTCCACCGCCCCGTGCAGGCCCGCGCCCATGTCCGGGCGCGGGGCAGCGACGTGCGGCCCGGAGACCTGGCGCTCCGCGCGGGCGCCGTCGTCGGTCCGGCGCAGATCGGGCTCCTCGCCGCCATCGGGCGCTCCACGGTGAAGGTGCGGCCCCGTCCGCGGGTCGTCGTGGTCTCGACCGGCAGTGAGCTGGTCCAGCCGGGCGAGGCGCTGACCGGCGGCCGGATCTACGACTCCAACAGCTTCGCGCTGACGGCCGCGGCGCGCGACGCCGGGGCCATCGCCTACCGTGTCCCCGCCGTCGCCGACGACGCGGCCACGCTGCGCGCCACGATCGAGGACCAGCTCATCCGTGCCGACATTGTCGTCACCACCGGTGGCGTGAGCGTCGGCGCGTACGACGTGGTCAAGGAGGCCCTCTCCTACGTCGGCGACGAGGACGAGCCGGGCAGCGGCATCCAGTTCCGGAAGCTGGCCATGCAGCCGGGCAAACCGCAGGGCTTCGGATCGATCGGCCCCGACCACACGCCGCTGCTGGCACTGCCCGGCAATCCGGTCTCCTCGTACGTCTCCTTCGAGTTGTTCGTACGGCCGGCGATCCGGGCCCTGATGGGTCTCCCGGACGTCCACCGGCCGACGGTCCGGGCCGGGCTGAGCATCGACAAGGCCCTCGCCTCGCCAGCCGGCAAACGCCAGTTCCTGCGGGGCACCTACGACGCCGAGGCGGGCACCGTCACTCCGGTCGGCGGCGCCGGATCGCATCTGATCGCCGCCCTCGCGCAGGCGGACGCGCTGATCGTGCTGCCCGAGGACGTCACCTCCGCCGAGCCCGGCACGGAGACCGAGGTGATCCTCCTCCGCTGACTTCCGCGCGGTGGCGGTACGGTATCTGGCGCTGTGCCTTACCGGGGGAAGCCCCCGGGCCCCCGGCCCCCACCTCGGTGCGGGCCGAGCGGGCATCGGCGCCCTACCGCTAGGCGGAGTGAGTTGAGTACGCAGAACAGACTGACGCACATCGACGAGGCGGGCGCGGCCCGCATGGTCGATGTGTCGCAGAAGGACGTCACGGCACGCGTCGCCCGGGCGAGCGGCAGGGTTCTGGTGTCGCCGCGTGTCGTCGAGCTCCTCAGGGGCGAGGGCGTCCCCAAGGGTGACGCGCTGGCCACCGCGAGGATCGCCGGGATCATGGGGGCCAAGCGCACCCCGGACCTCATCCCGCTCTGCCACCCGCTCGCCGTGTCCGGCGTGAAGGTCGATCTGAGCGTCGCCGACGACGCGGTGGAGATCCTGGCCACCGTGAAGACCACGGACCGTACGGGTGTCGAGATGGAGGCCCTGACCGCCGTCTCGGTCGCCGCGCTCACGGTGATCGACATGATCAAGGCGGTCGACAAGAGCGCCGTGATCACGGACGTCCGGGTCGAGGCGAAGTCGGGCGGCAAGTCCGGTGACTACCGGCGTCCCGCGCCGGAGGGGGCGGACGCATGAGCACGCCGGCCACGGATGCGCGGGGGGACGGCGGGCCCACCCGCTCCGCCCTCGTCGTGACCGCCTCGAACCGCGCGTCGGCCGGTGTCTACGCGGACCGGGGCGGCCCGATCATCGCCGAGGCACTCACGAACCTCGGGTTCGCCGTCGACGGCCCGCAGGTCGTTCCCGACGGCGACCCCGTGGAGGCCGCTCTGCGGGCGGGTGCGGCGGCCGGCTACGACGTGATCGTCACCACCGGCGGTACGGGCATCTCACCCACCGACCGCACCCCCGAGGCCACGCGCGGCGTCCTGGACCGGGAGATCCCGGGCATCGCCGAGGCGATCCGTGCCGAGGGCCGGGACAAGGTGCCCACCGCCGCGCTCTCCCGCGGCCTCGCGGGTGTCGCGAACGGCACGCTCATCGTGAATCTGCCCGGGTCCACCGGCGGTGTCCGCGACGGTCTGGCCGTCCTGAGCAGGCTTCTGGTGCACGCCGTCGACCAGCTTCGCGGCGGCGACCACCCCCGACCGGGGAGCCCGAGCTGAACGTCCCGACCTGGCCGGTGACCCTGACGGACGGCGAGATCACTCTCCGTCCGATAAAGCTGCGGGACCAGCGCGAGTGGCGTGAGGTCAACCGGCGCAACCGCGACTGGCTCCGGCCCTGGGAGGCGACCGTCCCGCCGCCCGCCCCCGGCGGTCCGGTCGCCCAGCGTCCCACCTACCGGCAGATGGTCAGGCACCTGCGTGCCGAGGCGAACGCGGGCCGGATGCTGCCCTTCGCCATCGAGTACGAGGGGCGTCTCGTCGGGCAGTTGACGGTTGCCGGGATCACCTGGGGTTCGATGTGCTCGGGCCATGTCGGCTACTGGGTCGACCGGAGTGTGGCGGGCCGCGGGGTCGTGCCCACCGCGGTGGCGCTGGCCGTCGACCACTGTTTCGGCACGGTCGGGCTGCACCGGATCGAGGTGTGCATTCGGCCCGAGAACGCCCCCAGCCGGAGGGTCGTGGAGAAACTCGGATTCCGGGAGGAAGGGCTTCGCCCGCGCTATCTGCACATCGACGGTGCGTGGCGCGACCACCTGATCTTCGCCCTCACGGCGGAGGAAGTGCCGGACAGCCTTCTGCGGCGTTGGCGCAGAGTACGGCCGGGTGCGCCGCACCCGCCCGGAGAAATGAAATAAGTGTTCGAATTTGATCGCTCTCCGACCGTAAAGGGATCCAGTCACGTCGAGCGGTGATCCGAACAATCACAAAAAAAGTCCGTGATATCAGCCGGATCGTGCGACACACCGGGCCAATTGGCGGATGCCGCCGTGCAAACCCCTCTACGGTGTGAGCGTGAGCAGCAGCGGCCTCATCTACGCAGTCATCGTCGGGGCCTGGGCCGCCTACCTGGTGCCGATGTGGCTCCGAAGGCAGGACGAGCTCAACGAGGCCCGTCCGACGGAACGCTTCAGCACCGCCATCCGGCTGCTGTCCGGACGGGCGGCCATGGAGCGCCGATACGCCAAGGAGTTGCAGGAGCGCGGTGCCGAGGAGGCGTCCGCCGACGTGGACCCGGATGCAGTCACGGACCGATGGGAGTCCGTGGACGTCCGGGCCTTCGCCGCGCCCCAGGCGCATACGGAAGCCCGGTTGCGCGATCCGGCGCACGAACGCCCGGGTGCGGAGCTTCCTCCGGCGCAGTCACCACGCCCCGCGCCTGTCAGGCGCTCGCGCGTGCCAGGCGCGGAGACGGAGCGCGAGCGCCGCGCCCGGCGCTCCCAGGTCCTGGCGCGCCGCCGGCGTACGACGACCGTCCTTTTCCTGGCGTTCACGCTGGGTGCGGTCGTCGCGGCGGTCGGCGGACTGCGTTTCCTGTGGGCGCCTGCCGTGCCCGCCGTGCTGCTGAGCGCGTACATCGTGCACCTGCGGTCGCAGGAACGGCGTCGCTTCGTGTTCACCATGGACCGGCGCCGGGCGGAGGACGCCGCGCAGCGGCTCCGTGAGAACCGCCCCCGACGGCACCAGCCCGCCGCGACGGCTCCCGCCGAGCCCGACGAGGAGCCCGAAGCGCCGGTCCCCACGCCCACGGTCTCCCCGCAGGAGGCCGGCCGCCGGGCGCTCGTCGAGCAGACGGACCACGCCGAGTGGGTCGACCAGCAGCGCGAACGCGGCCCGGCCCAGGGCGACAGCTGGGAACCGGTCCCGGTTCCGCTGCCGACCTACGTCACCGCACCCGTCGCCCCGCGCGCCACGGGCGGGGTGGAGGTCGGTGATCCGGAGACCTGGAGCGCGGCCCGCTCCAGCGCGGCCGAGCCCACCCAGACGGGCACCTCGCACCCTGTCGCCCCCGACGCGGACCCGGCGCCACGCCGACGCGCCAACCAGCCCCGGCGCACCCGCGACCGAGGTCGCACCCCGCTCTTCGACCAGTACGACGACGAGGACCGGCCGCGCGCGGCCAACGAGTGAGACCTGGCGAGGCCGACTCGGCTGACCTGCGGGATACGGATTTCCGAGCACCCCGATGAGGGTGCTAGAGTTTCACTCGTTGCAAGGGCCTGTGGCGCAGTCTGGTAGCGCACCTCGTTCGCATCGAGGGGGTCTGGGGTTCAAATCCCCACAGGTCCACCGCACGTCAAAGCCCCTACCGGGTTCACCTGGTAGGGGCTTTGAGCTGTCGTACAGCAGTGGAGTACAGCAACGACCCCGGATCTTGCCGACCCAGGTGCTTGCCGAGCTTGCGCAGTGTCTTCCGCGTCGCCTCGGCCCTCCGGGACGTCGTCCGCATCAGGCAGGCCGCCTTCGTGGCGCTCCGATCAGGCGCCGGGCATGGGCGGCCAGGGCGGTGAGCTTGTCGAGTTCGGCGAATTCTCCGATGCGCCGGTCCGGTGTCCGGTGGTTGTGGCCGTCAGGGGCCGTTCATCTGCGGTGGGTGCGGAATGCGAACCCACGGTGAAATCGCTGCCACGACGGATTGAGCGAAGGTCCGACTCAATTCCCCGGTACCCGGTGCGCGGACCCCAAGATCGCGGCCCACGGAAGCTCTCGATCTGCGGGGCCCCGGCGCGGTTCGTCCAATGACCAGACGTCAGGCCCGTACACCAGCTCGACGCCTGCGTTCCGAAGGGTCTCGATGTGTCCCTCCCACGCCGGATGCCGCGCATGTGCTGTGTTGATCCGCGGGAACACCACGACCGGGAGGCCGAGGGTGCCCAAGGCCTCGCTCACTTGCGTCAGGGCTTGATTGTCGGCGATCCCCGTCGCGAGCTTGGCGACGTAGTTCGCGCTTGCCGGGGCGACCACGTAGCAGTCGGCGACCGGGTGGGGGCGGGGCTCAGCCGGCAGGCGAGGCGCATCCCGCACCGGCAGGCCGGTCAGTGCTTCCAGTCGGTCCCACTCGCCGTTTGCCCGCAGCCAGCGGCCGGCACTCGGCGTCAGGGTCACGGCCACCTGCCAGCCGAGGGCGATGGCCGGCTCCACCAGTCCGGTGCGTAGTCGCTCGACTCCATCGGTTGCCGTACCCACGACTCCCAGCACTCCGCGGCTGCCTGCACTCACGGTTCCACCACCCGTATCGATCCGTTCCCGAGGGCGAGCAGTACAGCAGAGAAGTGCCGCGACCACAGACACGAGGTCCCGTCCGATGACAGGATCGGGCAGGATCTCGTGCTTCCGGGGCCTGTTCGTCGCCCCGCCCTCCCCGTCCCGCCGCCGGGACGCAGCACACCAGGCCGTCCCGGCGTCTCGCACCGGTCCAGGCATCGGGTGTGCTGCGCGAAGAAGCGACCACCCGGTAACCTGGGCGGTCCTCGCTCTCCAGCCCTCCCGGTGACCGCCGTTGAGTGTCGTGCGGGGCAGGTGCGGGGTGTCTGCTCGTGGTTCGTATGGAGGGCCCACTGTGACGGCCGGTATACCCAGCTCCCGTATCGACACCGGCAAGCCCCATCCGGCGCGCGTCTACGACTGGCTTCTCGGCGGCAAGGACAACTACCCGGTCGACCAGGAGGTCGGGGAGAAACTGCCGGCCGAGGCCCGGGCCAACGCGGCGCGGAACCGGGCCTTCATGCACCGGGCCTCCGCCTGGCTGGCGGGGCAGGGGATCGACCAGTTCCTGGACATCGGCACCGGCATCCCCACGGCGCCGAACCTCCATCAGATCGTGCAGGCCGTCGTACCGCGGGCCAGGGTCGTCTACGCGGACAACGACCCCATCGTGCTGCGTCACGCGGAAGCGCTGCTGGTGAGTCATCCCGAGGGTGCGACCGATTACATCCAGGCGGATGTGAGGCAGCCCGAGGCGATTCTCGAACACGCGGCGAAGTTCCTGGACTTCGGGCGGCCGGTCGCCCTGTCCCTCATCGCGCTGATGCACTTCCTGCCCGACGACCACGACCCGTACGGCATCACCCGCACGTTGGTCGAGGCGCTGCCCTCGGGCAGCTACCTCGTCCTCTCGCACGGGACCGCAGATCAGCACCCGGAGCTGAGGCAGGAGACCGAGTCCGCGTACACGAAGGGTGCGATCGCGCTGCGGATGCGTACGCGCGGCGAGGTCGAGCCGTTCTTCGCCGGGCTGGAGCTCGTCGCGCCGGGGCTGGTGACGGCGCCCGAGTGGTACCGGGACGGGACCGCGCCGGTGTACGAGCGCAGTGGGTTCTACGTGGGCGTGGCGAGGGTTCCGTAGGGCGGGGTCCGGCGGGGTGGGTGGCTACAGCGGCTTGGCCATGCAGATGCTGTTGTCGTACGTGCGGTAGTGGCCGAACTTCTCGCAGGGTGTGTAGCCGCTCGACGTGTACAGCGCGATCGCCTCGGGCTGCTGGTCGCCGGTCTCCAGGACCATGCGGGTGCGGCCGGCCGTACGGGCGTCGGCCTCCAGTGCGGCGAGGATGCGGCGGGCCAGGCCGCGCCCCCGGCCTTCGGGGATCACGAACATCCGCTTTATCTCGGCGTCGCCGTCGGAGTAACCCTCGGCGTTCCGCTCCTGGCTACGCCAGCCGCCGGTCGCCACGGGCCTGTCCTGCTCGTCGTAGGCGAGCAGGTACAACCCGTGAGGTGGGTCGAACATCGTGGGGTCGAGCGGTGTGATGTCGCCCTCGTCCCCGTAGCGCTCGGCGTACTCGAGCTGCACCTGGTCGTTGAGTTTGACGGCATCGGGGTGATCGAAGGACCGGGGCTGGATAAGCATGCGGGACATGGTACATGTATGCGTTGGGTGGTCTCGGTACTGTGCCGGAATGCTGACCGTTACCACCGTAAACGTGAATGGGCTCCGCGCCGCCGCGAAGAAGGGCTTCGTCGAGTGGCTGGCACAGACCGAGGCGGATGTGATCTGTCTCCAGGAGGTCCGCGCCGAACCGCAGCAGCTGCCGGAGGAGGTGCGGGAGCCGGAGGGCTGGCACGTCGTGCATGCTCCGGCGGTGGCAAAGGGGCGTGCGGGGGTGTCCGTCTACACGCGCCACGTACCCGAGCGCGTGCAGATCGGGTTCGGCGGCTTCGGTGTCGCGGGGGGCGAGGAGTTCGACGCGAGCGGGCGCTACGCCGAGGTGGATCTCCCCGGTGTGACGGTGGCCAGTCTGTACCTGCCCTCCGGTGAGGTCGGCACGGAGAGGCAGGGGGAGAAGGAGCGCTTCATGGCGGCCTTCCTTCCCTATCTGCAGGGCCTGAAGGTGCGGGCGGCCGCCGAGGGGCGCGAGGTGGTGGTGTGCGGCGACTGGAACATCGCCCACCGCGAGGCCGACCTCAAGAACTGGAGGACGAACAGGAAGAACTCCGGCTTCCTCCCCGAGGAGCGCGAGTGGCTCACCCGGGTCTTCGACGAGGCGGCTTACGTGGACGTCGTCCGGCAGCTGCATCCGGACGTCGAGGGGCCGTACTCGTGGTGGTCCTACCGTGGCAGGGCGTTCGACAACGACGCCGGCTGGCGCATCGACTACCAGGTGGCGACGCCCGGGCTGGCCGGACGCGCGGTGAAGGCCTGGGTCGAGCGGGCCGCCACGCACGGTGAGCGATGGAGCGACCATGCGCCGGTGACGGTCACATACGAGGAACGCGCTCGCTGAGGGGCGCCCGCGCGGTCCGGCCGGACGACGGGCGGGCCCGGACCGGTACGGGGCGGGGCGTGTTGCAGCCGGGGCGGTTCGGCCGGGGCGCCGGCCCCGCCCGCTGCGGCGGACCGCCCGCCGGAGCGGGCCGACCGCGCTGCCCGGCGACCGCGCTGCCCGGCGACCGTGCTGCCCGGCGACCGTGCTGCCCGGCGACCGCGCTGCCCGGCGACCGTGCTGCCCGGCGCCGCGGGCCGGCGACCGCGCTGCCCGGCGCGTCCCCCGGGGCGGGAAGCTACGGCTCCCGGGTCTCCCCGGCTCCGGGGCCCTTCTGCGTCCGGGTGACGCCCTCTCCGCGCAGCCGGCGGTCCAGGGCCATGGACAGCTCCGCGTCCACCACCGCGTGCGCCAGCGTGCGTAGTTGTTCGCTGTCCGTGTTCGCGGTGTGGGTGCTCAGGGTGTGGACGAAGAGGTCGGCGAGGGCGTCGGCGTGCTCGCGGACCAGCCGGCCGGAGGCGAGCACCGCGGAGAGCGGCACCCCGGCCCGTACGAGTTCCGCCGACACCTCCAGCAGGCGGCGGCTGATGTGGACGATCTCGTCGCCGTCGGTGCCGAGATAGTCCAGCTCCATGGCGGCGGCGAGGTTCTCCGCCGTGGCCTGTTCCCCGAAGTAGTCGGCGAGCTGCTCGGGTGTCAGCCGGACCGGGATCTCCTCGGTCGGTTCGCCCAGGCCCAGCACCTCGGCGACGTCCCGGCCGCTGTCGAAGGTGGTGGCGAGGTCGGCGATGCCGTTCAGGGTGTGCCCGCGTTCCAGCAGGCCGGTGATGGTGCGCAGCCGGGCCAGGTGGTGGTCGTCGTACCAGGCGATGCGGCCCTCGCGGCGGGGCGGCTGGATCAGCCCGCGCTCCCGGTAGAAGCGCAGGGTGCGCACGGTTATACCGGCCTCCTCGGCCAGCTCCTCCATGCGGTATTCACGGTGCTCGCGTCCGTCAGCCACACCCGCACCCTATGTTGTACCGCCGGTAACTTTCTTTGCCCGGCCCCCTACCCATCAGTACGGAGCTGCTCTACCCTCCCAACAATGCCAGTGATTGCTGGCAGAGTCGTAGGCGTACCGCGGGGAGGCGGCAGCATGTCCCAGCACGAGCACGTACGAGTGGCGGTGATCGGATCCGGATTCGGGGGCCTCGGCGCCGCGGTCCGGCTGCGCCGCGAGGGGATCACCGACTTCCTGGTCCTGGAGCGGGCCGGGTCCGTCGGTGGCACCTGGCGCGACAACAGCTATCCGGGCTGCGCCTGCGACGTACCGTCCCACCTGTACTCGTTCTCGTTCGCCCCCAACCCCGACTGGCCGCGCACCTTCTCCGGTCAGGAGCACATCCGTGCCTACCTCGAGAACGTGGCCGACACCTTCGGGCTGCGCCCGCACATCAGGCTGAACCATGAAGTCACCGTCATGCGCTGGGACAACGACGAGCTGCACTGGGTGATCGAGTCGGCGAACGGCACCACGGTCGTCGCCGACGTGGTCGTCTCGGCGACCGGCCCGCTCTCCGATCCGAAGCTGCCCGACATCCCGGGGCTCGCCGACTTCCCCGGCAAGGTGTTCCACTCCGCCCGCTGGGACCACGACTACGACCTGCGTGGCAAGCGGGTCGCCGTCGTCGGCACCGGAGCCTCCGCCATCCAGATCGTGCCGGAGGTCCAGCGGGAGGCGAGCAGGCTCACGCTGTTCCAGCGGACACCGCCCTGGGTGATGCCGCGCATGGACCGCGCGATCAGCGGAGCCGAGAAGTGGCTGCACCGGGCGCTCCCGTTCACCGGTACGGCCCGCCGCGGACTGCTCTGGGGCATCCGGGAGTTGCAGGTCGGTGCCTTCACCAAGCACCCTGACCAGCTCGGCCTGGTCGAATCGATAGCCAAGGCGAACATGGCACGGGCGATCAAGGACCCGGAGCTGCGGGCCAAGCTGACCCCCTCGTACCGCATCGGCTGCAAGCGCATCCTGCTCTCCAGCGCCTACTATCCGGCGCTCGCCCAGCCCAATGTGGACGTGGTCGCCTCCGGCCTCTCCGAGGTACGGGGTTCCACCGTGGTCGCCGCTGACGGTACGGAGACCGAGGCGGACGTGATCATCCTCGGCACCGGATTCCACGTGACGGACATGCCCATCGCCGAACGGGTCGTCGGCGCGGAGGGGATCACGCTCGCCGAGTCCTGGAAGGGCGGCATGCAGGCGCTGCGCGGCGCCACGGCGGAGGGCTTCCCCAACTGGATGACCATCATCGGCCCCAACACGGGGCTCGGGAACTCCTCCATGATCCTTATGATCGAGTCCCAGCTGAACTACATGGCCGACTACCTGCGCCAGCTGGACGTGCTGGGCGGGCGGGCCGCACTCGGGGCGCGGACCTCGGCCGTCGGCGCCTGGAACCGGCGGGTCCAGGAGCGCATGAAGCGGACCGTGTGGAACACCGGCGGCTGCACCAGCTGGTACCTCGACGCCGACGGGCGCAACACCACGGTCTGGCCGGGCACGACGGCGGAGTTCCGCAGGGCCACACGCACGGTGGACCTGGGGGAGTACGAGGTCATCCGGCCCCCGGTCCCGGCCGGCCGGGAGAAGACGCTCACCGAGGAGGCGGCACGATGAGCCGGCTGCCGCACCGGGCGGACGTCCCGCCGGTGCCCGTACAGGAGCTGACCGTCGCCTCGGCCGACGGCTCGCGCCTCCACGTCGAACTGCACGGGCCCGAGGACGCCCCGGCCGTGGTCCTGGCGCACGGCTGGACCTGCAGCACCCGGTTCTGGGCGGCCCAGGTGCGCGACCTGGCGGCCGACCACCGCGTCGTCGTCTACGACCAGCGGGGACACGGCCGTTCGCCGGAGCCGGGCCCCGGCGGGTACAGCACGCACGCGCTGGCCGACGATCTGGAAGCGGTGCTCAGGGCCACGCTCGCGCCGGGACGAAAAGCCGTGCTCGCCGGGCACTCCATGGGCGGCATGACGCTGATGGCGGCCGCCGGACGCGATGCCGTGCGCGAGCACGGGGCGGCCGTGCTCCTGTGCAGTACCGGCAGCTCCCGGCTGACCGCCGAGTCCCTGGTGCTGCCGATGCGGGCCGGCGCCTTCCGCACCCGGCTCACCCGTGCGGTCCTCGGGGCGCGAGCCCCGCTCGGGCCGGTCACGGGAGTCTCGAAGGCCATTCTCAAGTACGCGACCATGGGCCGTGGTTCGGCCCCGGAACGGGTCGACGCCTGTGCCAGGATCGTGCACGCGTGTCCCCGCAGGGCACGCATCGCCTGGGGACACGTGCTGGCCGAGCTCGACCTCGAGGCGGGCGTACAGGAGCTGCGGCTCCCGACGGCGGTGATCGCGGGGACGGAGGACCGGCTGACTCCCCCCGTGCTCGCGCGGGCCATCGAGGCGGCGCTCCCGCAGAGCCTCGGGCTCACGGAGCTGACCGGTATGGGACACATGACACCGATCGAGGCGCCCGAGGCGGTCACGGCGAAACTCCGGGAACTGGTGGCCCTGTACGTCACTGTGGACAATGCGGCGCGGGCCGTGAGCGAGGAGGAGGTCGCATGAGCGGCAGGCGGAGTCTCGATGGGCAGGTCGTCGTCGTCACGGGCGCGGCGCGCGGTGTGGGTGAGCTGCTCGCGCGCAAGCTCTCCGCGCGGGGTGCGACGCTCGCGCTGGTGGGCCTGGAACCGGACGAACTGAAGAAGGTCGCGGAGCGGCTGCACGGCGAGAGCGGCCACTGGTTCGCCGACGTCACCGACCATGTGGCCATGGCGCAGGTCGCCCGTGAGGTCAAGGAGCGCTTCGGGAAGATCGACATGGTCGTCGCGAACGCCGGTGTCGCCTCGGGCGGGCCCTTCGTGGACTCCGACCCGGTGGCGTGGCGGCGGGTCATCGAGGTGAACCTCATCGGTGGCGCGGTCACGGCGCGGGCCTTCCTGCCCGTACTCATGGAGAGCCGCGGCTACTTCCTCCAGATAGCGTCGCTGGCCGCGATCACCCCGGCGCCGATGATGAGCGCGTACTGCGCGTCGAAGTCGGGCGTGGAGGCGTTCGCGCACAGCCTGCGGGCGGAGGTCGGTTACCGGGGGGTGAAGGTCGGGGTCGGCTACCTGTCGTGGACCGACACCGACATGGTGCGCGGTGCCGACGAGGACGACGTCATGCGGGAGTTGCGGCAGCGGCTGCCGTGGCCGACGAACCGCACCTACCCCCTGGGACCCGCGGTGGACCGCATCGTGGCCGGGATCGAGCGACGGTCCGCGCACGTGTACGCCCAGTGGTGGCTGCGGGGAATGCAGTCGGTACGGGGATACCTGCCGATGGTGATCGGGTCCGTGGGGCAGCGTGAGATGAAGCGGTTCGGGCCGCGGCTCGACGGGGTGAGCAAGGGGCTCGTGGGGGCCGGGGGCGAGGCGGACCGGGAGGCGCGTGCGCAGCGTAACTGATCGAAATGCGATGAATGTCCGGGTGTGTAAGTCTGAGCGAGGCCCTTACGGGGCCACCCCCACGCACCCACATAGGAGTGAACAGCATGGGCATCGCAGACCAGTTCAAGGACAAGGCGCAGGAGCTTGCCGACCAGGCCAAGCAGAAGAAGCAGGGCGGCAAGCGGGACGGGCAGCAGGACCGCTCGTCCGACGCCGCGGGCCGTGCCGCGGACAAGGCCGCGGGCCGCGAGTCCGGGACGCGGGACCGCGCGCAGGACGCGGCCGACCGGACGCGTGAGCGTTTCAACCGCTGACACCGCGCGGTCGGGCGGCGTCTGACGCGTCTGCGTCTGCGTTGCGCGAGGGGCGCATCCGGCTTCTGCCGGGTGCGCCCCTTCCTGTGCGGAGTGGCCGGGGGCGCGGGACCTGGGCGGTGTGGGGCGGTGCGACGGGTGCCGGCCGGGGTCGGGGCCGCCGTGCGGGGCCTGTCCCCTACCCGCCCCCTCGCGAAACCGAGGGCTCCGCCCTCGGGCCCCGGGTCCTGGTCCTCGAACGCCGGACGGGCTGAAAGGACTGCCCGCAAGCGCCGAACGGGCTGGTGGTCGCCGGGCAGTTGGTGGCCCGGGTGGGCTGGGGGACGCCGAGGGCGGGAGACCGGGCGGGTGGCCCGGGCCGCACCAGCCGTCCCGGGCCGCACCAGCCGTCCCGGGCCGCACCAGCCGTCCCGGGTCCGCACCAGCCGTCCCGGGCCGGCGCGGGAGTTGCCGGGTGGGTGGGAGGGTGGCTGCCGGCGGTCCGGGGTCACCTCGGGGGAAGTGGGGGCCTGCGCAGGATCGGGGCCGTGGCGTAGGTGGGGGGTGTCGAGGCCGGGTGGCCGGTGAGGAGGTCCAGGGCGACGCGGACCGCGTCGTCCAGTACCGCGTGGCGGCCCTCCGCCCAGTCCAGGGGGGTGCGCAGGGCCTCCAGGTCGGGTTCGACCCCATGGTTCTCGACGGACCAGCCGTACGTGTCGAACCAGGCCGCGTTCATCGGCACCGTGATCACCGTGCCGTCGCCGAGCCGGTGGCGGCCGGTCATGCCGACCACGCCGCCCCACGTGCGCTGGCCCACCACGGGTCCCAGCTTCAGCAGCCGGAAGGCTGCCGTGATCATGTCGCCGTCGGAGGACGTCGCCTCGTCGGCCAGGGCCACGACCGGGCCCCGGGGCGCGTTGGAGGCGTACGAGACCGCCTGTGCGTTGCGGGTGAGGTCCCAGCCGAGGATCTTGCGGCTGAGCTTCTCGACGACCAGCTCGCTGATGTGGCCGCCCGCGTTGCCCCGTACGTCCACGATCAGCGCCGGACGGGACACCTCCAGCCGCAGATCGCGGTTGAACTGGGCCCAGCCCGAGCCGCCCATGTCGGGGATGTGCAGGTATCCGCACTTCCCGCCGCTCAGCTCCCGCACGACCTCCCGGCGTTTGGCCACCCAGTCCTGGTAGCGCAGGGGCCGTTCGTCGACCAGGGGGACGATCGCGATACGGCGGGAACGGCCGCCGCACTCGCCCCCCGCGGGGCGGAAGGTGAGCTCGACCGTGGTGCCGCCCGCCGCCGTCAGGAGCGGGTACGGGCCGGCCACCGGGTCGACCGGCCGGCCGTCGACGTGGGTGAGGACCGAGCCCTCCCGGATGCCCGTACCGGCGAGCGGCGAACGGGCCTTGGAGTCCGAGGAGTCGCCGGGCAGGATCCGCTGCACCATCCAGTCGCCGTCCCGGCAGACGAGGTTGGCGCCCAGCAGCCCGATCGCCCGCTGGTAGTGCGGCGGGCCCTCGTTGCGGCGGGCGGGGGAGACGTAGGCGTGCGAGGTGCCCAGTTCGCCCAGGACCTCGCGCAGCAGGTCGGCGAACTCGTCGGGCGAGGCGACCCGTTCGACCAGCGGGCGGTACTGTTCGAGCACGCCGTCCCAGTCGATGCCGCACATGTCCGGCTCCCAGAAGTAGGACCGGATGATGCGCCCCGCCTCTCCGTACGCCTGGCGCCATTCGGCCGCCGGGTCGACGTCGTGCAGGATGCGGCGCAGGTCGAGGTAGACCGTCGAGTCGCTGTCGCCGGGCTCGTTGGACGGGGCGGCCCGCAGTTCGCCGTCGTCCATGACGACGAGCCGCGTCCCGTCCCCGCTGACCGCGAACCAGTCCAGGTGGGCCACCAGTTCCGTCTTCCGGGTCTTGGCGATGTTGAAGTGCTCCAGGGTGGGCCGGCCCGACATGTCCGCCGGGTTGGCGAACGTCTCACCCAGGGCGCCCGAGATCGGCCAGCGAAGCCAGACGAGTCCGCCGCCGCTGACCGGGTGCAGCGCCGAGTACTTCGACGCGGAGACCGGGAAGGGCGTGACCCGGCTCTCCAGCCCCTCGAACTCCACGGTGACCGTCGTGCCCTCGGCGGCGTCCACCGGGTCGAGTCCGCCCGCCGCGGGCCGGCCGTCCGGCAGCAGGGCGAAGGGTGACGGGGTGGCCGAGGAGAGCGGCACCAGATACGGGCGGCAGCCGAGCGGGAAGGAGAGGTCACCGGTGTGGACGTCGTACACCGGGTCGAAGCCGCGCCAGGAGAGGAAAGCGAGATAGCGGCCGTCACCCGTGAAGACGGGATTCTCGTCCTCGAAGCGGCCGTTGGTCACATCCACTATCAGCGGGGCGTCGGGTCCGCTGATCCGTGCCAGCTTGATCTGCCGGAGCGACCGGCCGACGCCCGGGTGGGACCAGGTGAGCCAGGCACCGTCCGGGGAGAACGCGAGGTCGCGGACCGGCCCGTTGGTGGAGCGGATGAGTTCGGTGACCTCGCACTCCCCGGTGACGGGCTGCTTCCCGGCGACGAGCGGCTCCGCGCTCTCGTCCAGGACCGCCACCGGCTCCTCCCCCTCCTCGGCCGTGTCCAGCAGCAGCAGGCGGCCGTCGTTCGAGGCGACGGCGAGCCGCTCCCCCTCAGGGTCCGAGATCATCTCGTGCACCCGGCCCAGCCGGCCGGAGGCCAGCCGGCGCGGCCGGCGGTCCCCGCTGGCCCGCGGGAGGTAGGCGATCTCGACGGCGTCGTCGCCGTCCGCGTCGGTGACGTACGCGACCTGACCGCTGCTGCCGAGCATCTCGGGCAGCCGGACGCGCACGCCCGGGGTGGCGTGGAGCGTCCGGGCGGGGCCGTCACGGTGCGTGAGCCAGTACAGACTGCCCCGTACGGAGACGGCGCTCGCCCGGCCCGTCTCGTCCACGGACAGCGAGTCCACGTGACTCGCGGCGGGCACCTGGTACGTACGCCGCCCCGCCCGCGGCCCGCCGAGCCGGACCTCCAGCTTCCGGGGCACGGCGTCCGGCGACTCCAGGTCGTCGACCAGCCACAGGTCGCCCGCGCACTGGTAGACGACCCGGAGCCCGTCGCTGGAGGCGTGCCGGGCGTAGAACGCGTCGTGGTCGGTGTGGCGGCGCAGATCGGTGCCGTCCATCAGGCACGAGTACAGGTTGCCGACGCCTTCGTGGTCCGAGAGGAAGGCGATGCGCCGTCCGACGAACATCGGCGCGTCCAGGTGCCCGCCGATGTCCGGCAGCAGCCGCTCGCCGTGGAGCCACAGCCGCCCGGTCGCGCCGCCCCGGTACCGCTTCCAGGCCGCGGGCTCGTGCGGCGGCTTGCCGGTGAGCAGCAGCGTGCGCCGCTTCCCGTCGATGTCCGCGACGGCGATGTCGGAGACGGGGCCCCAGGGGAGTTTGCCGCCCGGGCTGCCGTCGGTGGGAACGCTGTAGGCCCACGAGAAATAGGAGAACGGCTGGTTGTGCGAGGACACGGCGAGGATCTGGGAGGCGTCGCCGGGATCGGGACTCCAGCCGCAGACCCGGGCATCGGTCGAGCCCCAGTACGTGAGTCTGCGGGCGGGCCCTCCGTCGACGGGGGCCAGGTGGATCTCGGGGTCGAGCGTGCGCCAGGTCGTGTAGGCGATGCGGCTGCCGTCGGGCGAGAAGCGCGGATGACTGACCCTGGTCCGGTCGACGGTCAGCCGCCACGCCCGGCCGGGCCGGTGCCCCGCCGGGGCGAGGGGGGAGACCCAGAGGTCGTCCTCGGCCGCGAAGCAGAGCAGGTCCTGGTGGAGGTGCGGGAACCGGAGATACGCGACGTCGTCACTCACCCTCCAATGCTTTCCGTGTGACGGGCACGCGGCAACTTGTGGTGCAGGACACAAGCGAAACCGTTTCGTTTCGCTGGAGGGGGCGAGTACCTTCGAGGTGTACGAAACAGTTTCGTTCGCTTGGTTGATCATCGACCGGCGTACGATCGGCAGGCGCGACGGAAGACGGAGGTCGACACATGGCACGCACCCGGCTCACGCCCGAACGCGAGAGCGAGCTGTACGCCGCTGTGCTCGACCTGCTGGGCGAGGTCGGCTACGAAGCCCTGACCATGGACGCCGTCGCCGCCCGCACCCGCTCCAGCAAGGCCACCCTCTACCGCCAGTGGGGGAGCAAGCCCGAGCTGGTCGTCAAGGCGCTCCGGAACAACAAGCCGGTCCACCTCGCCGACATCGACACCGGTTCGCTGCGCGGCGACGTCCAGGCCGTGCTCATGCGTTCCGACGACTGCCAGATGGAGAAGAACTCCGCACTGCTGCGGGGTCTGAGCCATGCCGTCCACGACAACCCCGATCTGTTCCAGGCGCTGCGCGAGCTGCTGGTCGAGCCGGAGATGACCGGCCTGGCCGCGCTGCTCCAGAGGGCCGTGGACCGGGGTGAGGTGCGTCCGGACAATCCGGCGCTGCCTTATGTACCGCACATGATGATCGGCGCTTTCGCGGCCCGTGAGCTGGTCGAGGAACGTCCCGTCGACCAGGCGTTCCTCATCGACTATGTCGAAGCCGTGGTGTTCCCCGCCCTCGGCGTCTGACGTCCCCAGCCTTCCCGTACGGCCCCCTCCCCGACGCTCCACCTGACACGCCGCTCTCGTCGTCGGGCTGGTTCCTCACGCCCTTTCCACTCAACGACCTGACCGGGAGTTCCCCTCCGTGGCCACATTCCTCTACAAGCTGGGACGGCTCGCCTTCCGGCGCCGCCGCTATGTCGCCCTCGTCTGGGTGGCACTGCTGGCGCTCGCCGGATTCGGTGCCGCCTCCGCGTCCACTGCCACCTCCAGTTCCTTCTCGATCCCCGGCACCGAGGCCCAGAAGGCCTTCGACCTGCTGGAACAGCGCTTCCCCGGTGGAAGCGCCGACGGTGCCACCGCCCGGGTCGTCTTCAAGGCCCCCGAGGGCGAGAAGGTGACCGACGCCGGCAACAAGGCCGAGGTCGAGGAGATCGTCGGCGAGCTGAAGTCCGGCTCGGACCAGATCTCCTCGGTCGCCGACCCGTACAAGGCGAACGCCGTCAGCAAGGACGGCTCGACGGCGTACATATCCGTCTCCTACAAGGTCAGCTCCATGGAGCTGACCGACGGGACGCGGGAGTCGCTGGAGCACGCGGGTGAGTCCGCGCAGAGCGGCGGGATGACCGTGGAGATCGGTGGTGACGCGCTCCAGGTGATGCCGGAGACCGGGGCCACCGAGATCATCGGGGTCGCCATCGCCGCAGTGGTGCTGGTCATCACCTTCGGATCGCTGATCGCCGCCGGACTGCCGCTGCTCACCGCGCTGATCGGCGTGGGGATCGGTGTCTCGCTGATCACGGCCCTGGCCAACGTGCTCGACCTGGGATCCACCACCTCCACGCTCGCGATGATGATCGGCCTGGCGGTCGGTATCGACTACGCGCTCTTCATCGTCTCCCGCTACCGCGCCGAACTGGCCGAGGGGCGGGAGCGGGAGGAAGCCGCCGGCCGGGCCGTCGGGACCGCGGGTTCCGCGGTCGTCTTCGCCGGCCTGACCGTCGTCATCGCCCTGGTCGGCCTCGCCGTCGTCAACATCCCGATGCTGTCGAAGATGGGCTTCGCCGCCGCGGGTACGGTCGCGATAGCCGTCCTCATCGCCCTCACCCTCGTCCCGGCACTGCTGGGCTTCGCGGGCAAGCGGGTCATGGGGCGCAGGGCGCGCAAGGCCGCCGAGGCGGAGAACCGGCCCGAGGCGAAGCCGAACATGGGCACCCGCTGGGCGCGGTTCGTGCTGCGCAGGCCCGTGTGGGTGCTGCTCGCCGGAGTCATCGGCCTCGGAGCCGTCGCCGTACCGGCCGCCTCGCTCGAGATGGGCCTGCCGGACGACGGCTCCCAGCCGAAGAGCACCACGCAGCGCCAGGCCTACGACCTGCTCTCCGACGGCTTCGGCCCCGGGTTCAACGGTCCGCTGCTGGTCGTCGTGGACACGAAGAACAGCTCGGACGGCAAGACCGCGGTCGAGCAGGTCTCCCAGGAGATCGAGGGCATCGGCCGCGTCGAGGCCGTCACCCCCGCCACCTTCAACAAGGCGGGCGACGCCGCGACCATCACCGTCATCCCGAAGGACAGGCCCAGCTCCACCGAGACGGAGCAGGTCGTCCACTCGATCCGTGACGCGGGCGCCGACATCAGGAGCGAGACGGGCGCCGAGGTGCTGGTCACCGGTGCCACGGCGATGAACATCGACTTCTCGCAGAAGATGAACGACGCGCTGCTGCCCTACCTGGCGCTCGTCGTCGGCCTGGCCTTCCTGCTGCTCATGGTGGTCTTCCGCTCGCTGCTGGTGCCGTTGAAGGCGGCCCTCGGCTTCCTGCTCTCGGTCGTCGCGGCCCTGGGCGCGGTCGTCGCGGTCTTCCAGTGGGGCTGGCTCGCCTCCCTCTTCGGGGTCGAGCAGACGGGACCGATCATGAGCATGATGCCGATCTTCATGGTCGGCGTGGTCTTCGGTCTCGCGATGGACTACGAGGTCTTCCTGGTCACCCGGATGCGCGAGGCGTACGTCCACGGGGAGGCGCCCGGCCAGGCCATCGTCACCGGCTTCCGCCACGGCGCCCGGGTGGTCACGGCCGCCGCGGTGATCATGATGGCGGTCTTCGCCGGCTTCATCGGCTCCAGCGAGTCGATGATCAAGATGATCGGCTTCTCACTGGCCATCGCCGTCTTCTTCGACGCCTTCGTGGTCCGCATGGCCATCGTGCCCGCGGTGCTCGCCCTGCTCGGCAAGCGTGCCTGGTGGCTGCCGCGCTGGCTGGACCGCGCACTGCCCAACGTGGACGTGGAGGGCGAGGGGCTGCGCAAGGAGCTCACCGGGACGCCGGCGGACGAGGACGGCCGGCGGGAGACGGTCCACGTCTGAACCGCATGGACTCCGGGGCCCGCGTCTGAGCGGAACGCGGCCCCGGTGCGCCGGTTACCTGTGGGGACGGGGGACCGGGGCGACAGAAGGCCCCCGTGCACGCGGCACGGGGGCCTTCGTCGTGCGCCGGGCAGGTGCGGATGCCGGGCAGGCGTGGGCGCCGGTCAGGTGCCGGTGACCGCGGCGGGCGGGCGCGCCGGGGTTTCGCCCTGTGTACGCGCCAGGAAGCGGATCAGCGGGGCCACGTCGAACTGGAGTACGGCGACACCGTCCGCCGAGTGCAGTTCGACGATCAGCTGCGCCCGCCCGCACGGCCAGATCCGTATGTCGCCGCGCGTGACGGGCGAGCGCAGTCCTCGTTCCAGGAGGTCGCGGCCGATCGGCCGGTGGACTCCACCGGGGAGGCGGAGGTGGACGGTCCGCGGGTCGTCGGGGTCGCAGCGCAGTTCCACGGGGACCGTGCGGGGGTCGGGACCGTCCGTGATGAGCCGGGCTCGGATGTGTTCGTGGGGCGAGAGGGACATGGGCCGGCTCCTCCTGTGTGAAAATCTCTCCCCTAAATGTCCCATATGTTCTTAATTGGGCACATCGAGAGGCGTGCAGTGTGGCGGCGCGCTACCTGGCGCCCGTGCGCTCTTGCGAACCATTTGCAACAGGGCCCTATCATTGAGCGGTTCCCGACCCCGCCCGCAGCACCACCCGAAAGCGGAGCCACTCCATGCATGTACCCGACGGATTCATCAACGCACCCGTCTCCGCCGTCGCCGGGGTCGTCGCCGCCGGCGCGGTCGCGGTCAGCCTGCGCGGAGCCCGACGGGAGCTGGACGAGCGGACGGCGCCGCTGGCGGGGCTCGTCGCCGCCTTCATCTTTGCCGTACAGATGCTGAACTTCCCGGTCGCCGCGGGCACGAGCGGCCATCTGCTCGGCGGGGCGCTGGCGGCGATCCTCGTCGGGCCCTACACCGGGGTGCTCTGCATAGCGGTCGTCCTCCTGATGCAGGGCATCCTCTTCGCCGACGGCGGCCTCACCGCGCTCGGCGTGAACATCACCGTCATGGGCGTCGTCACGACCGTCGTCGCGTACGCCCTCTTCCGCGGGCTGACGGGCGTGCTGCCCCGCACCCGGCGCTCGACGACCGCGGCGGCCTTCGTGGCCGCGCTGGTCTCCGTGCCGGCCGCCGCCCTCGCCTTCACCCTCATCTACGCCGTCGGCGGGACCACCGACGTCCCCATCGGCAAGGTGCTCACCGCGATGGTCGGCGTCCACGTCCTGATCGGTATCGGCGAGGCCGCGATCACGGCGCTGACCGTCGGCGCCGTGATCGCGGTCCGGCCCGACCTGGTCCACGGCGCCCGCGGGCTCTCGGCCCCGCTCAAGCTCCGCGTCGACGGTCAACTCGTCGACGCCCCGGCCGCCCCGGCTGCTCCCGCCGTCGCCCCGGGCTCCACCCGCAAGGTCTGGGTGTCCGGCCTGGTCGCCGCGCTCGTCCTGGCCGGCTTCGTCTCCTTCTACGCCTCCGCCAGCCCCGACGGCCTGGAGAAGGTGGCCGCCGACAAGGGCATCGACGAGAAGGTCCAGGAGCACGGCGCGGCCGACTCCCCGCTCGCCGACTACGGCGTCAAGGACATCAGCGACGCCCGTGTCTCCGGCGGCCTCGCCGGCGTGATCGGTGTCGGCGTCACCGTCGCCGCCGGCAGCGGTGTCTTCTGGGCGGTGCGCCGGCGCCGTACGCCGGAGGCTCCCGAAGCCCGCACCACCGAGTCCGTCTGACATGGGCGCCGGTCACGCACACAAGCTCTACCGCCACGGGCACTCGCCGGTCCACGCCCTGCCCCCGCACTGCAAGCTCGCCGCCGTCCTCTGCTTCGTCGTGGTCGTCGTCTCGACGCCCCGCGAGGCCGTCTGGGCCTTCGCCCTGTACGCCGTGCTGCTCGCCGTCGTCGCCGCCGCGGCCCGGATCCCCGCCGGGTTCCTGCTGAGGCGGCTGGTCATCGAGGTGCCCTTCGTCGCCTTCGCGCTCCTCATGCCGTTCGTCGTGCCGGGGGAGCAGACCGAGCTGCTCGGCGTCTCCGTCAGCGTCCCCGGTCTCTGGGGCGCCTGGAACGTCCTCGCCAAGGGCACCCTCGGCGTGGCCGCGTCCGTGATCCTCGCCTCCACCACCGAGCTGCGCTCGCTGCTGCTCGGCCTCCAGCGGCTGCGGCTGCCGCCGCTGCTCGTCCAGATCGCGTCCTTCATGATCCGGTACGGGGACGTGATCACCGACGAGCTGCGCCGGATGTCGATCGCCCGCCGCTCCCGCGGTTTCGAGGCGAGCGGCGTGCGGCACTGGGGCGTCCTCGCCAAGACGGCGGGCGCCCTGTTCATCCGCTCCTACGAGCGCGGCGAACGCGTCCACCTCGCGATGGTCAGCCGCGGCTACACCGGCACCATGCCCGTGATCGACGAGGTGACCGCCTCCCGCACACAATGGGCGTACGCCGGTGCCCTCCCCCTGACCGCCCTCGCCGTGTGTCTGCTGGGATGGACCGTATGAGCCTGCCCACCGCCCCCGCACCGTCCCTCGAGGTCAGCGGCCTCGCCTACGCCTACCCAGACGGCCATCAGGCCCTCTTCGGCGTCGACCTGACCGTGGCCCGCGGCGAGCGCGTCGCCCTCCTCGGCCCCAACGGGGCGGGCAAGACCACCCTCGTCCTCCACCTCAACGGCATCCTCGACGCGGGGGCCGGCACCGTCCGGGTCGCCGGGTTGCCCGTCGAGAAGCGCAACCTCGCCGAGATCCGCCGCCGCGTCGGCATCGTCTTCCAGGACCCCGACGACCAGCTGTTCATGCCGACCGTCCGCGAGGACGTCGCCTTCGGGCCCGCGTCGGCCGGCTTGCGCGGCCCGGAGCTGGAGGAGCGGGTCATGGACGCGCTCAGGCAGGTCGGTATGGAGGAGTTCGCGACCCGGCCCCCGCACCACCTCTCCTTCGGCCAGCGCCGCAGGGTCGCCGTCGCCACCGTCCTCGCGATGCGGCCGGAGATCCTCGTCCTGGACGAGCCGTCCTCCAACCTGGACCCGGCCTCCCGCCGCGAACTCGCCGACATCCTGCGCTCCCTGGACGTCACCGTGCTGATGGTCACCCACGACCTGCCTTACGCCCTCGAGCTCTGCCCGCGCGCCGTCATCCTCAGCGACGGCGTGATCGCAGCCGACGACCGTACGCAGGACCTGCTCTGCGACGGGGAACTGATGGGCAGGCACCGCCTGGAGCTGCCCTTCGGCTTCGACCCGCGTTCCGTGTCCGTTCCGCATCCGTGAACAGATGGTGACCCGCCACCCGCCCGACCTGCGGCGCGATGCACCATGGGGGGATGAGCGGCAGCGCGGGAGCAGGCGTGGATGTACGGGGCACGGTGACACCGGGATTCGAGGCGGTACGGGACGCGTTCGTCCGTAACTTCGAACAGCGGGGCGAGCGGGGGGCGGCCGTCGCCGTCTACCGTCACGGCCGCAAGGTCGTGGACCTGTGGGCCGGTACGAGGGACGTCGACGGCAGCGAACCGTGGGCCGTCGACACCGTCCAGGTCGTCCGCTCGGCCGGCAAGGGCATCGCCGCCGCCGTGCTCCTGCTGCTGCACCAGCGCGGGCAGGTGGACCTGGACGCGCCCGTCGGCACGTACTGGCCGGAATTCAAGGCGAACGGCAAGGAGCGCGTCCTCGTACGCCACATCCTCGCCCACCGGGCCGGAGTGGCCGCCCTCGACCGGACGCTGACGCCCGAGGAGGCGGCGGACGGAGTCACCGGCCCGCAGGCCGTCGCCGCCCAGCGGCCCCAGTGGGAGCCCGGCTCGGACCACGGCTACCACGCCCAGACGTACAGCTGGCTCATCGGCGAGCTGGTGCGCAGGGTCACCGGACGCACCATAGGCCGCTGGGTCGCCGAGGAGATCGCCCGCCCGCTCGGCCTGGACTTCTGGTTCGGGCTGCCGGCCGACGAGGCGCACCGGACAGGCCGGATCGGTCCCGTGGAGCCGCCGGCCGCCGAAGGCGGCACGGGCGCCCTGCGCATGCGGCCCAAGCGCTCAGTCGTCGACGCCTACCGCGACCCCGCCTCGCTCACCCGGCGGGCGTTCGGAGCGATCGACCCCTTCCCCGACGAGAACGACCCCGCCTACCGCGCGGCCGAACTCCCCGCGTCCAACGGCGTCGCCACCGCACGCGGTCTCGCCCGCTGCTACGCCGCGATGATCGGCCAGGTCGACGGCCACCGGCTGTTCGCCCCGGCCACCCTCACCCTGGCCCGCACGGAGGAGTCCGCCGGCGCGGACCGGGTCCTGGTCGTCAACACCCGTTTCGGCCTCGGGTACATGCTGCACGGCCCGGCCGCCCCGCTCCTGGCGGCGGGGTCCTTCGGACATCCCGGCCGCGGCGGCTCACTGGGCTTCGCCGATCCCGAATCGGGCGTCGCCCTGGGCTATGTGACGAACGGTCTGCAGAAGGGAGTCACCGCCGATCCCCGCGCCCAAGCCCTGGTCAGGGCAGTACGGTCGGCCCTATGACTCCTCCTTCACGCTTCCACGGGTACGCCGCACTCCTCACCGGCGCGGGTCAGGGCATCGGCGCAGCCGCCGCCCGCCGGCTGGCCGCCGAGGGCGCGGCCGTCCTCGTCACTGACCTGGACGCCGACCGTGCCGTCCGCACCGCCGAGCAGATACGGGAACAGGGCGGGACGGCCGAGGCGCTGTCCTGCGACGTCGGCGACAGGGCTTCGGCCGAGGCGGCGGTGGCCCACGCGGTCGCCGCCTTCGGACGGCTCGACGTCCTGGTCAACAACGCCTACGCCAACCACGAGGACGCCACGCTGTTCGAGGACGAGGCGGACGAACCCTGGGCCCACACCCTCGACATCACGCTGACCGGCCCCTACCGCTGCTCCCGTGCCGCGCTGCCGCACCTGGTGGCCTCGGGGCGAGGCGCGATCGTCAACATCGGTTCGGTCAACGGAGAACAGGATTTCGGCGGGCACGCCTACAGCGCCGCTAAGGCGGGCCTCGCGAGCCTGACCCGGACGCTCGCCGGCCATGCCGGCCCGCGCGGGGTCCGCGTCAACCTCATCGCGCCCGGCACGATCCGCACCGACGCCTGGGCGGGTCGCGACGCCGACCTGGAGCGTGCGAGCGCCCTCTATCCGCTGGGGCGGGTCGGCGAACCGGACGACATCGCGGCCGCGGTCGCCTTCCTGGCGTCGAGCGACGCCGCCTGGATCACGGGCACGACGCTGCGGGTGGACGGCGGGCTGCTCGGGGTCAACACGGGCTTCCGGGCGGCGATGCGGGGTGGCACGGACAGCCGGTGACAGGACGCGCGGGGCAGCGGCACGGAAGCCGGTGACGGTGCAGCTGAGCAGCGGGCCGGACAGGCGGTGACGGATGGTCAGCCCGTGTGCAGCATCAGGCCGATGCCGACCACCATCAGCCCGGCTGCCGCGATCCGGGGCCCGCCGAACCGCTCCCTGAAGAACAGTGCCCCTATCGCCGCACCCACGATGATCGAGGACTCCCGCAGCGCGGCGACGGGGGCGAGCGGCGCCTTGGTCTGCGCCCACAGGACGAGGCCGTACGCGGTGACCGACAGGGCCGCGCCGAGCAGTCCGCGCGCCACGAACGGCCTGACCATGGCGCCCAGTTCCCTGCCCCGCCGCCAGGACGCGTACGCCGGGATGGCCACGCCCTGCACCAGCATCAGCCAGGCGATGTAGCCGAGCGGCGTCCCCGAGGCGCGCACCCCGACCCCGTCGACCGTGGTGTACCCGGCGATCGCGAACCCCGTCGCGAGAGCGGCCAGAACCGCCGGCCCGTGAGGACGCCTGCCGGACCCGCGGATGCCCCACAGGGCCAGCCCCACGAGTCCGGCGGAGGCCACCGCGACGCCCGCCGTCGCCCAGCCGTCCGGACGCTCACCGACGAAGACGGCGGCCAGGACCGTCACCACGAGAGGTGCCGTGCCCCGGGCGATCGGGTACATCTGACCGAAGTCGCCCAGCGTGAACGAGCGCATCAGCAGCGCCATGTACGCCACGTGCAGGGCGGCCGAGGTGAGGAGGTACGGCCAGGCACCGGCCGCCGGCAGGGGCGTGAGACAGGCCAGTACGGCCCCGATCAGTGCCCCGCCCCCGGATATGAGGGTGAAGGACAGCAGCTGGTCCCGGATGGCGTGGGCGATCGCGTTCCAGCTCGCGTGCGTGATCGCGGCGGCCAGGACGGCCGCCACCACCAGCGGGGTCACGCGGACGCCTCGCGCACGTCCACCACGGTGCCGCCCGCGTGGGCGGCCACGAGGCCGAGCTCACGCAGGGCATCGGCGAACCGGGGATGGGCGCCGGAGGCGGCGGTGGCAGTGGCGCCGGAAGTGCTCATGGCCGCACGCTACTGAACGGCCGGGCGCGCGCACCAGGCAGTTCCGGTGCGCGCGCCGTTGCCGGAGGGTGCAGCTCAGGGGCCCGCGCGCAGGACCTGGGCCACCACCGGGCCGGCCGCGTCGCCGCCGTGGCCACCGGACTGGACGACGGCCGCAGCCGCGAGGTCGTTGCTGAAGCCGGTGAACCAGCTGTTGGACGTGCCCTGGCCGTCGACCTCGGCGGAGCCCGTCTTGGCGCCCTTGTCGCCGCCGACCGAGGCCATGGCCGCCGTACCGGTGCCGCTGGGGCCGGTCGCGGTGTAGCGCATCATCTCCCGCAGCTGCTGCGCCACGTCGCCGGGGAGCGCGCGGGCGGTGGCGAACGGCCGGTCGTCCAGGTCGCGAGCGACGACGTGGGGCTGCTTGAAGGCGCCGTTCTTCGCGGTCGCGGTGACCGACGCCATGTTCAGCGGGCTCATGAGGATCTTGCCCTGGCCGATGTACGAGGCCGCGGTCTCGGCTCCCGAGGACTCCGGCACGCTGCCGTCGAAGGACGGTATGCCGGTCTCCCAGGTCTGCCCCAGGCCGAAGTAGTCGCGGGCCTCCTGGCCGAGTGCCGTGCCGGCCCGGTCGCCCAGAGGCTTGACCGGCTTGATGAAGGCCGTGTTGCAGGACCGGGCGAAGGCCTCCCGGAGCGTGCCACCGGTGATGGAGAAGTCATTGAGGTTGTGGAAGGGCACCCCCTCCCACGACACGGTGGACGGGCACTCCACCGCCGAGTTCATGCTTCCCAGCCCGTTCTGGATGATCATTGCCGCCGTGACGATCTTCATCGTCGAACCGGGGGCCAACTGACCCAGCATGGCCGCGTCGTAGCCGTCGGCCCGATTGTTGGCGATCGCGCTTATCGCGCCGGTCGACGGCTGGATCGCCACGACGGACGACTCCCCGAACTGCTTGACCGCCTTCTCCGCCGCCGCCTGGACGTTCGCGTCCAGCGTCGTCCGCAGCTTGCCGGGCTTGCCCTTGGCGAGTGTCAGCAGGGTCGTGTCCGGCAGTTGCGCGTCCGCGGGCTCGATCCAGGTCTCTATGCCGGGAGAGCCGCCGACGGTGTCGCCGTACTTCTTGCGAAGGGTGTCCAGGACCGGCCCCAGCGACGGGTACGTCTCCTTGTCGAGCACCTTGCCGTTCCGGTCGACGGCCTCTGTCGCCGCCGTCGACGACTCACCGGTCTGCAGCGTCGCGCCCTCGGTCAGCTGCGGATGGACCACCGTGGGAGCCCAGTCGACGAGCGCCTTGCCGGTGGTCAGTCCGCGCACCACGGTCAGTTCGGAGGAGTACGACCAGGGCTTGGTCCTCCCCTCGTACGACACCGTCGCCTTCACCGTGTACGGCACCTTGGCGCCGACGGCCGGGCCCGGGGTGATCACCGCCCCGGTGACGTGGGCGTCGGCCGCGTAGCCGGTCAGCAGCGCCTCGGCGCCGGACTCGTTGTTCGTGAGCAGGGCGGCGGCGGCCCCGTCGCCCGCCGCCCACGCCTTCAGGAAGTCCTTGGAGACCTCGTCGATCTCCGAAGCGGTCGGCGGGCCCGTCCGCACCTCGCTGGATTCGGCGACGGTTCCCGTCTCGCCACCGGCCAGGTCCTCGCCGAGCATGCTGTAGGCGCCGTATCCGAGGCCGCCGGCCATCAGGACGAACACTCCGCCGATCACGGCGACCTTCGCTCCACTGCGCATCAGGCAGTCCCCCTCCCCAGGAGCCCCTTGAACGCGTTCAAGAACAAGGGGATACCTCTGGACTCTACGGGACGGCAGTGACGTGTGAAGCGGTTGTTACCGGACCGGGACGCTGTTCATGAGAGCGCTTTCCGCCTCGCGTCGGACCCAGCTGTCCAGCCACATGAGGTCCGCCAGGAGTTCTCCGGGATCGACGTCCCCGTGTACAGGGGCCAGAAGTACACGAATCCCTGTTCGGCGCGGACTGCGACGCGGCCGGCGCGTTCCAGTGGTGCCTGTGGGAGCGGATGGCGGCAGACGGGATGGCGGGCAAGGAACGTCGTGGCTTGAGCACCCGGACACCGGTCACGTAGCCCTACCTCTGAATGGCCGCGTACCCCGAGCGTCTCGGTTCGTGTTCTGGTCAGCTGGGAGCGGCCCCAGCAACCAATCGAGAGCGGGACTTCCACGTGTCGATCATCATCGTCCTCGAGTACCCGGGCACTACGCAGGCCCAGTACGAGCAGGTCACTGACGCCCTGACCGGCGGACGCGGTGGGCTCAAGAAGCCGTCGGACTGGCCGGTGCCCGGCTTGATCTCCCACGCCGCCGGCCCGACCCCCGCCGGCTGGTTCGTGACGGATGTCTGGGAGTCCGAAGAAGCGTTCCGAAGCTTCGGGGAGAGACTCAAGCCCCTTCTGCGGGAGGCAGGGATGCCTGAGGTCGAGCCCACGATCTACGAGGCGTTCAACGTGGTGACCTAGCAGAAGCGTGGGTGACCCGTGGCGGGCCGGCGGTGCAGCAGGGGGACCGACGACGACCGGCGACGACTGGCGGCGACCGGGAGGGCACCGCGAGCAGCGGGGCCCTCCTTGCGTGTTCGCCCTGCTACACCCAGCTGTCCAGCCACATGCGGTCCCGCCAGGAGTTCTCCGGGATCGACGTCCCCGTGTACAGGGGCCAGAAGTACACGAAGTTCCAGACGATCAGCAGCACCAGCACGCCCGCCGCGATCGCGCCCAGGGTGCGTCTGCGTTCGCCCGTGGGGTCGGCGGTGGTCAGGCCCACGCGGTAGCGGGTGCCCGTACCGGCCGCAGGGCCCAGCAGGGCTCCGATCATCATCGTCACGGCCAGGCACAGGAACGGCACGAACACGACCGCGTAGAAGAGGAAGATCGTCCGCTCCTGGTAGAAGAACCAGGGGACCCACCCCGCTGCGACACCGCAGGCGATCGCGCCCGCCCGCCAGTCACGGCGGAAGAACCAGCGCCACAGCACGTACAGCAGGGCCGCGCACCCCGCCCACCACAGCAACGGGGTGCCGATGGCCAGGACTTCGCGGGCGCACTTGCCGGTCTCGGACGCGGTGCAGCCGGCCTTCTCCTCGTAGAAGTACGAGACGGGGCGGCCCAGCACGATCCAGCTCCACGGGTTGGACTGGTAGGTGTGGCCGGAGGTCAGGCCCACGTGGAACTCGTACACCTGGTTCTCGTAGTGCCACAGGCTGCGCAGCCAGTCGGGCAGCCAGGTCCAGCTGCCGCCCCTTCCGTCGGTGGCCGCCCAGTTGCGGTAATAGCCCTTGTCCGTGACGATCCAGCCGGTCCACGAGACGAGGTACGTGCCGATCGCGACCGGCACCGTCGAGACGAACGCGGGCAGCAGGTCCCGCAGCACCACGGCGCGGTACGGCTGCAGCGCGCCCGCCGTGCGCCGCGCGCCGACGTCCCAGAGCACCGCCATCACCCCGAACGCGGCCAGGATGTACAACCCGTTCCACTTCGTGGCGAAGGCCAGACCGAGCATCAGGCCGGCGGTGATCCGCCAGGGGCGCGCACCCAGGCGCAGCCTCTCCGCGACGTGGACGTCCGGGCGCAGCACACCGTCCTCGTCGACCGGCAGCGCGGCGGCCAGCTTGCGGCGGGACCGGTCCCGGTCGACGAGGAGGCATCCGAAGGCCGCGAGGACGAAGAACATGAGCACCAGGTCGAGCAGCGCGGTACGGCTCATGACGAAGTGCAGCCCGTCCACGGCCAGCAGCGTGCCCGCCAGGCACCCCAGGAACGTCGAGCGGAAGAGCCGTCGGCCGATCCGGCACAGCATCAACACGGAGACGGTGCCCAGCAACGCCACCATGAAGCGCCAGCCGAACGGGGTGAACCCGAACAGCTGCTCGCCCAGCCCGATGATCCACTTCCCGACCGGCGGATGGACGACGTATCCCGGGTCCACCGGGACGTCCACACCGGACGGGTCCTTGAGGATCAGTTTGTCGATGTCCTTGGGCCAGGACCCCTCGTACCCCTGGTTGACCAGCGCCCAGGCGTCCTTGGCGTAGTACGTCTCGTCGAATATCACCGCCTTCGGGCTGCCGAGGTTCCAGAACCGCAGCACTCCGGCGACCAGTGCCACCAGGAGCGGCCCGCCCCAGGCGGACCAGCGGACCAGGCGGTCCGCGAGGGTCGGCGGCACGGCGAGCACGTCCCAGAACTGGCGCCCCGGGCGGGTGTACGGCGGATCCAGGCGTTCACGCAGGCCCGTTTCCGGCTGGGGGGAATGGCCGAAGCGGCGCAGCCGCTGCTGCCAGGAAGGCGGCTGGTCGCCGGCGTGATCCCCGGCGTCGTTGCCCTGCTGGGCCTCGGGCGCAGTACTCGTCACCGCGCCATCGTAGGGAACGCATCTGTGCGAGGGGCGCCGCCCGGGCTGGGAGGATGGCCGATGTGACTGGAACGACTGGAACGCTCGTACTCGCAGGGACCCCCATCGGTGATGTGGCGGACGCCCCGCCGCGCCTCGCCGCCGAACTGGAGACGGCCGACGTCGTGGCCGCCGAGGACACCCGGCGGCTGCGCCGGCTCACCCAGGCCCTGGGCATCCACACGACGGGGCGTGTCGTCTCCTACTTCGAGGGCAACGAGTCGGCGCGCACGCCCGAACTCGTGGAGGCGCTGGTGGGCGGCGCCCGCGTCCTGCTCGTCACCGACGCGGGGATGCCGTCCGTCTCCGACCCGGGCTACCGGCTCGTCGCCGCGGCGGTGGAGCAGGACATCAAGGTCACCGCCGTACCGGGCCCGTCCGCCGTGCTGACCGCGCTCGCCCTCTCCGCCCTGCCCGTGGACCGCTTCTGCTTCGAGGGCTTCCTGCCGCGCAAGGCGGGGGAGCGCCTCGGGAAGCTGCGGGAGGTCGCTGACGAACGGCGCACCATGGTCTTCTTCGAGGCCCCGCACCGGCTGGACGACACCCTGGCCGCGATGGCCGAGGTGTTCGGCGGGGAGCGCAGGGCCGCCGTGTGCCGGGAGCTGACCAAGACGTACGAGGAAGTGAAGCGAGGGCCCCTGGCCGAGCTCGCCGACTGGGCGGCCGAGGGGGTGCGCGGCGAGATCACCGTCGTGGTCGAGGGCGCCACCGCCTCGGGGAACGAAGGACTCGACGCGGCCGAGCTGGTGCGCAGGGTGCAGGTGCGCGAGGAGGCGGGGGAGCGGCGCAAGGAGGCCATCGCGGCCGTCGCCGCCGAGGCGGGGCTGCCCAAGCGCGAGGTCTTCGATGCGGTGGTCGCGGCAAAGAACGCGGCTCGGACCGGCCTGCCGGAGGGCAAAGGACTAACCTGAAATGTAAAGCGCGAGCCGCGTACCGGGCCCAGGGGCCACGGATCGGCCAAGAGCGTCCCAACACTCGGCAGACCTGGTGCGTCGCCGCCGGGAAAGGCGTCCACTTGACGGTGGAACGCATTTTCCGGAGTGCTTGTCCGGAGTGCTTGTCCGCGGACAAGAGGAGCAGGCATGAGTGAGATCGCAGCGACCACGGTGCACGAGGCGTACGCGTTCGCCTGTATGAGGTGTGGGCACGGCTGGGAACAGGCCTACGAGATAGAGCACCACGTCGACGCCTCCGGCCAGGCGTACGTGGTCTACAAGGCGGACGGGGAGCGCGTGCCCTCACCGCTGTCCACTCCGACCTGCTCGAACTGCGGCGCGCACGTGGTACGGATCATGCGGTCCGGACGCGTCTCCACCGTCCAGCGGCTGCTCCAGCAGCAGAAGACGGTGCGGGAGGAGACGAGCGTGGACGAAGCGGCCGTACCCGCCGGGCCGGCGTCGCACCACTGGCAGCTGTCCGATCTCCTCCATCCCTTCCACCGGCGGTGATGCCGGTGCCCGTGCCCTCGTAGAGTCGGGGGCATGAGCCGTACCGACGCCCCGCCGCTGCCCGACCCCCTCCGGGTCCCGGTCGCCGATTCGCACACCCACCTGGACATGCAGGACGGAACCGTCGAGGAGGGCCTCGCCCGGGCCGCGGCGGTCAACGTGACCGCCGTCGTCCAGGTGGGCTGCGACGTGAAGGGTTCGCGCTGGGCCGCCGAGACGGCGGCCGCTCACCCGTCCGTGCACGCTTCCGTCGCCCTGCACCCCAACGAGGCGCCGCGCATCGTGCACGGGGACCCGGAGGGCCGGCCCGGTCATGAGGCGAGGGGGCCGGGCGGGAAGGCGGCGCTGGAGGAGGCGCTCGCGGAGATCGACGCCCTGGCCGCGCTCGGCCACGTGCGGGGCGTCGGTGAGACCGGCCTCGACCACTTCCGTACGGGCCCCGAGGGCATGGCCGCCCAGGAGGAGTCCTTCCGGGCCCACATCGAGATCGCCAAGCGCCACGGCAAGGCCCTGGTCATCCACGACCGGGACGCCCACGCCGACGTGCTGCGCATCCTCGCCGAGGCGGGCGCGCCGGAGCGGACCGTCTTCCACTGCTACTCCGGGGACGCAGACATGGCCCGCGTCTGCGCGGCGGCCGGGTACTTCATGTCGTTCGCGGGCAACGTCACCTTCAAGAACGCCCAGCCACTGCGCGACGCGCTGGCCGTCGCTCCCGCCGAACTCCTCCTCGTCGAGACGGACGCCCCTTTCCTCACCCCCGTGCCGTACCGCGGACGGCCCAACGCTCCCTACCTCATTCCGGTGACGCTCCGTGCCATGGCGGAGGTGCGGGGTACCGACGAGGACACACTGGCGGCCGCGATCTACGACAACACCGCGCGGGCGTTCGACTTCTGAGCCGGAGTCGTGGTGACGTTCCGTATCGACACGGATCCGCAAGGCGACGGAAGTCCGCTATCGTGCCCGCGCAACGGGGTCGGCAGACCGGATCTTCGGGAGCGTCGTGGGCCATGGACAGGGCAGTCACCGCGCACCGCGCCGCAGCCGGCGCGCGACGTACGCGCCACCGCGGGTACCTGCTCCCGCGGCGCCCCGCTCCCTCCACGAGGAGCGGACGATCGCCGTGCTCCGGCCGAGCAGCCTGCCGGTGCACGATCCGACCCTGCTGGACACCCCGTCGGCACTGAGGCGCACGGTGCCTCCGCAGGAGCCGGCCGGGCGCCGGGACACCGGCCGGGCAGCCGCCCGGCGGCGCAGACGAAGCCAGGAGCTGCGGCGGCTCGTCCCGCAGGTGCTGGTCGTCGCGGTCCTGGCCGGCGGGACCTCCGGGTTCCTCGCCCATGACAAGGCGGTCCGGATCAGCGTGGACGGGACGTCGCGCACCCTGCACACCTTCGCGGACGACGTCGGGGAGCTCCTCGACGCGCAGGGCGTCACCGTGGGCACGCGCGACACCGTCGCCCCGGCGCCGGGCACCGGGCTCGACGACGGCGACGAGATCGTCGTCCGCCGGGAGGCCCGCGGGCAGGCACCGCAGGACCCGCGGGCCGGGGAGCCGGCACCGCGGGATCCGCGGACCCGGGAGCCGGAGGCCCGGCGTCCGGTGCCCGTGGCGGGCCGCGGACCCCGGGCCCCGCGGCGGCCGTAGGCTTAACGGGTGAGCACCACAGAGCCCGACGCCCTCCTGGGCCCCGCAGACATCCGCGAGCTGGCCGCAGCGCTGGGCGTACGCCCCACGAAGCAGCGCGGCCAGAATTTCGTCATCGACGCCAACACGGTCCGCAGGATCGTACGGACCGCCGAGGTGCGGCCCGACGACGTGGTGGTCGAGGTCGGCCCCGGGCTCGGCTCGCTGACCCTGGCCCTGCTGGAGTCGGCCGCCCGGGTCGTCGCCGTGGAGATCGACGACGTCCTCGCGGGCGCCCTGCCGGCCACGGTCGCCGCCCGGCTGCCGGAGCGCGCCGACCGCTTCGCCCTCGTCCACTCGGACGCGATGCTGGTGACCGAACTGCCCGGCCCGGCGCCGACCGCGCTGGTCGCCAACCTTCCGTACAACGTCGCCGTGCCGGTCCTCCTGACCATGCTGGAGCGCTTCCCCTCCATCGAGCGGACGCTCGTGATGGTGCAGGCCGAGGTCGCCGACCGGCTGGCCGCCAGGCCGGGCAACAAGGTGTACGGCGTGCCGTCGGTCAAGGCCAACTGGTACGCCGACGTGAAGCGCGCCGGATCCATCGGCCGCACCGTGTTCTGGCCCGCTCCGAACGTCGATTCGGGGCTCGTCTCCCTGGTCCGGCGTACCGAGCCGATCCGCACCACCGCGAGCAGGACCCAGGTCTTCGCCGTCGTCGACGCGGCCTTCGCCCAGCGCCGCAAGACGCTGCGCGCGGCCCTCGCCGGCTGGGCGGGTTCGGCGCCCGCCGCCGAGGCGGCGCTGGTCGCGGCGGGGATCTCGCCGCAGGCCCGCGGCGAGTCGCTGACCGTGGAGGAGTTCGCCGCCATCGCCGAGAACAAGCCGGAGCCGTCCGCATGACCCACAGCGTCACCGTCCGCGTACCCGCCAAGGTCAACGTGCAGCTCGCGGTCGGCGCCCCGCGCCCCGACGGTTTCCACGACCTGGCCAACGTCTTCCTCGCCGTCGGCATGTACGACGAGGTCACCGTCACCCCCGCCGACGCCCTGCGCGTCACCTGCTCGGGGCCGGACGCCGCTTCCGTCCCGTTGGACGGGACGAATCTCGCGGCCCGTGCCGCGACCGCCCTCGCCGCCCGGTACGGCATCGCGCCCGACGTGCACCTGCACATCGACAAGGACATCCCCGTCGCCGGCGGTATGGCGGGCGGCAGCGCCGACGGCGCCGCAGCCCTGCTGGCCTGCGACGCCCTGTGGAACACGGGCGCGAGCCGGGAGGAACTGCTCGCCATCTGCGCCGAGCTGGGCAGTGACGTGCCCTTCAGCCTGATCGGCGGGGCCGCCCTCGGAGTCGGCAGGGGCGAGCGGCTGTCCCCGGTCGACGTCGGCGGCACCTTCCACTGGGTCTTCGCCGTCGCCGACGGGGGGCTCTCCACCCCTGCGGTGTACGGGGAGTTCGACCGTCTCACCGCCGGTACCGAGGTGCCTCAGCCCGCCGCTTCCGCCGGGCTCCTGTCCGCACTGCGCACCGGGGACACCGCCGCGCTCGCGGACACCCTGAGTAACGACCTCCAGGCGGCCGCGCTCTCGCTGCGGCCCTCGCTTGCCGACACCCTCGCGGCGGGCACCGCCGCGGGGGCCCTGGCCGCCCTGGTCTCGGGCTCCGGGCCGACCACCGCGTTCCTGGTGTCCGACGAGGAGTCCGCGCGGAAGGTGGCCGACGCGCTGCTCAGCTCGGGAACCTGCCGCAGCGCGCGGGCGGCGGTGTCCCCGGCGCCGGGGGCGACGCTTCAGCGGCCGTAGCGGCCGTAGCGGCCGTAGCGGCCCCAGCGGCCTGACGGCAGGCGGGGCGGTCCGTCGGCGGGCGGCCCGGCCCCGTGGGGAGCCCGGGCCGAGCTCCCCGTCAGCCGAGCTTCAGGCTCCCCTTCGCCAGCTCGTACGCCGGGAGCATCTGCCGGTGCTCCTGGGAGTCCAGCCCGCCCAGGTGCACCACGACCGGGCCGCCCGGCGTGGCGACGGCGAAGGCGCGTTCGGTCTTCGGCCCGTCCAGCAGCTCGCCGCTCACGGTGTACGTGACCTCCGTGGCGGCCACCGCGCCGGCCTTCCCCTCGGTGTACGAGGCCTTGGCGGCGTTCGGTTCGCCCGCCACGAACGCCTCGAGGACCGCACGCGTACCGGTGTCGGACGGCTTGCCCTGCCACACGCGGATGTAGCCGATGTTCCCGGCCGGCTTCGCGTCGATCTCGCACACGAGCGTGACCGGACCCTGCTCGCCGAGCGCGGCCAGGTCGGACCCGGGCTCCACGGTGACGGCCTCCGGCTTCCAGTCCGCCGCGAGGTCGAAGGTGACGGGCAGCGCGCAGGCAGAACCCGCGCCGCCGAGCCTGCTGCCCTTCTCCGCGGCGGCGCTCCCCGCGGCCTTCGGGGGAGCACCGTCCCCGTTCCTGCCCGTGTCCGTACCGCTGCCGGACGGCGACGAGCAGCCCGCCAGCACCGCCGCCGCCAGGACCGCCGAAAGACCGGCCCGCACCATGTCGCGCATCATGAAGTCCCCACCCCGGATATGTTCCGTACCGCTCCGACCTGGGGTTACGCCCCATGATCGATCGCCGCACGCTATCGCACCTCCGGCGGCGACTACGCTGGGACGTCGAGCGGTCCCCGACGCAGGGATCCCCGAGGCAGGAGTGAAATGGCCGTCAATCTGGTCAATGTCGAGCAGGTCAGCAAGGTGTACGGCACCCGTGCACTGCTCGACGGTGTATCCCTCGGGGTGTCCGAGGGCGACCGGATCGGTGTCGTCGGCCGTAACGGCGACGGCAAGACGACGCTCATCCGGATGCTCGCCAAGCTGGAGGAGGCCGACACCGGCCGGGTCACCCACAACGGCGGGCTGCGCCTCGGTGTCCTCACCCAGCACGACTCGCTGGACCCGCAGGCCACCATCCGGCACGAGGTCATCGGAGATCTCGCCGACCACGAGTGGGCGGGCAGCTCGAAGATCCGTGACGTGCTGACCGGTCTCTTCGGCGGGCTCGCCCTGCCGGGCTTCGAGCACGGCCTGGACACCGTCATCGCCCCGCTCTCCGGCGGCGAGCGGCGCCGGATCGCGCTGGCGAAGCTGCTGATCGCCGAGCAGGACCTGGTCGTGCTCGACGAGCCCACCAACCACCTCGACGTCGAGGGCATCTCCTGGCTGGCCGGGCACCTGCGGACCAGGCGCTCCGCGCTCGTCTGCGTCACCCACGACCGGTGGTTCCTGGACCAGGTCTGCACCCGCATGTGGGACGTCCAGCGCGGCGCGGTCCACGAGTACGAGGGTGGCTACAGCGACTACGTCTTCGCGCGGGCCGAGCGCGAGCGGATCGCCGCGACGGAGGAGTCCAAGCGCCAGAACCTGATGCGCAAGGAGCTGGCCTGGCTGCGGCGCGGCGCCCCCGCACGCACGTCCAAGCCGCGTTACCGCATCGAGGCCGCCAACGAGCTGATCGCGGACGTCCCGCCGCCGCGCGACACCAGCGAGCTGATGAAGTTCGCCAACGCCCGGCTCGGCAAGACCGTCTTCGACCTGGAGGACGTGACGGTCCAGGCCGGACCCAAGACGCTGCTCACGCACCTCACCTGGCAGCTCGGCCCCGGCGACCGCATCGGCCTGGTCGGGGTGAACGGCGCCGGCAAGACCTCGCTGCTGCGGGCCCTCGCCGAGGCGTCCTGGACCCAGGGTGACGTGCAGCCCGCCGCCGGGAAGGTCGTCGTCGGCAAGACGGTCAAGCTGGCCTACCTCTCCCAGGAGGTGGCGGAACTCAGCCCGAACCTGCGCGTGCTCGAAGCCGTCCAGCAGGTACGCGACCGGGTCGACCTCGGCAAGGGCCGCGAGATGACCGCCGGCCAGCTCTGCGAGCAGTTCGGCTTCTCCAAGGAGAAGCAGTGGACCCCGGTCGGCGACCTGTCCGGCGGCGAGCGGCGGCGGTTGCAGATCCTGCGGCTGCTCATGGACGAGCCCAACGTCCTCTTCCTCGACGAGCCGACCAACGACCTGGACATCGAGACCCTGACCCAGCTGGAGGACCTCCTCGACGGCTGGCCCGGGTCGATGATCGTGATCTCGCACGACCGGTTCTTCATCGAGCGGACCACGGACCGCGTGATGGCGCTCCTGGGTGACCGGTCGCTGCGGATGCTGCCACGCGGCATCGACGAGTACCTGGAGCGCAGGCGGCAGATGGAGGCGGCGGCGACGCCCGCTTCCGCCGCCGCGGCCTCCGCGCCCAAGGCCGCACCGGCCGAACCCGCCGTCTCCTCGCAGGTCGCGCGCGCCGCGAAGAAGGAGCTGCGGAAGGTCGAGCGGCAGCTCGAGAAGGTGTCGACCAGGGAGACGGCGCTGCACGCGCAGATCGCCGACCACGCCACGGACTTCGAGAAGGTCGCCAAGCTCGACACCGAGCTGCGTGAACTGGTCGCCGAGCGGGACGAGTTGGAGATGCGCTGGCTGGAGCTGGCCGAGGAGGCGTGACGCCCACGGCGTGACGGCAGGTGCCTGAGGGGCGGGTGATAGAAAGAAACCTCGCCCGGTCAGGCACCTGGCCGGGCGGCACGAAGGGGGACGAGCCGATGACCCAGCCGCCCGACGGGCAGCCGTCGCAGGGGGGCTTCGGCGCTCCGTACGATCCGGTCACCGGAGTGCCGCAACCGCCCCCTCCCGGTTACGGCTACCCGCCCCGGCCCGGCCCGTACGACCACCGGCCGGGCCCGTACGGGCAGCAACCCGGCCCGTACACCCAGCAGTCGGGTTACGGCTACCCGCCGCCCCCGATGCCGCCGCAGCAGTCGGCGGGCGGCCCGGCGGGGCCCGGTGGCGGCCGTTCCAGGGGCAGGACCTGGCTGGTCGTCGGTGTCGTGCTCGCCGTGCTGCTGACCGGCGGCGGCGTCTGGTTCGCGACGAGCGGCGACGACGGGGACACGCGGCGGCCCGTCGCCGGTGGGTCCGGCGCCCCGTCCTCGGCCGGCACGGACGGCGGCAAGGCCGGCGGCACGGACAAGGGCAGGCGTGAGAAGGCCGGGCCGACCGCCGGCGAACTCAACGCCGGGCGAAAGCCCGGTGAGGCGAAAGTGCTCTGGCTCCAGTACAACGATGTGGACGTGCCCGGCAAGGGAGCCGGGGTGCACGGGCCGTGGACGGTCGGCGACACCGTCGCCACGGCCATGTACCGCACCGTGTCCGGCTACGCGCTCGCCGACGGCACCCGCAGGTGGACCGTGAGCCTGCCGACCGACATCTGCGCCGCAGCCACCCTGCCCACGGCGGACGGAAAGATCGTCATCGGGCTGGCGGAGAGCAACACCGCCGACGCCCCCGACTGTTCCGTGCTGCAGGTGATCGACCTGAGGACCGGGAAGCCGGGCTGGAAGAAGACGGTCCCCAGCAACGGGCTCATGGACATGCGGTCGGAGGTGTCCGTCGCGATCGGCGGCGACACCGTGACCTACGCGCGGGCCGGCGGCATCGACGCCTACCGGATCAGTGACGGCACGAGGCTGTTCGGCAACCAGCCGGGAGACTGCCAGCCGAACGACGTCGCCGGTGGCCCCCGGCTCATCGCCGCCGTCACGTGCGGGGACACGGCCGGCACCGGTCAGATCCAGGAGCTCGACCAGCTGACCGGAAAGCCGAAGTGGACCTACGAGCTCGACCCGGGCTGGCACCTCGAATCGGTCTACTCCGCCGACCCACTGGTGGTCGTGGTGACGAACGTGGAGGAGCAGCGCATCATCGCCCTGCGGGACGACGGCACCCTGCGCTCGCGCATCGACGGCGCCGCCGCCCTGGGCGCGGCGGCCGACGACACGACGCTGTACCTGTCGACCAAACTCATCTACGCCGACTCCCGCGTCACCAACAAGATCGCCGCGTACGACCTGGACACGGGGAAGCGCACCTGGGAGTCGAACTCGCCGCCGGGGCAGGCCATGAAGCCCCTGCGCATGGAGGGCGGGAAGGTACTCGTCCATGTGATGGCCTCCAGAACCCGGGGCGGCGCGATCGCGACGCTCTCACCCGGCGGCGGCGCACCGCAGACACTCCTGAGGCATCCCGCGTCGGCTGCGGACGCCGAGGAGGACATGTTCTCGGCGAAGGTCCTCTACGCGGGTGGGCGTTGCGTCCTCACCACGCCGAGCGTCGCTTCCGACACGGACGCGAACGAGGCGAAGATCAGGACGATGATGGTCTTCGGCGAGTGACCGGCGCCGGGCCCGAGATGGCCACACACGCGGTGGGGAGGGCCCACCGGGGAGGGGCGGGCGATGTTCCCGGTGAACTGTGGCCGCCACGGAGTGAGTTGGTGTGCATCCGGTGCGGTAGGGCACAGGCAGGCGCGTAACGAGGGCATCACGGGCCGGTTCTCCCTTGGGAACAGGGGGTGGACCGATCCGGTGTTCGATGTGATGCGGGTGGTACAAAGAAGCCCCGCTCGACTGTCGCAACACTGCGGAAGCCATGCCCGATTCGCTCCTTTCCGGAGGGAATTCAGAGAATTCGCGTGTCCGGTCCTCTGAAATCCCGGCGGAATCGCGGGGGAGACCGGAACGGGCACCGGACCGCACGAAGGGGGACGTGCTGATGACCCAGCCGCCCAGCCAGCAACCGCCGCAGGGGGGCTTCGGGGCTCCGCAGGAACCGCAGGGAACTCCCCAGCCTCCTCAGGGAACTCCCCAGCCTCCTCAGCCTCAGGGTCCGCCTCCGCAGACGCCGCCCCCCGCGGCCCCGCCGCAGATGCCGCCCGCGCCCCCGCAGACGCCGCCGTCCGGACAGCCCGGATACGGCTACCCGCAGGCACCGTCCGGACAGCCCGGTTACGGCTACCCGCAGGCCTCTGGCCCGTACGCGCAGCAGCCCGGTCCCTACGGTGCCCAGCCCGGCCCGTACGGCCAGCCCACGCAGCCCGGCCCGTACGGCCAGCCCACGCAACCGGGCGCGTACGGCCAGCCCACGCAGCCGGGCGGTTACGGCTACCCGCAGCAGCAGTACCCCGGCGCGCCCGTCCCCGGCGGGTCCGGTGGAGGGCCCTTCAAGGGCAAGCCCGCCGTCGTCATCGGCGCGGCACTCGCCGCACTCCTCGTGGTCGGCGGCGGCATCTTCTTCGCCACCAGCGGCGACGACGGCGACGACAAGAAGCCGGTCGCCGGTTCGAGCACCGGGGACACGAAGCCCAGCGTCTCGCCCACGGTCGATGAGGGGGACGGTACCGGCGGTGGCCGTGAGGCGAACGACGACCTCAACGCCGGACGCAAGGCAGGCGAGGCGAAGGTCCTCTGGCTGACGAAGAACGACATCGACCTGCCGCGCAACGGCGCGGACGTGTACGGCCCGTGGATCGTCGGCGACACGCTCGTCAAGGGCATGTACCGCTCGGTCATCGGCTACTCCGTGGCCGACGGCAAGCAGAAGTGGACCCTGCCGCTGCCCGCCGACATGTGCTCGGCCCCCGGGACGCCCACCGCCGACGGCAAGATCGTCATCGGTGTCATGAACGGCACGACGGACAAGGCCGACTGCTCCGAGCTGCAGATGATCGACCTCAACACCGGCAAGGCCGGCTGGAAGAAGTCGGTCAAGAAGAACGGCACCTGGGACCTGATGTCCGACATCGGTCTGGCGATCAGCGGCGACACCGTGACCGTCGGCCGGACCAGCAACTCCAACGCCTACCGGGTCAGTGACGGCAAGGAGCTGTTCGGCAAGCCGTCGGGCAACTGCCAGCCCTTCGCGTTCGCCGGCGGAGCGAAGCTGATCGCCGCGTCCAGCTGCCGCACGGATGACGTGGACAACCCCCAGCACCAGATCCAGGAGGTCGACCCCACCACCGGGAAGGCCAAGTGGACGTACACACCCGAGCGCGGCTGGGAGGTCGACAAGGTCTACTCGGTCAGCCCCCTCGTCGTCTCACTGACCCACCCCGCGAAGAAGAAGTGGTCCATCCTCGCCCTCAAGGAGAACGGCACGCTCCGCTCCCAGCTGGCGGGTGACGAGGAGGACAAGTTCTCGGTCGACTGCGGTCACGACTTCGCGATCTTCGGCCAGAAGCTCGAGGGCTGCACCGGCGTCGCCGCCGACGCCAACACCTTCTACATGATGACCGAGGACGACACGAGCGGCACCGGCCGCACCAACAAGGTCATCGCCTTCGACCTGAACACCGGCAAGCCCAAGTGGAAGGCCGCGGCTCCCGCCGAGCGCACCATGAAGCCGCTGCGCATGGAGGGTGGCAACGTCCTGGTCTACCTTGAGCCCTCGTACGACAAGGGCGGGGCGATCGCGACGATCGCACCCGGCGGTGGCGCGCCCGTGGTGCTGCTGCAGCACCCGGACTCGACGACGCAGATCGAGAACTTCTTCAGCTCCACGACCGTCTACGCGGGCGGTCGTTCCTTCGTCGTCAGCACGCGTGTGAGCGCGAGCAACGATGAGGAGGAGAAGGAGCAGACGACCATGATGGCCTTCGGCAAGTGACGGCCCACGACGCCACCCGCATCCCCTTCTCCCCGGACACCCCAGAGGTACGCACCCCATGACGCAACCGCCGAACGATCCGCCGCAGGGCGGATTCGGAGCGCCGCAGGACCCGCCTCCCGGCGGTTTCGGCGCGCCCACCCCGCCGCCGCCCTCCGACCCGCTCGCGAAGCAGCCGCCGGCGACGCCGCCGCCGACCCCCGCCGCGCCGCCGACCCCGCCCGCCGGCGGGTACGGCAGCCCGCCGCCCCCGGGCGGACACGGCGCCCCGCCCGCCGGTGGCTTCGGCGCACCGCAGACGCCTCCGCCCGGCGGCCCGCCGCAGAACCCCGCGTACGGCTATCCCGGGACGCCGCCCCCGGGGCAGCCCGGTTACGGCTTCCCGCAGGGGGCGCCGGCCGGGCAGCCCGGCATGCCTCCGCAGCAGGGGTACGGCTACCCGACCGCGCCGATGCAGCCGCAGTACCTCCCGCCGCAACAGGGCGGCAGCGGCGGCAGGTTCTCCACCCAGATGAAGATCATCGTCGCCGCGGCCGTCGCCGTGGTGCTGATCATCGGCGGCGGAGTCATCTACGCCTCCGGCGGCGGGGACGACGAGGGCGGCAAGGAGACCGAGGCGTCCTCGGCCGGCACGACCGGCGGGGAAAGCCAGGGCAAGGGCGGAACGGGCAGCGGCCTCGACGGCGGCACCGAGAAGGCGCCGGCCGACACCAAGTCCACGGTCGGCTTCCAGCTGCCCCAGCCGAAGGTCACGGACACCACCACGGTCGACGGCTCCTGGGTCACCGACAAGGCGTACGTGAAGACCGGCGTGTACGAGATCACCGGTTACGACCTCGCCAAGGGCACCAAGCTCTGGTCGATCCCGCTGAAGGGCGAGCTCTGCGCAGCGTCCCGGCACCTGAGCAAGGACTTCAGGACGGCGATCGCGTTCGAGGACGGCAAGCCGAGCGCACAGGACAAGTACCCCTCCTGCACCCAGGTCGGCGCACTCGACCTGGCCACCGGCAAGCTCATGTGGAGCAAGTCGGTCACCTCCACCGCCGGTGGTGACGCGCCCGTCCGCTTCAACGAGATCACGCTCAGCGGCACCACGGTCGCCGCGGGCGGCACCAGCGGCGGCGCCGCCTTCAACCTCGCGAACGGCGCCGAGCTCTGGAAGCCGAAGGCCGACACCAACAACTGCTACGACATGGGGTACGGCGGCGGCGAGGCCCTCGCCGTGATCCGCAAGTGCGGCAGCTACGACGCCCCGCAGCTCACCGTCCAGTCGCTGAACCCGACCACGGGAGCCCCGCTCTCCTCGTACGACATGCCCGCCGGCGTCGAGTACGCGAGCATCGTCTCCACCAAGCCGCTCGTCGTCGCGGCCGACGTCGGCGACACCGCCGGTGACGGCAGCGGCATCTCGGACTTCTTCTCGATCGACGCGGCCACCGGCAAGCTGATCGTCCGCATCTCGGCCGACGCGGACAAGTACGCGGCACGCTGCGGCTCCACCGAGGTCGAGACCTGCCAGTCCCTGGCTGTCGGCGGCAACCGGCTGTACCTGCCGACCGAGGAGCACGAGGGCGGCGGGGAGTACGGCGACACCAACGAGATCGTCGCCTTCGACCTGACCACCGGCAAGCTCGTCGGCGGCAAGGCGGACGCGGGTGACCGCTACACGCTGCGGCCGCTGCGCATGGACGGCACGAACGTCATCGCCTACAAGGAACCCCCGTACGACAAGGGCGGCCAGATCGTGTCCATCAACGGCTCCACCTTCGAGGAGACCGTGCTGATGGAGAACCCGGACGAGGAAGCGGTGCGGGACGCGGAGACCAGTTTCTCCGGTGACTACGCCGAGTACATCTACGACAAGGGACGGCTGTTCATCTCGGAGAAGATGCTCAGCAAGCCCAGTTCGAGCTCCCTGGACGACAAGCAGTACCTCGTCGTCTCCTTCACCACCGGCTGACCCATGTGCGGGTGAGCACCGACGGTGTGCGACGAACGGCCCTGCCGGTTGATCATTCGACCGGCAGGGCCGATCGTTTTCTGCCCGGCAAGTGGCCTCGAACGGAGCGGAAACAGGCATTCCGAGTGGCTTCTGCCCGGTAGAGGGCGCAGCACGTCGAACAAGCGTGTAACTTGCCGGGTCAAGAGGGCCGGGGGGCCTGTTCCGGAGTCACACAGCGGTACGGCGCTGTACACAGGGGGGCTATCTCGATGGGCGTGCGGCTCATGGTGGTCGACGACCACCGACTGCTCGCCGAGGCGCTCGCCTCGGCGCTCAGACTGCGGGGGCACCGGGTCCTCGCGGCAGCCGCGCCGACCGCGGGATCGGCGGAACTCGTGGTCAGCAGAGCGCCGGAGGTCTGTCTGTTCGGTACGGCCGCGCCCGCCGCGCCGGGCGCCTTCGACCCGATCACGCGGATCGGGCGGGAACGGCCGCAGGTGGCCGTCGTCGTGCTCGGGCCGGTTCCCAGCCCGCGTGGGATCGCCGCCGCCTTCGCCGCGGGCGCCGCGGGGTACGTCCGGCACGACGAGCGCATAGAGGGCGTCGAACGCGCGATGATCAAAGCGCGGGCCGGGGAGACCGCCGTCGCCCCGCAGTTGCTGCGGGGCGCGTTCGCGGAGCTGCTCCATCCGGTGGTCCAGCCGGACGACGAGGGGCAGCGGCTGCTGCGGATGCTGACCCCGCGCGAGGTCGAGGTGCTGGTCCGGGTCGCCGAGGGCGAGGACACCCGGCTGATCGCGGCGGGAATGGCCATCGCGCCGAGTACCGCACGCACGCATGTTCAGCGCGTGCTGATGAAGCTGGGCGTCGGCTCCCGGCTGGAGGCCGCGGCCCTCGCGGCCCGTACGGGGCTGCTGGACCGGGCCTCGGCGCACACGCCGCAGGGGCAGGACGGCCTCGCGTGAACGCGTGACGGTCCTGCCCCTGCGGTGGTGTCAGCTCTCCGGCGTGGCGGGAGCCTCCTCCGGCACCTGGGCCGGGCGCAGCTTCATCCAGATCAGGAAGAAGAGCCCGAGGACCAGCATGGCCAGGCCGGTCCAGAGGTTGATGTGGACCCCTTCGGCCTTCTTCAGGTCGGCGTCGGAGGGGTTGATGCCGGCGATGGTGACGATCACTCCGTAGACCACGAAGAGCCCGCCGATGATCCTCCGGATGTCGAAGAGCCGGGCCGCGGTCGCGGATGTGCGCTCCAGTTCGGAGACTTCCTTGTGCAGGTCGGACATGGTGAGTGCCTCCGATCAGAGCGAGTAGGGCAGGTAGCAGAGGGCGGCGAGGATCATGGCGCCCCAGCCGAGCAGGGCGGGCTTGCGGTACCAGGCGCTGTCGCCCTCCTCCGGCGCCTCGTCGGCGTCCGGGGACTCGGTCCCGTACACCAGGCCGGCCAGTTCGGCCTCCGGCTTGGGGGCCGTGAAGAAAGTGACGGCGACCATGACGACCGCGCCGGCGACGAATCCGACGATGGCGGAGACGAAGTTGGCGCCCTGGTCGGACGGGATGTCGATGATGCCCTGCTTGTAGATGACGAAGTAGTTGACCATCGCGGCGGTGGTGCCCGCCACGAGGCCCCAGACGCCGGACTTCATCGAGGCGCGCTTCCAGAACATGCCGATGATGAAGACCACGAACATCGGGACGTTGAAGAAGGAGAAGAGCGTCTGCAGGTACGTCATGATGTTGGAGAAGCTGGCGGCGATGAACGCGGTGCCGATCGAGGCGAGCACTCCCACCGCGGTGATCAGCCGACCGAAGCGCAGGTAGTACGCGTCCGGCTGGTCCTTCTTCACGTACCGCTGCCAGATGTCCGTGGTGAACACCGTGTTGAACGAGGACACGTTGGCGGCCATACCCGCCATGAACGCGGCCAGCAGACCGGTCACCGCGATGCCGAGCACACCGTTGGGCAGGAGCTCCTGCATCAGCAGCGGGATGGCGTCGTTGTACGTGAGGTCCGAACCGGGCGTGCCGATCGTGGGCACCAGTACGGCGGCGACCAGGCCCGGGATCATGACCACGAAGACGATGAATATCTTCGGGAACGCGGCGATCAGCGGGGTGCGCTGGGCGGCCGAGAGGTTCTTCGCGGACAGGGCGCGCTGCACCTCGGCGAAGTTGGTCGTCCAGTAGCCGAAGGAGAGCACGAAGCCCAGGCCGAGGATGATCGTCAGCCAGTTGGCGCCGAGCGGGTTGGCGTCCCCGATGCCCGTGCCGCCCCAGGCGGACAGGAAGTCCGTGCCGTGCTGCTTCTCCAGGGAGCCGCTCAGCCCGTCCCAGCCGCCGACGCGCTTGAGGCCCAGCAGGGTCAGCGGGATCAGCGCGGCGAGGATGACGAAGAACTGCAGCACCTCGTTGTAGATCGCCGAGGAGAGACCGCCGATGGTGATGTAGACGAGGACGAAGAGCCCCGCGACGACGATCGCCACCCACTGAGGCCAGCCGAGCAGTGCCTCCACGACGATCGACAGGGCGTAGAGGTTCACGCCCGCGATCAGGATCGCCGCGAAGGCGAAGAGTATGGAACTCAGCAGGTGGGCCGACTTGTCGAAGCGCTGGAGCAGGAACTCCGGTACGGAACGGACCTTCGACCGGTAGTAGAAGGGCATCATCACGAGGCCGAGGAAGACCATGGCCGGGATGGCGCCGATCCAGTACCAGTGCACGACCGCGACACCGTACTGCGCGCCGGTCGCCGCCATGCCGAGAATCTCGGTGGCCCCGAGATTCGCCGCGACGAAGGCGAGACCGGTCACCCACGCAGGCAGTGACCGGCCGGAGAGGAAGAAGTCGAGGCTCGTCTTCACACTGGCCCGGGCGGCGAACCCGATGCCGAGCACCACGACGAAATAGATCGCCAGGATTGTGTAATCGAGCCCGTTCGTGGGGAGCCGGAGCCCTTCGGCCAGATAGTGCATGGGGGGTATCCGCTTCGTTGCGTGAACTGAACCCGTCGGAACTTACGCCTTTGTGTTCAGAAACTGAACAGGTCAAGTGGGGTTCTTTGTTTGATCGTGATCGAGCGGAGCGATATGTCCACGTCTGCGCCTCGCGGAGCACAGGTGACGCACAGGCTGTGTCCGGCATTGACTCGCGTGTTTGCTTGTGATTTGTTATGTGCGGTTATGTTGGAGGGCGGTTACATGGAGGAGCCTGGTGAAGAAGACGGTTACGACCCTCGCCGACGGCCGTGAGCTGATCTATTACGACTCCGCGGACGACACCGTCCGCGACGCCGTCGACCAGCGGCCGCTCGACGCCGTCTCGACGTCCTCGGAGATCCGCCGCGACCCGCTGCTGGGCGACTCGGTGGCCGTCGCCTCGCACCGGCAGGGGCGCACGTACCACCCCCCGGCCGACGAGTGCCCGCTCTGCCCCTCGCGGGACGGCCGGCTGAGCGAGATCCCCGACGACCACTACGACGTCGCCGTGTTCGAGAACCGCTTCCCCTCCCTCGCCGGTGACTCGGGCCGCTGCGAGGTCGTCTGCTTCACCTCCGACCACGACGTGTCCTTCGCCGGGCTCACCGAGGAGCAGGCCGCCCTGGTCCTGGAGGCCTGGACCGACCGGACCGCCGACCTCGCCGAACTCCCGCAGGTCACCCAGGTGTTCTGTTTCGAGAACCGGGGCGCCGAGATCGGCGTCACGCTCGGCCACCCGCACGGGCAGATCTACGGCTACCCCTTCGTCACCCCGCGCACCGAGCTGATGCTGCGCTCGGCCGATGCGCACCGGACGGAGACCGGCCGCAACCTCTTCGACGACGTCGTCGCCCGGGAGCTGGCCGACGGATCGCGCGTCGTCCTGGAGGGCGAGCACTGGGTCGCGTTCGTGCCGTACGCGGCGCACTGGCCCTACGAGGTCCACCTCCACCCGCGCCGCCGTGTCCCGGACCTGCGGGAGCTCGACGAGGCGGCCCGCACAGAGTTTCCACAGATCTATCTGGAACTCTTGAGGCGATTCGACCGGGTCTTCGGCCCCGGAGAGCCGCCGACCCCGTACATCTCCGCCTGGCACCAGGCTCCCTTCCGGGTGCCCGGCCGGGAGGAGTTCGGTCTGCACCTGGAGCTTTTCACCATCCGGCGCACTTCCGGCAAGCTGAAGTTCCTCGCGGGTTCCGAGTCCGGCATGAACGTGTTCATCAACGACGTGCCGCCGGAGGCCGCGGCCCAGCGACTGCGAGAGGTAGCGAGCGAGTGAGCAACCCCGGTAAGAAGTACCTGGTCACGGGCGGGGCGGGATACGTCGGCGGGGTGGTCGCCGCGCATCTGCTGGAGGCCGGTCACACCGTGACCGTCCTGGACGACCTGTCGACCGGCTTCCGCGAGGGTGTCCCGGAGGGGGCCGAGTTCATCGAGGGCCGCATCCAGGACGCCGCGAAGTGGCTCGACGCCTCCTACGACGGCGTGCTGCACTTCGCCGCGTACTCCCAGGTCGGCGAGTCCGTCGTCGACCCCGAGAAGTACTGGGTGAACAACGTCGGCGGGACGACCGCCCTGCTCGCCGCGATGCGCGACGCCGGAGTGCGCACCCTGGTCTTCTCCTCCACCGCGGCGACCTACGGGGAACCGGTCTCCAGCCCGATCACCGAGTCCGACCCCACCGCACCCACCAACCCGTACGGTGCCTCCAAGCTCGCCGTCGACCACATGATCACGGGCGAGGCCGCCGCACACGGCCTGGCAGCCGTCTCCCTGCGCTACTTCAACGTCGCCGGGGCCTACGGCAGCCACGGCGAACGCCACGACCCCGAGTCGCACCTGATCCCCCTGGTCCTCCAGGTCGCGCTGGGCCGGCGCGAGTCGATCTCCGTGTACGGCGACGACTACCCGACCCCGGACGGCACCTGCGTACGCGACTACATCCACGTCGCCGACCTGGCGGAGGCCCACCTGCTGGCCCTGGACGCCGCCACCGCGGGCGAACACCTGATCTGCAACCTCGGCAACGGCAACGGCTTCTCCGTACGGGAGGTCATCGAGACCGTCCGTCAGGTCACGGGCCATCCTGTCCCCGAGACCGCCGCCCCCCGGCGCGGCGGCGACCCGGCCGTCCTCGTCGCCTCCGCCACCACCGCCAGGGAACGGCTCGGCTGGCAGCCGTCCCGCACCGACCTGGCCGCAATCGTCGCCGACGCCTGGGCGTTCGCCCGCCGAGAGGAGCTCACCACCCCATGACCGAGTCCCTGAGCGACCACGCTCTGACCGCAGGGTTCACCGCGCTGTACGGGACCGCGCCCGAAGGAATCTGGGCCGCGCCCGGACGAGTGAACCTGATCGGTGAGTACACCGACTTCAACGACGGCTTCGTCATGCCGCTCGCCCTCCCGCACAGCGCCCGCGCTGCCGTCGCCCGCCGCACGGACGGGGTGCTGCGCCTGCACTCCACCGACGTACCCGGCGGGGTCGTCTCGCTGCGCGTGGACGAGCTGGCCCCGCACTCGGGCCACGGCTGGGCGGCCTACCCGGCCGGCGTCGTCTGGGCCCTGCGCGAGGCGGGCCACCCCGTCACCGGCGCGGACATCCAGCTCGCCTCCACCGTCCCCGTCGGCGCCGGGCTCTCCTCGTCCGCCGCCCTCGAGGTGGTCACCGCGCTCGCCCTGAACGACCTCTTCGAGCTGGGCCTGAGCGCACCGGAGCTCGCCGTTCTCGGCCAGCGCGCCGAGAACGACTTCGTCGGTGTGCCGTGCGGAGTCATGGACCAGATGGCCTCGGCGTGCTGCACGCAGGGACACGCGCTCCACCTCGACACCCGCGACCTCACCCAGCGCCAGGTCCCCTTCGACCTGGCCGCACACGGGCTGCAGCTCCTGGTCGTCGACACCCGGGTCAAGCACGCCCTGGGCGACGGCGCCTACGCGGAGCGCCGGGCCGGCTGCGAGGCGGGGGCCCGCGCCCTGGGCATAGGCACCCTGCGTGACCTTCCGTACGAGGGACTGGGCGCCGCGCTCGACACCCTGGCGGCGTCGGGCGAGGACGAGTCCGTGGTGCGCTACGTCCGCCACGTCGTGAGCGACAACCACCGGGTGGAGCAGGTCATCGGGCTCCTCGACTCCGGCGAGGTGCGCGCGACGGGCCGGGTGCTCACCGAGGGGCACGTCTCCCTCCGGGACGACCTGCGGGTCTCCTGCCCGGAGCTCGACCTCGTGGTCTCATCGGCGAACGCGGCCGGGGCGCTCGGCGCGAGGATGACCGGGGGCGGCTTCGGCGGCTCGGCGATCGTGCTCGTGGAGGAGGCCGCGGCGGACACGGTCGCCAAGTCCGTCGAGGAGGCCTTCACCTCAGCCGGTTACGCCACCCCCGGAATCTTCCCCGCGGTTCCTTCGGCAGGGGCACGGCGGATCGCTCCAACTGCTTGACCAGGATGTACTCGGCGACGCCGGGCGGGTAGTCCGCGACCTCGCCGACCACCTCGTACCCCTGCTTCCGGTAGAAGGCGGGAGCCTGGAAGTCCCAGGTCTCCAGCCGGGAGCGGGTACAGGCCCGGTCGTCACGGGCGAGGCGTTCCGCCTCGGCGAGCAGCCTGGTCCCCAGCCCGCTGCCACGGTGGCGGGGGTCCACCCAGAGCAGGTCCACGTGGAGCCAGTAGGCCCAGGTCCGTCCGGACAGCCCTCCGGCGAGTGCTCCCTGCGCGTCGATGAGCCACACGTCCAGCGGGAGTTCGTGCTCACCTGGTGTGGTGTGCAGGGCACGCAGCTCCGGTGATCCGTCCCAGTTGTCGTCATGCAGCCGACGACCCAGCAGAATACGACGTTCCTTGTCCACTTCTGTCTCAAGACGGAACATGAATCACACCCTAAACACCTTCAGCAGTCAGTTCCGTGAATCGCCTTCCGCCGTCCACTACCCCCCGTACGCTGATGCACAGCACCGGTGGGGGCCGGTGTCGTTTCAGGGGACGAGACAGTCGGACACGACGCCCGGACGGGTGGCGGTCGGCGCGCGGCGGCGGCCGTGGGCGCGGGTCGCCTCGGCGCTCCGGGCGCCGTGTCCGCAGCGGTCCGTCCCCGGCGGGGCAGGCCGCACGGGGCGCCCCAGGAGCTGACGCAGCTTGGGGGGTTGTCTGTGGCTCGTATCCGGGTTCTGGTGGTCGACGACCACCGCATTTTTGCCGAATCCCTCGCGGCGGCGCTGGCCGCGGAACCGGACGTCGACGTGTCGGCGGCGGGCAGTGGTCCCGCCGCGCTGCGGTGTCTGGAGCGCGCGGCGGCAGAGGGGCGCCACTACGACGTGATGCTGGTCGACGCCGAGCTGGGCATCCTGCCCACGGGCGGGGTGCCCGCCGTCCCCGCACCGCGGGCACCGGAGGGACACGGGCAGGCGGACGGCATCTCGCTGGTCGCCGGGGTGCGCGCGGGCCGGCCGTCGATGCGCACGGTGGTGCTCGCCGAGAGGGACGACCCGCGCCGTGCCGCGCTGGCGCTGCAGGCGGGCGCGTCGGGGTGGGTCGCCAAGGACTGTTCGCTGCAGCGGCTGCTGACGGTCGTCCGGGGCGTGCTGCGCGACGAGACGCATCTGCCGGCCGCCCTGCTGACGGGCGTCCTGCGCGAGCTGACCGCGGCCCGCAAGCACCGCACCGAGAGCGAGCAACTGGTCGAGTCCCTGACCCCCCGTGAGCGCGAGGTGCTGCGCTGCATGGTGGCGGGCCTGGGCCGCAAGGCGGTCGCGGAGCGGCTCTTCCTCTCGCCGCACACGGTGCGTACGCACATGCAGAACGTACTGGGCAAGCTGGGCGTCCACTCGACGCTGGCCGCGGTCGCACTGGCCCGGCGGGCCGGTGTGGGGCCGGCGGCCCTAACCGGGGATGTTGTCGAACGGGGCGGTCAACTGGCGTAGCAGCCCCGCCAGTTCGGCGCGCTGCCGGGGGGAGAGCTCGCCGAGGATGGTGCGCTCCTGTGCGAGCAGGCCGGCCAGCGACTGGTCGGCCCTGTCACGGCCCCGGTCGGTCAGCCGCACGAGGACGCCGCGGCGGTCACTCGGGTCGGGCAGCCGCTCGACGAGATTCTTCTTGGTGAGCCGGTCGATGCGGTTCGTCATCGTGCCCGACGTGACCAGGGTCTGGGTGAGGAGCTGGCCGGGGGAGAGCTGGTACGGTGCGCCGGCGCGACGCAGTGACGTCAGGACGTCGAATTCCCAGGGCTCCAGATCGTGCTCGGTGAAGGCGATCCGGCGGGCCCGGTCGAGGTGACGGGCCAGGCGCGAGACGCGGCTCAGGACCTCGAGTGGTTCCACGTCGAGGTCGGGGCGCTCGCGGCGCCATGCAGCGACCAGTCGGTCGACCTCGTCCTCCATGTCGATCAGTGTAAAGGGTCCCTCGACATGAAGTCTCTTGAATTCAAGTGTCTTGACATCAAGATATTATTCCGGTGATCCTGGGAGGATGACCGCACCCCTCTGGGATCCGCAGCAGTACCTGCGTCACGCGGACCACCGCACCCGGCCCTTCCTCGACCTCCTGGCCCGGATCGGGCCCCTGCCCCATGATCCCGCCCCCCGTATCGCCGACCTCGGCTGCGGCGCGGGCAACGTCACGGCCCTGCTCGCCGAGCACCGGCCCGGGGCCCGCGTCACCGGGTACGACACCTCCCCCCAGATGCTCGAACGGGCCCGCGCCCACGCCGGACCCCGCCTGGACTTCGCCGAGGCCGACGCCGCGACCTGGGTACCGGGGGAGCCGTACGACCTCATCGTCTCCAACGCCCTGCTCCAATGGGTCCCCGGCCACGCCGACCGCTTCCCCGCATGGCTGGACGCCCTCACCCCCGGCGGCGTCCTCGCCTTCCAGGTCCCCGGCAACTTCGACGCCCCCAGTCACACCCTCATGCGGGAACTGGCCGGGACACCGCGCTGGCGCGGGCGCCTCGGCGGCCTGCTGCGTCACGACGACGCGGTCCTCGCCCCGGCGGAGTACCTGCGGCACCTCACCGCCCCCGGCCGTACGGCCGACGTCTGGGAGACCACCTACCTGCACCTGCTCCAGGGGGAGGACGCCGTCCTGGACTGGGTGAAGGGCACCGGTCTGCGCCCCGTCCTGACCGCGCTCGCCGACGACCCCGGGGCCCGGGACGCCTTCGTCAGCTCCTACCGCGACCTGCTGCGCACCGCCTACCCGGCGGGCCCGCACGGCACGGTCTTCCCGTTCCGCCGAATCTTCGCCGTGGTCCGCGTCGCCGGGTGAGCCTCCGGCCGGTGTCGCCGCGCGTCGGGTGAGCCTCCGGCCGGTGTCGCCGCGCGCCGGGTGCGGCCATGGGGTGCCGGCGTGACCGCGGTCAGCTCCTGCGGTGGCCTATCAGCCGGGGCTTCGACTCCAGATTCTCCAGCCCGTGCCACGCCAGGTTCACCAGGTGCGCGGCGACCTCCGCCTTCTTGGGCTTGCGGACGTCCAGCCACCACTGGCCGGTCAGCGCCACCATGCCGACCAGTGCCTGCGCGTACAGCGGCGCCAGCTTCGGGTCGAAGCCGCGGGCCTTGAACTCCAGGCCCAGGATGTCCTCGACCTGCGTCGCGATGTCGCTGATCAGCGACGCGAACGTTCCCGTGGACTGTGCGACCGGCGAGTCCCGGACCAGGATCCGGAACCCGTCCGTATACGTCTCGATGTAGTCGAGCAGTGCGAAAGCCGCCTGCTCCAGGAGCTCGCGGGGATGGCCCGCCGTGAGGGCGCCGGTCACCAGGTCGAGCAACTGGCGCATCTCGCGGTCGACCACGACCGCGTACAGCCCCTCCTTGCCGCCGAAGTGCTCGTACACGACCGGCTTGGACACTCCGGCGCGGGCCGCGATCTCCTCGACCGAGGTGCCCTCGAAACCCTTGTCGGCGAACAAGGTGCGGCCGATGTCCAGCAGTTGCTCGCGGCGCTCCTTGCCGGTCATCCGGACCCGCCGGGTCCGGCGGGTGGGGGCTGGTCTGCTCTTCTCACCGCTTGTGCTTCCGTCGGTCGCCACGTCGTCAATCATGCAGGGTCGGCAGTGGCGGACTTGCGCCGGGAGGCGATACGGGTGGCGTCGGGCCAGCGCACGTCGTGCGCCCAGCCCAGCTTCTCGAACCAGCGGATCAGCCGGGCGCTGGAGTCGATCTGGCCCTTGAGCACACCGTGTCGTGCGCTCGTCGGGTCGGCGTGGTGCAGGTTGTGCCAGGACTCGCCGCACGAGAGGACCGCCAGCCACCACACGTTCCCCGACCGGTCCCGGGACTTGAAGGGCCGCTTGCCGACCGCGTGACAGATCGAGTTGATCGACCAGGTCACGTGGTGCAGCAGCGCGACCCGGACCAGCGAGCCCCAGAAGAACGCGGTGAACGCACCCCACCAGGACATGGTCACCAGTCCGCCGACCAGCGGCGGAATGGCCAGCGAGGCGATGGTGAAGGTGAGGAAGTGGCGGGAGATGGCTCGGATGGCCGGGTCCCGGACCAGGTCCGGGGCGTACTTCTTCTGCGGGGTCTGCTCCTCGTTGAACATCCAGCCGATGTGCGCCCACCACAGCCCTTTCAGCAGCGCCGGGAGGTCGTCGCCGAACCGCCAGGGCGAGTGCGGGTCGCCCTCGGCGTCGGAGAACCTGTGGTGTTTGCGGTGGTCGGCCACCCAGCGCACCAGCGGGCCCTCGACCGCCATCGACCCCGCGACGGCGAGGGCGATGCGCAGGGGACGCCTGGCCTTGAAGGAGCCGTGGGTGAAGTAGCGGTGGAAACCGATCGTCACGCCGTGGCAGCCCCAGTAGTACATGACGACCAGCAGGCCCAGGTCGAGCCAGCTGACACCACGTCCCCATGCCAGCGGGACGGCCGCGACCAGGGCCGCGAACGGCACGACGATGAACAGCAGGAGCGCGATCTGCTCGATCGACCGCTTGTTGTCGCCGCCGAGCGTGGCGGAGGCGGGTGTAGTCGCGTCGGCCGCCGTCGGGCCGTCGTCGATCACATCGGGGCGGGTAGGCATCGACTGTCTCCCGTGGAGTGAGGAAATATGACGAAATTACCGGACTACGCTTCCGTAACCTACGGCAACGTAAGTATGGCAGCGAGGTGACCCGCGACACGAGAGCGCCGCCGCCGGAACCCTTGCGGGACCCGGTCCGCGCCACCCCTGTCGAATACCCCCCAGGGCAGCGAGCACGCCGGAGCCCCGGACACCTATCCTGGGTGGGTCGGACAGCGCGGTCCGCACTCTGCTTTCCCGGGGTGACGTCAGCACCGCGACGGCCCCGGACCCCCTGTGACAGAAGTGCTCAACCACTGCAAGGAGCCGCACACTGTGAGCAGTGCCGACCAGACACCTGCCGCCAGCGCCGAGCTGCGCGCGGACATCCGCCGCCTCGGCGATCTGCTGGGCGAGACCCTCGTACGCCAGGAAGGCCAGGAGCTCCTCGACCTCGTCGAGCGCGTCCGCGCCCTGACCCGCACCGACGGCGAGGCCGCCGCAGCACTCCTGGGCGACACGGATCTGGAGACCGCCGCACAGCTCGTGCGCGCCTTCTCCACCTACTTCCACCTCGCCAACGTCACCGAGCAGGTCCACCGCGCCCACGAGATGCGCGACCGCCGGGCCGCCGAGGGCGGGCTCCTCGCCCGCACCGCCGACCGCCTCAAGGACGCCGACCCCGAGCACCTGCGCGAGACCGTCAAGAACCTCAACGTACGGCCCGTCTTCACCGCTCACCCCACCGAAGCCGCCCGCCGCTCCGTGCTCAACAAGCTCCGCCGGATCGCCGAGCTCCTCGACACCCCCGTCATCCAGGCCGACCGCCGCCGCCAGGACCTGCGGCTCGCGGAGAACATCGACCTGATCTGGCAGACGGACGAGCTCCGCGTCGTACGCCCCGAGCCGGCCGACGAGGCCCGCAACGCCATCTACTACCTCGACGAGCTGCACGCCGACGCCGTCGGCGACGTCCTGGAGGACCTCGCCGCCGAACTCGAACGTGTCGGCGTCGAACTTCCCGCGGGCACCCGCCCCCTCACCTTCGGCACCTGGATCGGCGGCGACCGCGACGGCAACCCCAACGTGACGCCCGCCGTCACCTGGGACGTGCTGATCCTCCAGCACGAGCACGGCATCACCGACGCCCTCGAACTCATCGACTACCTGCGCGGACTGCTCTCCAACTCCATCCGCTACACCGGAGCCACCGACGAGCTCCTCACCTCCCTCCAGGCGGACCTGGAGCGCCTCCCCGAGATCAGTCCCCGCTACAAGCGGCTGAACGCCGAGGAGCCCTACCGGCTCAAGGCCACCTGCATCCGGCAGAAGCTCGTCAACACCCGCGAGCGCCTCGCCACCGGCACCCCCCACCGCCCCGGTTGCGACTACCTCGGCACCGCCGAGCTCATCGCGGACCTGGTCCTGATCCAGACCTCGCTGCGCGAGCACCGCGGCGGTCTCTTCGCCGACGGCCGCATGGACCGCACCATCCGGACGCTCTCCGCGTTCGGCCTGCAGCTCGCCACCATGGACGTGCGCGAACACGCCGACGCCCACCACCACGCCCTCGGCCAGCTGTTCGACCGGCTCGGCGAGGAATCCTGGCGCTACGCCGACATGCCCCGCGAGTACCGGCAGAAGCTCCTGGCCAAGGAACTCCGCTCCCGTCGTCCCCTCGCCCCGACCCCCGCCCCGCTCGACGCCGCGGGTGAGAAGACCCTCGGCGTTTTCCACACCATCAAGCAGGCCTTCGAGCGCTTCGGTCCCGAGGTCATCGAGTCCTACATCATCTCGATGTGCCAGGGCGCCGACGACGTCTTCGCCGCGGCCGTCCTCGCCCGCGAGGCCGGGCTCATCGACCTCCACGGCGGCTGGGCCAAGATCGGCATCGTGCCGCTCCTGGAGACCACCGACGAGCTCCGCGCCGCCGACGTCATCCTCGACGAGATGCTCGCGGACCCGTCCTACCGCCGTCTCGTCTCCCTGCGCGGAGACGTCCAGGAGGTCATGCTCGGCTACTCCGACTCCTCCAAGTTCGGCGGCATCACGACCTCCCAGTGGGAGATCCACCGCGCCCAGCGCCGGCTCCGCGACGTGGCCCACCGCTACGGCGTACGCCTGCGCCTCTTCCACGGCCGCGGCGGCACCGTCGGCCGAGGCGGCGGCCCCTCGCACGACGCGATCCTCGCGCAGCCCTGGGGCACGCTGGAGGGCGAGATCAAGGTGACCGAACAGGGCGAGGTCATCTCCGACAAGTACCTCATCCCCGCGCTCGCCCGCGAGAACCTGGAACTGACCGTCGCGGCCACGCTCCAGGCCTCCGCGCTGCACACCGCGCCCCGCCAGTCCGACGAGGCGCTCGCCCGCTGGGACGCCGCCATGGACACGGTCTCCGACGCCGCCCACGCCGCCTACCGCAAGCTCGTCGAAGACCCGGACCTGCCCGCGTACTTCCTCGCCTCCACCCCGGTGGACCAGCTCGCCGACCTGCACCTGGGCTCGCGGCCCTCCCGCCGCCCCGGCTCGGGCGTCTCGCTCGACGGACTCCGCGCCATCCCGTGGGTCTTCGGCTGGACCCAGTCACGGCAGATCGTCCCCGGCTGGTTCGGCGTCGGCTCCGGCCTCAAGGCACTCCGCGAAGCCGGCCTCGGCACCGTCCTCGAAGAAATGCACGGACAGTGGCACTTCTTCCAGAACTTCATCTCCAACGTCGAGATGACCCTCGCCAAGACCGACCTGCGCATCGCCCAGCACTACGTCGACACCCTCGTCCCCGACGAGCTCAAGCACGTCTTCGACGTCATCCGGGCCGAGCACGACCTCACCGTGCAGGAAGTCCTCAAGGTCACCGGAGGCAAGGAACTCCTCGGCACCAGCCCGGTGCTGCAGCAGACCTTCGCGATCCGCGACGCCTACCTGGACCCGATCTCCTACCTCCAGGTGTCCCTGCTCGCCCGCCAGCGCCAGGCGGCCGAGCGCGGCGAGGAAGCCGACCCGCTCCTCGCCCGCGCCCTGCTGCTCACCGTCAACGGCGTCGCGGCAGGCCTGCGCAACACCGGCTGACCCCCGGCGCAGACATGCGCGGGTGCGGTCCTGTCACAGGGCGACGAACGTCGCCGCGAGCAGGGCCGCACCCGCGATGCCCGCGCCCCAGGCCGTCCGGGGCATCCGCAGCCCGCCGCCGATCAGCAGAGCGGCCAGTACCAGCGCACCGCCGAACGGCAGCCACGCGTGCAGGAACCCCGGCGCCCCGGTGCGCACGACCTCACCGGTCCCGGGTTTCACCACGACGGGGAAGCGGTCGCCCTTGCGCACCGCGACGGACCGCTCGATGGTCACACCGGGCCGCTCCCGCGACTCCGCGTCCGGAGCGAACGACCCCGTGCACACGTCCTCACCGCATCCGGTGACGGCCATCGTGCCGTGTTCGCGGCCCTTGGACAGCACGATGTGGTGCGCCGTGTCCCACGACGCCCAGACACCCGCGACCAGCAGCAACAGGACGACACAGCCCGCGGCGAACGAACGGCCGTGGGCCAGCAGCCGGTGGGAGGAGCTCCGCTTCATGGGGGCCGATCTTTGGGCAGAGCTGTGCCCTCGGTCAACCTGTGGCTGAAAAAGACCCGGGAACCAGAGGGAATGTCAGGAGTTGTACGTGGACTGGGCCCGCTCGAGCCCGTCCGCCAGCAACGACTCCACGGCGTCCGCCGCCCGGTCCACCAGGTAGGCCAGCTCCTTGCGCTCCGTGCCCGAGAAATCCTTCAGCACGAAGTCCGCCACCTGCATCCGCCCCGGTGGCCGGCCGATGCCGAACCGCACCCGGTGGTAGTCCGGGCCCATCGCCTTCGTCATCGACTTCAGCCCGTTGTGCCCGTTGTCACCGCCGCCCAGCTTCAGCCGCAGCATGCCGAAGTCGATGTCCAACTCGTCGTGGACGGCCACGACGTGGTCCGTGGGCACCTTGTAGAAGTCCCGCAGAGCGGTGACCGGCCCCCCGGACAGGTTCATGTACGACATCGGCTTGGCCAGCACCACACGGCGGCTCAGCGGCCCGGGCGGGCCCATCCGGCCCTCCAGGACCTGTGCCTGCGCCTTCGGCGCGCGCTTGAACTTCCCGCCGATCCGCTCCGCCAGCAGATCGGCGACCATGAACCCGGCGTTGTGCCGGTTCGCGGCGTACTCGGGACCGGGGTTGCCGAGGCCCACGATCAGCCAGGGGTCGGTGGCGTCGGACATCTGCGCTCGGTCTCCTCGCGTTCGGACCAGTCGTGACAGGGAAACGGGGCGGCGGGACCCCCGGAAGGGAACCGCCACCCCGTCAGTGAAGCAGGTGGGGCGAGGCTCAGGCCTCGGTGCCCTCGGCCTCGGCGCCCTCGGCGCTCGGCTCCTCGGCCTGCGCGGAGACGACCTGGAGCACGACGGCGTCCTCGTCGCCGGCCAGCACCGAACCGGACGGCAGCGGGACGTCCTTGGCGAGGATCGAGTCACCGGCGTCGAGACCGGCGATGGAGACCGTGACGGACTCGGGGATGTGGGTGGCCTCGGCCTCGACGAGCAGCGTGTTCTGCACGTACTCCAGGAGGTTGCCGCCCGGGGCGAGCTCGCCCTCGACGTGCACCGCGATCTCGACCTCGACCTTTTCGCCGCGCGTCACGGTCAGCAGGTCGACGTGCTCGATGTTGCCCTTGATGGCGTTGCGCTGGACGGCCTTCGGGATGACCAGGGCGTCCTTGCCGTCGATCTCGAGACCGATCAGGACGTTGGCGGTGCGGAGCGCCAGAAGCAGCTCGTGACCCGGGAGGGAGATGTGGACCGGCTCGGCACCGTGGCCGTAGACGACCCCGGGGACCAGGTTGGCACGACGCGTACGGCGGGCGGCGCCCTTGCCGAACTCGGTACGGACCTCTGCGGCGAGCTTGATCTCGGCCATGATGCACTCCTCGTAAGGTGAAAGAAGACTGTTGGTCACCCGGCCCACGACAGGCCTGCTACGAAGAGCGCGTCGATAACGGACCGCCGCACCAACAGGTACGGCCTCCCTCGCCGAGCAACTCGCTGAGTCTACCCGCCGGGGAGGCCGCACCCAAGTGGATCACCCGCAGGTGACCCACCGCCGTCCTGTTCCTAGTCGCCCTGCTCCTCGAAGAGGCTCGTCACCGAACCGTCCTCGAAGACCTCCCGGACCGCACGAGCGATCGTCGGGGCGATGGACAGCACCGTGATCTTGTCGATCTCCAGCTCGCCCGGGGTCGGCAGGGTGTCCGTGAAGACGAACTCGCTCACCTTGGAGTTCTTCAGACGGTCCGCGGCGGGGCCGGACAGCACACCGTGCGTCGCCGTCACGATGACGTCCTCCGCACCGTGCGCGAACAGGGCGTCGGCGGCGGCGCAGATCGTGCCGCCCGTATCGATCATGTCGTCCACCAGGACGCACACCCGGCCCTCGACGTTACCGACCACCTCGTGGACGCTGACCTGGTTCGGCACGTCCTTGTCGCGGCGCTTGTGGACGATCGCCAGCGGCGCGTCCAGGCGGTCGCACCAGCGGTCGGCGACGCGCACCCGGCCGGCGTCCGGCGAGACGATCGTCAGCTTCGAGCGGTCGACCTTGGCACCGACGTAGTCGGCCAGTATCGGCAGCGCGAAAAGGTGGTCGACCGGGCCGTCGAAGAAGCCCTGGATCTGGTCCGTGTGCAGGTCGACGGTCAGGATGCGGTCGGCACCCGCCGTCTTCATCAGGTCCGCGACCATGCGGGCCGAGATCGGCTCGCGGCCGCGGTGCTTCTTGTCCTGGCGGGCGTAGCCGTAGAACGGCACGATCACCGTGATGGAGCGGGCGGACGCGCGCTTGAGCGCGTCCAGCATGATCAGCTGCTCCATGATCCACTTGTTGATCGGAGCCGTGTGGCTCTGGATCAGGAAGCAGTCTGCACCGCGGGCGGACTCCTGGAACCGCACGTAGATCTCGCCGTTGGCGAAATCGAAGGCCTTCGTCGGCACGAGGCCGACACCCAGCTGATGTGCGACCTCCTCGGCCAGCTCGGGGTGGGCGCGGCCGGAGAAGAACATCAGTTTCTTCTCGCCGGTCGTCTTGATCCCGGTCACAGCACAGTCTCCTCAGACGTGTATCTGGCCCCGCGCGCAGGTGTCCCGATGTGCGACGAGCCAGCCGAAATGGGTGAGCATCTATCACGGTACGCCGCCTCGGGCGCACCTGTTTCCGGTCAGCTTTCGCCGCCGGCCTCCTGGGTGGCGGCCTGGGCCGCCTGTGCCGCCGCACTGCCGGGACGCTTGCGCGCCACCCAGCCCTCGATATTCCGCTGCTGGCCCCGTGCGACGGCGAGCGAGCCGGCGGGCACGTCCTTGGTGATGACCGAACCGGCCGCGGTGTAAACGCCGTCCCCGACCGTGACAGGCGCCACAAACATATTGTCCGAGCCGGTCCGGCAGTGTGACCCGATCGTCGTGTGGTGTTTGGCGACGCCGTCGTAGTTCACGAAGACGCTCGCCGCACCGATGTTCGTGTGGTCGCCGATCGTGGCGTCGCCCACGTAGCTCAGGTGGGGGACCTTGGTGCCCTCGCCGATCGTGGCGTTCTTCATCTCCACGTACGTACCGGCCTTCGACCTCGCGCCCAGCCGCGTTCCCGGCCGCAGATAGGCGAACGGGCCGACCGTCGCGCCCGGGCCCACCTCGGCCCCGTCCGCGACCGTGTTGTCCACGCGTGCGCCGGCGTGCACCACGGTGTCCGTGAGGCGTGTGTTCGGGCCGACCTCGGCGTCCTCCGCCAGATGCGTCGTTCCCAGCAGCTGCGTCCCCGGGTGCACGACCGCGTCACGCTCGTACGTCACCGTCACGTCGATCTGTGTCGACGCCGGGTCCACCACCGTGACGCCCGCCAGCATGGCGCGCTCCAGCAGCCGCTCGTTGAGCAGCCGCCGGGCCTCGGCCAGCTGGAGCCGGTTGTTGATGCCGAGGATCTCCCGGTGGTCACCGGCGATCGAGGCGCCGACGCGGTGACCCGCCTCGCGCAGGATCGACAGCACGTCGGTGAGGTACTCCTCGCCCTGGCTGTTGTCGGTGCGGACCTTGCCGAGCGCGTCGCGCAGGAGCCGTCCGTCGAAGGCGAACACCCCGGAGTTGATCTCCCGGATCGCGCGCTGCGCGACGGTGGCGTCCTTGTGTTCGACGATCTCGGTGACCGCCCCGGTGGCCGCGTCGCGGACGATCCGGCCGTAACCGGTGGCGTCCGGGACCTCGGCGGTCAGCACGGTGACGGCGTTGGAGTCGGCGGCGTGGGTGGCGGCGAGCGCGGAGAGGGTCTCTCCGGAGAGCAGCGGGGTGTCCCCGCAGACGACGATCACGGTGCCCTCGACCGTGCCGCCGAGCTCCTCCAGCCCCATCCGGACGGCGTGCCCGGTGCCGTTCTGCTCGGCCTGGTAGGCGGTGCGTACGGGGGCGTCCCCGGCGGAGAGGTGGGCGGTGACCTGCTCGCTCGCGTGTCCGACGACCACGACGAGGTGCTGGGGGTCGAGCTCACGGGAGGCGGCGACGACATGTCCGACGAGCGAGCGCCCGGAGATCTCGTGCAGGACCTTGGGCGTCTTCGACTTCATGCGGGTGCCCTCACCCGCTGCGAGGACGACGACGGCGGCCGGGGAGGCGACGCTCACGGATATGCCCTTCGGCTTCGGGTGGTGGACACCCGCAGGATACCGGGGGTGTTTCCGGTCGAAACGAGCGCGGGCCCCGACCGGAACGAGCGCGGGCCCCGACCGGTGAGGTCGGGGCCCGGACGCGGTACGGCTCCTGCCGGCGCCGAAGCTCCCCTGCCAGGACTCGAACCCGGACAAATGGCACCAAAAGCCACTGTGCTGCCATTACACCACAGGGGACTGCACGGTCTGTCGGACCGGACATCTCACCGGCCCTCGATACGGCACCCAACACTATGCCGTACCAGGTGCCCTCCACGCGACGCCGCTGTCCGGGTGCTTCGCTGCGCCGGACGCTCCGCAACGCTGGTGCGGCACGCCCCCGTTCCCCACGGCGGACCGGCACCGCGGAGCCTTCTGCGCCGCGGCCGGTCGCTTTCCGTGCTGTCGGACTCCCCGGAAAATCAGGTGCGCCCGCCCGTAGGCTGGACGCCATGACCGCAACGGGGGCAGACCGGGAGGCGGCGGGATCGACCACCCGCGGCTACTGGTGGTGGGAAAGGCGACGCGGTGTCGCCCTGGACGTAGGACTGGCGCTGTTCTCGGCGCTCGAGTGCGCGCTGGAGGGGGTGGAGTTCGCCGGGGACACCGGGCTGCCGGTGCCGGTCGGCGTGGTCTTCGGGCTGGTGGCGGGGTCGGTCCTCCTGCTGCGCCGGCGCTGGCCGATCGCCGTGGTGCTGGTGTCGATAGCGACGACGCCCGCCGAGATGGGCTTCCTGATGGGGCTCGTCGGCCTGTACACGCTCGCCGCCTCGGAGGTGCCGCGCAGGATCACCGTCGCGCTGGCGGGGATGACGCTCGTCGGCACGTTCGTCGTCTCCTACGTACGGCTGAGGCAGAGCGTGGACGCCCATGCCGACTTCGGGCCGGGTGTCTGGTACATCCCGGTCGTGTCCCTCTTCATGTCGCTGGGACTGACGGCGCCGTCCGTGCTCCTGGGCCTGTACATCGGGGCCAGGCGCCGGCTCATGGAGAGCCTGCGGGAGCGGGCGGACTCGCTGGAGCGGGAGCTGTCGCTCCTGGCCGACCGGGCCGAGGAACGGGCCGAGTGGGCGCGTACGGAGGAGCGGACCCGGATCGCGCGGGAGATGCACGACGTCGTCGCGCACCGGGTCAGCCTCATGGTGGTGCACGCGGCGGCGCTCCAGGTGGTGGCACCCAAGGACCCGGCGAAGGCGGTCCGCAACGCGGCGCTCGTGGGCGACATGGGCCGGCAGGCGCTGACGGAACTCCGGGAGATGCTCGGGGTGCTGCGCAGTGGCGACGCGCTCGTGGCCCCGTCCGACGGCCAGGTGCCGCTCGCCACGGTGGGCCGGGTCGCCGCTGCTGCGGCTGCCGCCGAGCCCGCGGAGGACGGGCCCCGCCTGTGCGAGGTCGAGGCGCTGGTGGCGCAGTCCCGGGAGGCGGGGATGACGGTGGAGCTGTCCGTGGACGGCGAGCTGCGCCCGTACGCCCCCGAGGTGGAGCAGACGGCGTACCGGGTGGTGCAGGAGGCGTTGACGAACGTGCACAAGCACGCGGCGGGCGCCAGGACGTGGGTACGGCTGGCGCACCGGGACGCGGAGGTCGCGATGCAGGTGGAGAACGGGCCGACCGACGGGGCCACGGCGGACGCGGGGCTGCCGAGCGGGGGGAACGGCCTGGTGGGGATGCGGGAGCGGGTGCTGGGGCTCGGCGGCGTGTTCGTGTCCGGGCCGACGGAGGCGGGTGGCTTCCGGGTGTCGGCGGTCCTGCCGGACGCCGGGGCGGCCGCGTGACGGACACGGGCTGGGCTGCGCCGCGGCCGGCCGCGTAACGGCGTGGCGGGCGGCCTGACGGCGTGCCGGGGCGGTGGCGATGCCCGGGCGGTGCGGGTGTGGCGCCCGGCGGGTGCGGGGCCCTCGCGTTCAGCCCGAGGTGAGCCGCTCCGGCTGTACCCCGGTGACGAGCGCCTCCAGGGCGCGGTCGATGTCCGACCCGAGGTACCAGTCACCCGTGTGATCGATGGAGTAGACGCGTCCCTCGATGTCGATGGCGAGTACCGCCTGTCCGTCCCCTTCTTCGCCGAGCGGTGCGACCTCGGTCCGGAGGGCGCGTCCCAGATCGCCGAGCGTGCGCGCCAGGTGCAGACCGCTCAGCGGGTCGATGCGCACGGCGGCCGGTGCGATCTGCCGGCCCGGCGCGGAGCCGGTGATGCGCAGGCCGCCGAACTCGGCCCAGGCTTCGACGGCCGCGGGGAAGACGGCGTGCTGGTGTCCGGCGGGCGAGGCGTGGGAGCGCAGGGCGTCGGCCCATTCCTCGGCCTGGCGGATGTTCCAGCGCCCAGGCTGCCAGCCGGCCTCCCGCAGCGCCGCGTCGAGGGGCACGGCGAAGCGGGTGGAGGACGTGCGGTCGTGCTGGGCGGGTACGGCGGCTCGGTCGTGCATGGTGTGGTGCTCAGCCCTTCTCGGCGGTGGTCACCGCGCCGGGGGTGGTGAGGTCGACGGGGCGTACGCCGAAGTGGGCGAGCATCGCCGTACAGGACCGGCAGGGGGGTGCGTAGCTGCCGTGGAGCGGGTCGCCGTCCTCGCGGATGCGCCGGGCGGTGAGCCGGGAGTGCTTGAGGACCCGGCGGGCTTCGCCGTTGGTCAGCGGTTTGCGCTGGGCGCGCTTGGAGCGGCTGCTGTCGGCGGAGGTGAGTTGCCGGGAGAGCAGTATCGCTTCGGGGCATCGCCCGGTGAAGCGTTCGCGCTGGCCGCTGGTGAGGGTGTCGAGGAAGTCCTGCACGAGTGGGTGCAGGACCGGTGGCTGGTCACCCTTGCCCGCCGTGCAGGTCAGTGTCTCTCCGCGTACGGACAGAGCTGCGGCCACGGCCGGCAGGATGCCGTCGCGGCGGTGGTGGAGCTGGGGCGTACGGCTGAGCTCGGTGGCGCGCCAGCTGAGACGTGGATCTCCGGACGTGACTGTTTGTGCACTGTGCATGGTGCGGACTTCCCTCCCTGCAATCCCCCGAGTTGCGGGGACAGCCTGCCAAATGTGCAGGGTGGTGGGGAAGCTGGGGCGGTGAAACGTGTGTGCGTGTCGCGATCCGGTGGCCCGGGCGTGGCACGTCCGTCACGCGTCGGTGACGTTCGGTGAGGGGTACCGCAGGGGCGGGAGCCGCTGTCGCGGCACCGCATAGGCTGTGCGGAACACCGGACGCAGCAGGGGGCAACCGCCATGACGACAGGTCGGCTCGGGCAGCAAGCCGCGCCACCGAACGCGGCCTACGCCGGGCAGGTCGTGCACTTCCCGGACCCGGTCCGGGCGTCCCGCCACCCCAGAGGTGTGCGGGTGGACGCGAACGGCCATCCGGATCTTTCGCCGTACGCGCGTGCCGCCGCGGAGATCGCCGACCCCCCTCCGGGCTTCGGGATCGACGAGCTGCGGCTGACGGACTACGTGTCGGCCAACGCGGCGATGGCGGCGAGCGGTCACGAGCTGTGGGACACGATCCCGGCGGTGGCGACTCCGCACGGATGGACGTGGCACCACGTGGCCGGTGGCCGGCGGATGGAGCTCGTCCCCGTCGAGGTGAAGGCGCTCCTGCGTCACCACGGTGGGCTGGCGACGACTCCGGTGGACCAGGACCGGCGGGGTACGCGGCCGTTGCAGGAGACGCGGCCGGCCCACTTCCGGCTGCCGAAGGGTGCCGTGGCGGTCGGTGAGCAGCAGGTCCTGGGCGTCGAGGAGGACCTCGGCTACCGGCTGCCCGGTGCGTACCGTTCCTTCCTGAAGGCGGCCGGCGGTTCGGCTCCGGTGGGCGCCGCCCTGGACGCGGAGCTCGGTCTGCTGATCGACCAGCCGTTCTTCACGGTGCGCGAGGAAGCCGCCGTGAACGACCTGGTGTACGTCAACAAGTGTCTGCGGGACCATTTCACGAAGGACTACCTGGGCGTCGCTTTCGTCCAGGGCGGCATCGTCGCGGTGAAGGTGCGCGGCAGCGACGTGGGGTCGGTGTGGTTCTGCGCGTACGACGACGCGCGGGACCGGGACGGCTGGGGTGTGCAGGAGCGCGTGGAGCGGCTCCTGCTGCCCTGCGGCGAGGATTTCGACGCCTTCCTCCAGCGTCTGGCGGGTAACCCCCCGGAGCTGGAGACGGTGGCGAACCTGATGGTGGACGGTGGCTTCGCGCGCGCCGTCCCGGTGGAGGGGTGAGCGCGTTGGTGACCTTCGCGCAGGCGCAGGAGCGGGCGGACGAGTGGGTCAACGGTGACGTGCCCGCCTATCAGCACCGTGAGGTGCGGGTCCGTGAATTCGAACTGGGTTTCGTGGTGTGGGCCGAGGACCGCGCGGAGGGTCCCGTCTCGGACGGCGGCCGTCAGCGGCTGGTGATCGCCCGCGACAGCGGTGAGGCCACGTTGTGGCCGGGGCTGCCGGTGGGTGAGGTGATCCGGCGGTACGAGGAGGAGTACGGGGCGCCGGAGGGAGTCGCGCCCGCCGCTCCCGAGCCGCCGCAGCGTATCGATCTGAATCAGACGTCGTTCCTGTTGAGCCCGCCCGAGTGGCTGCAGGAGGCGGCGGACAAGCTGGGCATCCCGGACCGGCGCGCGGAGGCGGGTACGGACCCGGCCGCCGATGCGCCGTCGGTCCCGGCTCCGGCGCCGGGTCCGGCCCCTGCCCCGGCTGCTGCCCCGGCTGCTGCCCCGGTGCCTGCTCCTTCCGTGGCCTCCGCATCCGGCGCCGCCCCGCCTTCCGGGGCGACCCCGTGGCCGGCTGCGGGCGGGCGGCCCGACCACGAGCCCACGGCTTCGGACGGCGTCCCCGCCGACGCGACCCCCTGGGCGGGTACGGACACCAACGCGGGGACGGACGACGGCGGAGTGCCGCTGCCTGCGACGGTGTTCGCGCCGCCGCTGTCCGGGTCGGACGACGACGGGACCCCTCCGCCCGCGGTGTCGGCCGAGGCGCCCACGGCGCTGATGTCGGGGGGCAGCGGGCTGCCCCGGACGGCGGTCGTCCCCGGGTTGGACGCCCAGCCCGGTGGTCCGGGCGCGCCCGCGCCGGGGATCCCCGCCGGTGCCGCTCCCGGGCGCGATGCCCGGGACATCGCGGACGCCGCCACCAGTAAGGCCGTGGTGCCGCCGCGTGGCGCGCGCGGGACCGGGCCCAGCGCTCCGCCGCCGCCGGGGGCACCGGGCACTCCCGGGCTCCGGCCGGGTGCCACTCCGCCGCCGTCGGGACCGGGTGCGCCCGGTGCGCCGGCCGGCGGGTACCTCCCGACCCAGCTCGTCTCGCAGCTCGACGGGCCCGGTGCGCCGGCCGCTCCGCGGCCTCCCGGTCCGCCCGGTCCGCCGGGACCTCCCGGCCCTCCCGGAGGCACGCCGCCCCCTGGAGGCGGGATGCATCACGCGGCCACGATGTTCGCCGACGCGAGCATCGGCGGCCCGAACGCGCCGCGGCCCCCGGGCCCTCCCGGCGCCCCGGGTGTCCCGCAGCCTCCCGGTCCGCCCGGCCCTCCCGGTGTCCCTGGTTCCACGCCGCCTCCCGGTCCGCCGGCCCCTCCGGGTCCGCCCGGTTCCACGCCGCCTCCCGGTGGCGGGGTGCACCATGCGGCGACGATGCTCGCGGGTCCGGCGCAGGGGGTGCCCGGTGCGCCCCAGCCGCCCGGTCCTCCGGGACCTCCCGGTGCTCCCGGCATGTCGGGTCCTCCCGCTCCTCCCGGGACGCCGGGGCCGCACACGCCGCCTCCCGCGTACGGCTACCCGCAGCAGCCCCCGGGGCAGCCGACGGTCGGCCCGGGCTACCAGGCCGTCCTGCGCTTCCGGGCGCCCGACGGCAGTGAGCAGCAGCTGATCCGCCGTTCGGCGCCGGGTACCCCGCACCCCGAGTGGCAGATGCTGCACGAGTTGCGTGCGATGAACGTGCCGCCGCAGCAGGTCATCGAGCTGCACACCGAGCTCGAGTCGTGCGAGCTGCCGGGTGGTTACTGCGCGCGGATGATCCGGGAGACCTGGCCGCAGGTGCGGATCACCAGCGTCGCTCCGTACGGCACCGATCACGCGAGCCGGCAGCAGGGCATGCAGCATCTGCTGACGCACCAGGGTGAGCTGCACCAGGTCGCCGACGGTCCGGCGCGGCCGGCTCCGGTACGGGCGCCGCTGCCGCAGATGCCGCCGGCGACGGCCCTGCCGCCGGAGGCACTGGCGGAGGAGATGCTCGGAGCTTTCGGTCCTCAGGGCGTGCTGCGGTTCGACCAGCGGGCGGTGTCGCGTCAGGGTGTGCCGGAGGTCGTGGCGCGGACGCTGGTCTGGGCGGGTCTGCCGGCCGACTTCGGGCCGTTCTTCTGGGCGCAGCCGGGACACCCCGTGGTGCCGACGCTGGCCGAGCTGGCGGCGCAGCGCCGGCTGCAGCCGGCCTCGGACGCGGGTTCGTACCTCGTGATGGGGTCCGACTTCGGCCGGGCGATCTGTGTCCAGTACGGGACGGCGAACATCGTCGCCGTCCCGGTGGAGGCGGGCCCCGGCGGGCAGCCGGTGCCGCCGCAGTTCGTCAACACGGGACTGCCGGAGTTCGTGCGGTCGATGGCGTTGCTGGGCCGGATGTGGCGGCTGCGGTTCGGGCTGACTCCGGAGCAGGCGGGCCGCTGGACCGTCGATTTCCAGGCGCAGTTGGTGGCGCTCGACCCGGCCGCGCTGTCGTCGCCGGAGAGCTGGTGGTCGGTCCTGCTGGAACAGATGTGGGACGGGCTGCTCTGATCCTGCCCCCTTGTGCGCACGGCGCCCGGTCTCCGGAGGGGCCGGGTGCCATCCGCGCGCGGGGGGCGTACCGGTGGTCTGTGACGCCCGTCGCTTCCGTCCTGAAAGCGGCTGATCGATTCCGACTTCCGGGCCAATTGCCGCATCCTTGGCGTATTGCTTGATGGTCGGGCGGTCGGAGAGCGGGAAAGAGGGCTTCAGGGATGAGTGGTGGTCCGGTGTCCGGGCACGGTTTCGTCGGTGTACGGGGACGTGGTTACCGTCCTGAGCAGGTGGACCGCGCCGTGGCCGCGCTGTCGGCGGAGCGGGACCGGGCCCGGGAGCGGCTGACCCGGCTGTCGGTCGTGGCCGAGGAGCTGACGGCCGAGGCGGCGCGACTGCGTGAGGTGGTGGCCTCCCTCGCGCCGCAGACGTACGTCTCGCTGGGGGAACGGGCGCAGCAGATCCTGGCGCTCGCCGAGGCCGAGGCGGAGGCGGCCAGGGGTGCGGCCCTGGAGGAGGCGCAGGAGCTGAGGGACGCGGCGGACGCGGCCGGCCGGGCGGTCCGTGAGGCGGCGCGTGAGGCGGCGGGGGCCGTGCGGGCGTCCGCCGACGCGCAGGCGGAAGGCGTGCTGGCCGAGGCGCGGGACACGGCCGGCGCGCTGGTGGCCGAGGCGCGTCAGGAGGCCGGCGCCGTGCGCGCGGCGGCGGAGGAGCAGATGGCGGAGACGCGCCGTCGTACGGCGGGTGTGCTGGCCCACCAGGAGCAGGAGCACGCCGAGCGGACCAAGGCCGCGGAGAGCGGGATCGCGTCGGCCGAGGCCGCGGCGGCGGCCCGTGAGGCGGAGCTGACGGCCCGGGCGGAGGCGGTGCTGGAGCGGGCGCGGCGGGAGCTCGCCGAGGCGGAGGAGACTGCCCGTCATGTCCAGGAGGATGCCGAGGCGCGGGCGGCGGAACTCCTCGCGGGGGCCAGGATCGCCGAGGAGCGGGTGGTCCGGGAGACGGAACGGATCCTGCGGGAGCACGAGGAAGGCCGCGAGGAGGTGCAGGCGCACATGGCGCACGTGCGCAACTCGCTGGCGGCGCTCACGGGGCGCCCGGTGCCTGACCGGCAGCCCGCGGAGGACTGACGGGCTCCCGGGGAGGGCCGGCCGGAGCCCGCGGGGAGGTGGCGGGCTGGTGGGGACGGTCCACGGCGGCCTGCGGGAGGCCCTCGGGCATCCGCCTCACGGGCGCGGCCAGGGCCGCATGGAGAGGTGCTCGATGTCGGTGTTGAAGCGTTTGAGGTAGCCGGCGAAGGCGGCGATGTCCTCGTCCGGCCACTCCTTCATGACGCGGTCCAAGGACCGGACCACGCGCTCGCGCTCCTCGTCGAGGAGGTGGGCGCCCTTCTCGGTGATGCGGAACTTGCGGGCCATGCCGCCCTGCGGGTCGGCGATGCGCTCGGCGAGTCCGGCGCGCACCGCGGCGGCGGTCTGGCGGTTGAGGGTGGACGCGTCGAGTCCGAACGCGTCGCTCAACTCGCCGATGGACATCGGCCCTTGCACCCGTATCCGGCTCAGGAGTATGTAGGCGCTCCGTTCCAGGAGGGCGCTCCTGTGGCGTCCGCCTCGGTGGTACGCGAGTTCGTGACGCCCGAGCAGCATCTGTTCGTACTCGACCTCGTAGGTGGGCCTGGCCATGGGGTGTCGCCTCCTGCTCGGGACCGGGTCCGGCCCCGCGTCGGATTCCTGGGGCCCACCTCATGATCCCACGGGGCATGCATCGGACACATAACGTGCATGACGCATTCGACATGTACGATGCACATCGCCTCTCGGACCATGAACAGACGATCCTCAAGGAGCCCCCTTCATGGATGCCCCCCAGCCGACAGCCAGATCAGGCGGTGTGATCGCCACCCTGGCCTTCGCCGGCACCGTGGCAGCGATCATGCAGACCCTGGTCACCCCGCTCATCGCGGAGCTGCCGCAGATCCTGCACACGTCGTCCTCGAACGCCGCCTGGGTGATCACCATCACCCTCCTGGTCGCGGCGGTGTGCGTACCGATCTCCGGGCGCCTGGGCGACCTCCTGGGCAAGCGCCGGATGCTGCTCGCGTGCTCGGTGCCGCTGGTCGTGGGCTCGGTGGTGTGCGCCCTGGCGTCCTCCGTGGTCCCGATGATCGTCGGACGCGGTCTGCAGGGCATGGGCATGGGCATGGTGCCGCTCGGCATCTCCCTGCTGCGTGACGTCGTACCCAAGGAGAAGCTGAGCTCCTCCATCGCACTGGTCAGTGCCTCCATGGGCATCGGCGGCGCCCTCGGCCTGCCGATCGCCTCGGCGGTCGCCCAGTACGCGAACTGGCGGGTGCTGTTCTGGGGGTCCGCCGTCCTGGCCCTCACCATCTGCGCGCTGATCTGGTTCCTGATCCCGGACGTCCCGGCCGGAGCCCGCGGTCAGCGCTTCGACGTGCCCGGAGCCCTCGGTCTGGCCGTCGGCCTGGTCTGTCTGCTGCTCGCCATCTCCAAGGGCGCCGAGTGGGGCTGGACCTCCGCGACGACGGTCGGCCTGTTCGTCGCCGCCGTCGTGGCGCTCCTCGTCTGGGGCTTCTGGGAACTGCGCACCGAGGACCCGCTGGTCGACCTGCGCACCACGGCACGCCCCCGGGTGCTCATCACCAACATCGCGTCGCTCTTCGTCGGCTTCGGCATGTACGCGGGCATGCTGATCGCCCCGCAGCTGCTGCAGTTCCCGGAGGCCACCGGCTACGGGCTGGGCGAGTCCATGCTGGCGGCGGGCCTCTGGATGGCGCCCGGCGGCGTCATGATGATGCTCATCTCCCCGCTCGGCGGAAAGCTCACCGACTCGCGAGGCCCCAAGTTCACCCTGATCTGCGGTGTCCTGGTCATCGCGGTCGGCTACGGCGTCGCGCTGCTGCTGATGGGCTCCGCCTGGGGACTGATGGTGTTCCTCATGGTCAGCAGCAGCGGCGTGGGCCTCGCCTACGGAGCGATGCCCGCCCTGATCATGAGTTCGGTGCCGCTGTCCGAGACGGCGGCTGCCAACGGGTTCAACACCCTGATGCGCTCCCTCGGGACGTCGATCGGCGCCGCCGTCATCGGCGCGGTCCTCTCCCAGCTGACCACGACCATGGGCGGCTACACCCTCACCTCCGAGGACGGTTTCCGTACCGGCCTGATGGTCGGCTGCGGTGTCGCCGTGGTCGCCGTGGTGATCGCGTCGTTCATCCCGGCCGTCCGCGCGTCCGCCGCCGCGGGCGAGAAGTCCGACGCGGCCGCCTCGCCCGAGGTGGCCGCCGCCAAGGGCTGACGCGCACGTCGCCGTGCGGCGCGGCCTGCCGCCCGGCTCCGTCCCCGAGGGGGTGGAGCCGGGCGGCTCGCCGTGACGGGGAGGAGGGCTTCCGGGCGGGCCTGCGGGGCGGGGTCCGAACGCCCGCGCCGACGGCAGGATTTCGCCGGCCCGATCGCCCGTCCCTCAGCCGCGTCCCGCGGGTGGCGCGCCCGCCAGGATCCAGGGCTCGACGGCCTCGTACCGGGCCCGTTCCCCGCCCGCCGAGCGGCTGCGGACGGTACCCAGCCAGCCGGCCAGGAAGCCGAAGGGGATGGAGACGAGGCCTGTCGTGGTGAGCGGGAACCAGTTGAAGTCCCGGTTGGGGAACACGGCTCCGGGGGAACCGGAGACCAGGTTGGTGCCGGTGATCAGGACCAGCACGCAGGCCGTACCGCCGACGAGGGTGCAGAGCAGGCCGGTACGGGTGTAGCGGCGCCAGAACATGCTGTACACGAGGGCGGGGGCGATGGCCGACGCTCCGATGCAGAAGGACAGGGTCACCAAAGCCTGGACGTTCCAGTGCCGGGCGAGGACGGCGAGGGTGACGGCGATCAGCCCCACGCCGACCGCCGCGGCCTGCGCCATGGCCATCTCCGTCCGGTCGGCCGGCTGCCGCCCGCCGCGCAGGCCGTGGGCGAAGAGGTCGTGGGCCAGGGAGTTGGCACAGGCCAGGATCATTCCGGCGACGGAGGCGAGCAGGGTGAGGAAGATCGCCGTGGTCATGGTGGTGACGACGAGAGCGCCGACCTCGCCACCCCCCGCCACCGCGCCGCTGACCTGCAGGATCGCACTGTTGCCCTGGGCGCCGGCGGCGGTGATGGCGTCGTGCCCGACGAGCGCGGAGGCGCCGAAGCCGATGACGGCGAGCAGCGGGCAGAGGCCGACGACGACGCAGACCGCCCAGGACAGGGAGCGGCGGACGGCCTGGGCGCTGCGGACGCTCGTCATCCGCATGGTGATGTGCGGCAGGCACGCGGCACCGAGGACGACCGTCAGTTCGGAGCTGATCATGTCGAGTCCGCTGCCGCCGAACTGCAGCCCGGAGTGCAGATAGGCCCCGCCGGCGCCGCTGCCGGCCCGCGCGGCGCCCAGCAGGGCGCCCGTGTCCCAGTCGAAGCGGTTCAGGACGAGTACGGAGACGAGGAGGCCGGCACCGAGCAGGGCGACGGTCTTGACGATCTGGATCAGGGCTGTGCCCTTCATGCCGCCGATCGCCGCGTAGCTGATCATGACGACGCCGAGGGCGACGACGGAGCCGGTACGGAAGCCCGGACTGTCGAAACCGAGGATGAACGCGAGCAGATTGCCGCTGCCGGCGAGCTGGACGACCATCAGCGGCAGCAGGGCGGCGAGGGTGACCGCGCAGGAGGCGATGCGAGCGGCCCGGCCGGGGGCCCGGCGGGTCAGCATGTCGCCCATGGTGAACCGGCCCGCGTTCCGCAGGGGTTCGGCGAGCAGGAACATCAGCAGGACGAGCGAGAGCGTGGTGCTGAGCGCCAGGACGAGACCGTCGTGGCCGGTCAGGGCGATGACGCCGGTGGTTCCGAGGACGGTCGCGGCGGAGAGGTAGTCACCGGCGATGGCCAGGCCGTTGCGCAGGGGCGAGAGGGAGCGGTAGCCGGTGTAGAACTCGTCGAGGTCGTCACGGTCCGGGCCGGTCATGACACAGAGCAGCAGGGTGACGGTGGCGACCGCGATGAAGGCGGTGAGGGACATCGTCCTCGCGGACGCGTCGAATCCGTTCACCGGCCGGCCCCCTTCCGGCGGCGGTCGGCCGGTCCGCCGCCCGTGGTGCCACGGGCGGCACGGCTGCGCAGACCGGCGGAGAGCGGGTCGACGGTGCGCCGGGCGGTCCACTCGTACACGGCGATGGCGACGAGGGCGACCGGGAGCTGGCACAGGCCGAGGAGGAGGCCCGTGGTCAGGGCGCTGCCGCCGACGGGACGGGTCATCAGGCCGGGGGCGTATCCCGACAACAGGAGGAAGAGCGTGAAGTAACCGAGGGCGGTCAGGGTGGAGACGCGGCGCAGCACCCGGTAGGCCGTGCGCAGCCGGCGCAGGTCGCTGTGGTGGCCGGGTGCGGGGACCGGTGCGGACGCGTGGGGCGCCCAGTTCGGTGGTGGCTGCGGTGAGGAGCTCTGCCAGGGCAGCAGGTACTCGCCGGGGTACGGGGGCGGCGGGGGCCGGTGCCGCGGGTCGCGTCCCCGCGGCTGCGGGAAGGCTGGTTGTGGGGAGCCGGGTTGCCAGGGCTGCCGGCGGGGTGGGTACGGGGGTGGCTGCGGGTGCTCGTACGGCATCTGGTGCTGCTCCTTGCATGGCTCGGGCCCGGGGACGGACTGCAAGGCAGGAGCGCGGGCGCGCTCGTGGGAGCGCGAACGTTACTCGCGAGTATCACGCCTGGGGAGGGTTACGTACGAACTACCCCCGGTAACGCGTCAGTTGCCTAGTCCTTGGCTGCCGTGTCCCTGGATGCGGCGGTGGCGCTCCCGTGTTCCGCGAGCACCGGGAAGCGGCGTGGTGCCACGAGAACGAGGACCAGCAGGGCGATTACGGCGGCTCCCGCGGCGCCCATGAACACGTGGTCGACGGCCGCGTCGACCGCCCGGCGCAGATGCTCCGTCGCGGCCCCGGACAGGGCGGCCGGGTCCGCCAGTGCGTGCGAGACCGCGTCCAGGTCTCCGGGCAGACCCGGGACGGGGGCGGAGGCCAGTCGGGAGGCGAGCACGCCGTTGGCCACGGCGCCGAAGAGCGCGGCGCCCAGACTCTGGCCCACCTGGCGGCAGAACAGCACGGAAGCGGTCGTCGTCCCCCGCTCGGACCAGCCGACGGTCGACTGGACCCCCACGATCAGGGGGAGCTGGAAGAGCCCGAGTGCCGCTCCGAGCAGCAGCATGAGCAGGGCGGGGTGCCAGGCGGCCCCCGGGAAGGGCAGGAGCGGGAAGGCCAGCAGGACCAGCAGGGCGCCGGTCATGCCTGTGATCGCGGTGCGGCGGAAACCGACGCGGTTGTAGACGCGGTCGGCGAACGCCGCGGACACGGGCCAGCTCAGCGTCATGGCGGAGAGGACGAAACCGGCGGCGATCGGGCCGAGTCCGAGCACCGACTGGGCGTACGTCGGCAGGAAGACCGTCGGTGCGACCATCAGCAGCCCCATCGCGCCGAGGGCCAGGTTGACCGAGGCGATGGTGCGGCGCCGCCATACCCAGCCCGGGATGACCGGTGCGGCGGCGCGCCGCTCGATGAAGACGGTCAGGGCGGCCAGCGCGGCACTGGCGCCGAGCAGCCCCAGTGAGGGAGCGGAGATCCAGGGCCAGGCCACTCCGCCCTGGACGAGCGCGGTCAGCAGCAGCGCGCCGGTGGCGAAGACGGCGAGGGCGCCCGCCCAGTCGGTACGGGGGCGGGTGGCGGGCCGGGGCCGGGCCGGTTCGTGGAGGTGACGGACCACCAGCCGGAGGGCGACGGCGCCGACCGGCAGGTTGACGAGGAAGATCCAGCGCCAGTCCGCGTACGCGGCGAGCAGCCCGCCGAGCGCGGGGCCCGCGACGGACGAGGTGGCCCAGACGGTGGAGAGCCGGGCCTGGATCCTCGGACGCTCCTTGAGCGGGTACAGATCGGCCGCGATCGTCTGCACCGTGCCCTGCAGCGCGCCTCCGCCGAGGCCCTGGACCACGCGGAAGGCGATGAGGGCGGCCATGTTCCAGGCGGCGGCGCAGAGGACGGAGCCGGCCAGGAAGAGGACGATGCCGGCGATGAGGACGGGCTTGCGGCCGAAGGTGTCGGAGAGCTTCCCGTACACCGGCAGGGTGACGGTGACCGCCAGCAGGTAGCCGGAGAACAGCCAGGAGAACACGGCGAATCCGCCGAGGTCGCCGACGATCTGCGGGACGGCGGTCGCGACGATGGTGCCGTCGATGGCCGCGAGCCCCATGCCGAGCATGAGCGCGGCGACGACAGGGCGACGGCTGCGGTCGGTGGCCGCCCGGTCGGTTGCGGCCCGGCCGCCGACCGCCCCGTCCGCGCCGTCCGGTCGGTGGCCCAGGGCACCCGAGTGGTCGTCAGGGCCGCCGCCCGGTCCGCGCTCCGTGCCGTCGTCGAGTCCGCCGCCCGTGCCGTCCACGCCGCCCACAGGGTTTCCTTCCCTATGCATGTATTTTCCGCGGGCCAGCCTCTCACCGCAGGCGGCCCGGCGGGAGGAGGCGGCCGAGGGGTGAGACCCCCTACTCAGGTCCCGTCCCGGGGGCCGGTTCCCCTAGGGGGAGCTCCGTCTTCCCGCCCAGGGGTCGTTCCTCCCGCTGGAGGACGTGCCGTGCCGGGGCCGTTCCTTACCGTGTTCCTACACCGCGATCGAAGACCGGACACAGGCTGACCACAGCGGCCGAGGTGGGGAAAACCCCACCCGAAGACTGCGCCGGGCACCAGCGCGCCGGACCCCTCTCGCACCCGAGACTCAGGACGTACACAGAGACGTCCCCGCACCGAACCGCATAGGAGAATCACCGTGACAACGGCTGTAACCATTCCCAGGCACGGGGGCACTGGAGGGCGTACGGCCGTCGCTGCGCGAGCGCGTCAGGTCGTCAAGGCGTACGGCGCCGGGGAGACCCGGGTCGTCGCGCTCGACCACGTGGACGTGGACATCGCCCGCGGGCAGTTCACAGCGATCATGGGTCCGTCCGGCTCCGGCAAATCGACACTCATGCACTGCCTGGCCGGTCTGGACACGGTTACCTCGGGGGAGATCCACCTCGCCGACACCGAGATCACCAAGCTCAAGGACAAGAAGCTCACACAGCTGCGCCGGGACCGGATCGGCTTCATCTTCCAGGCGTTCAACCTGCTCCCGACGCTCAACGCGCTGGAGAACATCACGCTGCCGATGGACATCGCGGGCCGCAAGCCCGACGCCGGCTGGCTTCAGCAGGTCGTGGAGACCGTCGGTCTCGCCGAGCGGCTGAAGCACCGGCCCACGCAGCTCTCCGGCGGTCAGCAGCAGCGTGTCGCGGTGGCCCGGGCGCTCGCCGCCCGGCCGGACATCATCTTCGGCGACGAGCCCACCGGAAACCTCGACTCGCGGGCGGGCGCCGAAGTGCTGTCCTTCCTGCGCAGATCCGTCGACGAACTGGGCCAGACCATCGTCATGGTCACCCACGACCCGGTGGCCGCCTCCTACGCGGACCGGGTCCTGTACCTCGCGGACGGCTCCATCGTCGACGAGATGCACAACCCCACGGCCGACCAGGTCCTGGACCGGATGAAGGACTTCGACGCACGCGGGCGGACGTCATGACCGTCTGGAAGACCTCCATGCGCAACTTCTTCGCGCACAAGGGGCGGATGGCGCTCTCCGCCGTCGCGGTGCTCCTGTCGGTGGCGTTCGTGTGCGGCACGCTCGTCTTCACCGACACGATGAACACCACGTTCGACAAGCTGTTCGCGGCATCGGCGGCCGACGTGACCGTCAGCCCGAAGGCGGCCGGCGGGGCCGACGACATGCCGGAGAACGGCCGGCCCGAAGCGCTGCCCGCCTCCACCCTCGCCCTCGTCGAGAAGGCCGAGGGGGTGAAGACGGCCGAAGGCGGCGTCTCCAGCATGTCCGTCACGGTCGTCGACAGCCACGACAAGAACATGGGCTCGGAGACGGGCGCCCCGACGATCGCCGGCAACTGGACGCACAACGACCTGCGTTCCATGGAGATCACCTCCGGCCACGCCCCGCGCGGCCCGACCGAGGTCATGGTCGACGCCGACACCGCCGAGAAGCACCACCTGAAGATGGGTGACGAGCTCCGTACCATCGCGGTCACCGGCGACATCAAGGCGAAGATCAGCGGCATCGCCACCTTCACCGTGACCAATCCGGGTGCGGCCGTCGTCTTCCTCGACACGGCCACCGCACAGCAGAAGCTGCTCGGCGCGTCCGGTGTCTTCACCCACATCTCGGTCACGGCAGAACCCGGCGTCAGCGACGTCCGGCTGAAGGAGAACGTCGCCACGGCCCTGGGCGACGGAGCCGCGTACAAGCTGCAGACCCAGGACGAGGCCGCGGCGTCCAACAAGGACTCCATGGGCTCCTTCCTCGACGTCATGAAGTACGCCATGCTCGGCTTCGCCGGGATCGCCCTCCTGGTCGGCATCTTCCTGATCGTCAACACCTTCTCGATGCTCGTCGCCCAGCGCACCCGTGAGATCGGCCTGATGCGGGCCATCGGCTCCAGCCGCAAGCAGGTCAACCGGTCCGTGCTGGTCGAAGCGGTGCTCCTCGGCATCGTCGGATCCGTCCTCGGTGTCGGTGCCGGGATCGGCCTGGCCGTCGGGCTGATGAAGCTCATGGGCGCCATGGGCATGGAACTGTCCACCGACGACCTCACCATCGCCTGGACGACTCCCGTCATCGGACTGGCGCTCGGGGTGGTCGTGACCGTCCTCGCCGCCTACATCCCGGCCCGCCGGGCCGGCAAGGTGTCGCCGATGGCCGCCCTGCGTGACGCCGGGACCCCGGCGGACGCGAAGTCGGGCTGGGTCCGTGCCGGGATCGGCCTGGTCCTCACCGGCGCCGGCGCCGCGGGACTGTGGGCGACGACGCAGGTGGACGAGGCGAGCGACGGCTCGCTCTTCCTGGCCCTGGGTGTGGTCCTCACCCTGATCGGCTTCATCGTGATCGGCCCGCTGCTCGCCGGCCTGGTCGTGCGGGGGCTCAGCGTCGTCGTCCTGCGGCTGTTCGGCCCGGTCGGGCGGCTGGCGGAGCGCAACGCGCTGCGCAACCCCCGGCGCACCGGTGCCACCGGTGCGGCGCTGATGATCGGCCTGGCCCTGGTGGCGTGCCTCTCGGTGGTGGGCTCGTCCATGGTGGCCTCGGCCACCGACGAGCTGGACAAGTCGGTCGGCACGGACTTCATCGTCCAGTCCTCCACCGGCCAGCTGATCGTGCCGCAGGCCGCCGAGGCCATGGCGAAGGTGCCCGGCATCGAGCACGTCACCGACTACAAGGTCCTCGCCGCGAAGCTCACCAACCCCGACGGTTCGACGGTGGACGAGGACGTCACCGCCGCCGACCCGACCTACCCCCAGGACCTGCGACGCGAGACCGTCTCCGGCGACCTGGCGAAGGCGTACGGCAAGAACGCCATGTCCGTCGGCTCGGACTACGCCACCCAGCACAAGATCGCGGTCGGGGACGAGATCACCGTCGCGTTCAAGGCCGGCGACCCGGCGAAGCTGAAGGTCGCGGCGATCACCTCGGACGACACGAACGTGGACCAGGGGGCGATGTACCTCAACACCACGACCGCCGAGCAGTACGTCTCCGACGACCGCATGCCGAAGAACATGATCATGTTCGCCTCGGCGCAGGACGGCAAGGAGAAGGAGGCATACGCGGCCCTCAAGAGCGCGCTGGCCGAGTACCCCCAGTACAAGGTGCAGAATCAGGCCGACTTCAAGCAGGACCTGAAGGACCAGATCGGCCAGCTGCTGAACATCGTGTACGGACTGCTCGCCCTGGCGATCATCGTCGCGGTGCTCGGTGTGGTGAACACCCTGGCCCTGTCGGTCGTCGAGCGGACCCGTGAGATCGGCCTGATGCGGGCGATCGGTCTCTCCCGCCGCCAGCTGCGCCGCATGATCCGGCTGGAGTCCGTGGTCATCGCCCTGTTCGGCGCCCTCCTCGGCCTCGGCCTGGGCATGGGCTGGGGCACCTCGGCACAGAAGCTGCTCGCGCTGGAGGGGCTCGGCGTCCTGGAGATCCCGTGGCCGACGATCCTCACGGTGTTCGTCGCCTCGGCCTTCGTGGGACTGTTCGCCGCCCTCGTACCGGCCTTCCGGGCCGGCCGTATGAACGTCCTCAACGCGATCGCCACCGACGGGTGAGAGTGCTCGCCGTAGGATGACTGATCCGGCCCCGGGGCGTTCCTCCAGACGCCCCGGGGCCGGATCACGTCGTGGTGCCGCAGTCAGGCGTGCAGGACCGGCACGTCGTACTGGGGGATCCACTTGTCGCGCGTGACGACGGTCAGTCCCTCGGTCTGGGCCTGGGCGACGAGGATGCGGTCGAAGGGGTCCCGGTGGAGTGGGGGGAGACGGCCCGCGCGTACGCCGTGTTCGGCCGTGATGGGGCACCTTCTGAACTGCATGTCCCGGGCACGCTCAGCAAGGTCTGCGGCGCCTTCCAGCTTTCCGAGGTTCTGCTTGATCGCGATTTCCCAGGGCGTCGCGGCGCTGACGTAGGCCTCGGCCTCGGTGCGCAGCAGCTCCCTAAGCTCGTCGGACAGGTCGTCGGAGGCGTTCAGCCACCACAGCACCACATGGGTGTCGAGGAGAAGCTTCATCCGCGCATCCCGAACGCCTCTGCGATGTCGTCGGGCAGCTCGTCGAAGTCGTCGGGGATATGGATCTGTCCCCGCAGGGTCCCGTAATCGGTCCGGTTGACCTTGGAGTGCAGCGGCACGACCTTCGCGATGGGCTCGCCGGCCCGGCTGATCACGACCTCCTCGCCGGTCTCGACCTGCTGCAGTATGCGGGAGAAGTTGGTCTTGGCCTCGTGCACGTTGTACTGCCGGGCTGCTTCCATGACTGCCTCACCAGCGCCGCGAGTGGACTAGCTATCGGGCTAAGGCTAGCGCCCGTACCACCGTCCGGACAACGGCGTTCCCTCGCGCGGGTGACACACCGGCGTCGTACGCTGGAGCCCCCGGCCCGTCCCACGTGTCGGGTCCTTCGCGTTGCTCACACCTCGCCACACCGGACGGAATTCTTCATGAGCCTGCACGGTCTGCTGGATGTCGTCGTCACCGACCCGGCGCTCTCGGAAGCGGTGAAGGCCGCCACCGACGGGCACCGGGCCCACGTCGACCTGGTCGGCCCGCCGGCCGCGCGCCCCTTCGCGGTGGCCGCCCTGGCCCGCCGGGTGAAGCGCACCGTGCTCGCCGTCACCGCCACCGGCCGAGAGGCCGAGGACCTGGCGGCGGCGCTGCGGACCCTGCTGCCACCGGACACCGTCGCGGAGTTCCCTTCGTGGGAGACCCTGCCCCACGAGCGGCTCTCGCCCCGCTCGGACACGGTGGGCCGGCGGCTCGCGGTGCTGCGCCGGCTTGCGCACCCCCGGCAGGACGACCCCGAGACCGGCCCGGTCTCCGTGGTGGTCGCCCCCATCCGGTCGGTTCTCCAGCCGCAGGTCAAGGGGCTCGGCGACCTGGAGCCGGTGGCGCTGAGCAGTGGGCAGACCGCTGACCTCGCCGAGGTCGTGGACGCCCTCGCGGCAGCCGCGTACGCACGGGTGGAGCTGGTCGAGAAGCGTGGCGAGTTCGCCGTGCGCGGCGGGATCCTGGACGTCTTCCCGCCGACCGAGGAGCACCCCCTGCGGGTGGAGTTCTGGGGCGACGACGTCGAGGAGATCCGCTACTTCAAGATCGCCGACCAGAGGTCCCTCGAGGTGGCGGCACACGGGCTGTGGGCGCCGCCCTGCCGCGAGCTGCTGCTCACCGACGAGGTCCGCGCGCGGGCGGCAGACCTCGCCGAGGCGCACCCCGAGCTGGGTGAGCTGCTCGGCAAGATCGCGGAGGGGATCGCCGTCGAGGGCATGGAGTCGCTGGCCCCCGTGCTCGTGGACGAGATGGAGCTGCTGCTCGACGTCCTGCCCAAGGGGTCGATGGCCCTGGTCTGCGACCCGGAGCGGGTCCGGACCCGGGCGGCCGACCTCGTCGCCACGAGTCAGGAGTTCCTGCAGGCGTCCTGGGCGGCCACCGCCGGCGGCGGAGAGGCCCCGATCGACGTGGGCGCGGCCTCCCTGTGGGGCATCGCGGACGTCCGGGACCGGGCCCGCGAGCTGGGCATGATGTGGTGGTCGATCTCTCCGTTCGCCGCCGACGAGGAGCTGGACGGGGACACCCTCCAACTCGGGATGCGTGCCCCGGAGGCGTACCGGGGCGACACCGCCAGGGCGCTCGCCGACACGAAGGGCTGGCTCGCCGGCGGATGGCGGACGGTCTACGTCACCGAAGGGCAGGGGCCCGCCTCCCGTACGGTCGAGGTGCTCGGCGGCGAGGGCATCGCGGCCCGCCTCGACCAGGACCTCGCGGAGCTCACGCCGTCGCTCGTGCACGTCTCGTGCGGGGTCCTCGACCACGGCTTCGTCGACCCGGGCCTGAAGCTCGCCGTCCTGACCGAGACGGACCTGACCGGTCAGCGCACGGCCACGAAGGACCTCGGCCGCATGCCGGCCCGCCGTCGCAAGTCCATCGACCCGCTGACCCTCCAGGCGGGCGACTACATCGTGCACGAGCAGCACGGCGTGGGCCGCTACATCGAGATGGTCCAGCGCACCGTGCAGGGCGCGACCCGCGAGTACCTCCTCGTCGAGTACGCCCCCGCCAAGCGCGGCCAGCCCGGTGACCGTCTCTACATCCCCACCGACCAGCTGGAGCAGGTCACCAAGTACGTCGGTGGCGAGGCGCCCACCCTGCACCGGCTAGGCGGCGCCGACTGGACGAAGACCAAGCAGCGCGCCAAGAAGGCGGTCAAGGAGATCGCCGCCGACCTGATCAAGCTGTACTCCGCCCGGATGGCGGCCCCCGGCCACGCCTTCGGCCCGGACACCCCGTGGCAGCGCGAGCTGGAGGACGCGTTCCCGTACATGGAGACGCCCGACCAGCTCTCCACGATCGCGGAGGTCAAGGAGGACATGGAGAAGTCGGTCCCGATGGACCGGCTGGTCTGCGGCGACGTCGGTTACGGCAAGACGGAGATCGCGGTGCGCGCGGCCTTCAAGGCGGTCCAGGACGGCAAGCAGGTCGCCGTCCTCGTGCCGACGACCCTCCTGGTGCAGCAGCACTTCGGCACGTTCACGGAGCGGTACGCCCAGTTCCCGGTCAACGTGCGGGCGCTGAGCCGTTTCCAGTCGGACGCGGAGTCCAAGGCGACGCTGGAAGGGCTGCGCGACGGTTCCGTGGACCTGGTGATCGGCACGCACCGGCTGTTCTCGGCGGAGACGAAGTTCAAGGACCTGGGCCTGGTCATCGTCGACGAGGAGCAGCGCTTCGGCGTGGAGCACAAGGAACAGCTGAAGAAGCTCCGGGCCAACGTCGACGTCCTCACCATGTCCGCGACGCCCATCCCCCGTACGCTCGAAATGGCCGTCACCGGCATCCGGGAGATGTCGACGATCACGACGCCCCCGGAGGAGCGGCACCCCGTCCTCACCTTCGTCGGGCCGTACGAGGAGAAGCAGATCGGCGCGGCCGTGCGGCGTGAACTCCTGCGCGAGGGCCAGGTGTTCTACATCCACAACCGGGTGGAGTCCATCGACCGGGCCGCGGCGCGGCTGCGCGAGATCGTGCCCGAGGCGCGGATCGCCACGGCGCACGGGCAGATGGGGGAGAGCCAGCTGGAACAGGTCGTCGTCGACTTCTGGGAGAAGAAGTTCGACGTGCTGGTCTCCACGACGATCGTCGAGTCCGGCATCGACATCTCCAACGCCAACACGCTGATCGTGGAGCGCGGTGACAACTTCGGCCTGTCCCAGCTGCACCAGCTGCGCGGCCGCGTCGGCCGGGGCCGTGACCGCGGCTACTCCTACTTCCTGTACCCGCCGGAGAAGCCCCTCACCGAGACCGCGCACGAGCGCCTGGCGACGATCGCCCAGCACACCGAGATGGGCGCGGGGATGTACGTGGCGATGAAGGACCTGGAGATCCGCGGCGCCGGCAACCTGCTGGGCGGCGAGCAGTCCGGTCACATCGCCGGGGTCGGCTTCGACCTGTACATCCGGATGGTCGGCGAGGCGGTGGCCGACTACCGGGCGGCGGTGGACGGCGGCGTCGAGGAGGAGCCGCCGCTGGAGGTCAAGATCGAGCTCCCGGTCGACGCGCACGTCCCGCACGACTACGCCCCCGGCGAGCAGCTGCGCCTCCAGGCGTACCGCGCGATCGCCTCGGCCAATTCGGAGGAGGACATCAGGGCGGTGCGCGAGGAGCTCACCGACCGTTACGGCAAGCTGCCGGAGCCGGTGGAGAACCTCCTTCTGGTGGCGGGCCTGCGGATGCTGGCCCGGGCCTGCGGCGTGGGCGAGATCGTGCTGCAGGGTCCGAACATCCGTTTCGCGCCGGTGGAGTTGCGGGAGTCGCAGGAGCTGCGGCTGAAGCGGCTGCATCCCAAGACGGTCATCAAGCCGGCCGCCCATCAGATCCTCGTGCCGCGCCCGACGGCCGGCCGGATCGGCGGCAAGCCGGTGGTGGGACGCGAACTGCTGTCCTGGACCGGCGAGTTCCTCACGACGATCCTGGGGTCGTAGTCCGTGGTGGCGGCCCGGCCGCCCGGGCCGCCACATCGCACCCGGCCGCCCGGGCCGCCACCCGACTGTTGCGGAGCCGCCGGTCAGCCGTCGTCGCGGTCGTCCCGTGCGAAGGCCAGCTCGGCGATGACCCGGAAGACCTCACCCGGGTCCCGGCCGCCCACCGGCGCGTCCAGGTTGCCGCTCAGCAGCAGCGTCGAGAAGCCATGGGCCAGTGACCAGGCGGCGATCCCCGCGAGCCGGTCGTCGTCGCCCCGGCTCGTCCCGGACAGGCCGCTGATCCCGGAGCGCAGCGCGTCCGTGGCGCGTGCCTTGGCGGCGATCAGGCCGGGATCGTCGGCGTGGTGGAGCTCCGGGCGGAACATCACCTGGAAGTGCGCGGGGTGGCCGATGGCGAACCGTACGTAGGCCACGCCCCGTTCGCGTAGGTCCGGGGCTTCGGCCAGGGCGTCGGCGAAGAGGTCGTACCCCTCGGCCGCGACGGCGGTCAGCAGTCCGGTGCGGTCCTTGAAGTGGTGGGCCGGCGCGGCGTGCGAGACACCCGCGCGCCGGGCCAGGCCACGCAGGGACAGGGCGTCGGGGCCGTCCGCCGCGATGGTGTCGAGTGCGGCGGTCAGCACGGCGCGCCGCAGGTCACCGTGGTGGTAGGTGCGCTCACTGGTCATGGGGCGTACGGTACGCCGAATCTAGGCATTGACAAGTTCACGGGTTCTGGTCCACCCTGGGGATCTAGTCACTGACAAGATGAACGCCGTGGGGGAGGTCGGGACATGTCCGACGAGCTGGGACGCGTACGCCAGATGTGGCACCTGCTGGAGCCGCTGCACGCCGTCTTCTACTACGCGCCGGAGGTGTTCGAGGAGGCCGCCGCGCTCGGGTACGCCACGGACGAGCGCTGGCCGAGCTACTTCGCCTGGCGTCCGGCGCCGCTGGGGCAGGTCGGGCCGGACCGGGTGACCGCCACCTTCTACAGCTTCAGCCCGGCCATGGTCCGCACGTACGTCCCGGCAGGCACGCCCGTGGCCGCTCCCCGGGCGGTGCTCGAGGCGCGGACGAGGGCGGTCGACCGGGCGTACCGGGCTCTGTTCGGAGACCGGGTGCACGGCCCCGACCTGGCCGAGGCCGCCACGCTGGTGCGGCGTGCGGCTCGGGCGGCCGACGTCTCCGGCCGCCCGCTCGCCGAGGCCAACGCGGCCCTGCCCTGGCCGGACGCACCGCACCTGGTGCTCTGGCAGGCCGCGACGATCCTGCGGGAGCACCGGGGTGACGGGCACGTGGCGGCGCTGATCGCGGCGGGCCTGGACCCGGTGGAGTCGCTGGTCTCCTTCGCGGCCGTCGGTGCGGCCCGCCCGGAGGTGTTCAAGAGCCGCGGATGGAGCGAGGAGGAGTGGCAGGCGGCCCGGCGCCGGCTGCGTGACCGTGGGCTGCTGAAGGCGGACGGTACGGCCACGGACGCCGGACGGGCGCTGCGCGCGGAGGTCGAACGGCGGACGGACGAGAGTGCGTCCGGCCCGTGGAGGGCGCTCGGCGCCGAGGAGCGTGAGCGGCTCGTGGAGCTCCTGGGGCCGCTGTGGGTGGAGGCCATCGGGTCGGGGCTGCTCCCGTCCGAGACGACGCTGGGCATCGGGAAGGTGTGAGAGGGGCCGACGGCCGCGGGGGACCGACGGCCGCGAGGGCCGGCGCATGCCGGAGCCGGATGGTCCCGGTCAGGCACGGGGCAGCAGCGACTGCGGCCCACCCGCCCCGCTCCCGCCCCCCGGCGCCTACTCTGGTGCGCTGTGACGCCTCTTCGTGCCGTAAGGCCCCGACGCAGCCTGCTCCCCCTGGTGACACTGGCCCTCACGGGCGCGCTCGCCCTGACCGCGTGTGAGGAGCTGGGCGATCCGCTGGAATCCTCACCGGCCCCTGCCGGCCCGGCGGCCGCAGGTTCGGCGCTCCAGGCCGTCGGAACCCTGACGGTGAAGGGCCGGGCGCCGAAGACCGGGTACGACCGGGACGAGTTCGGGTCCGCCTGGGCGGACACCGACCGCAACGGCTGCGGTACCCGCGACGACATACTCGCCCACCAGCTGGACGACGTCTCCCGGGACGCCGACGGCTGCAAGGTGCTCAGCGGTGTCCTGGACCCCGATCCGTACACCGGGACGCGCATCAGGTTCGAACGCGGGCGCAGCAAGGTGGACATAGACCACCTCGTCGCCCTGTCCGACGCGTGGCAGAAGGGCGCCCAGCGGTGGAGCGACGCCAAGCGGCGGGCCTTCGCGAACGATCCGCTCAATCTGGTGGCCGCCGACTCGTCCACCAACCGCCGCAAGGGGGACGGGGACACCGCGACCTGGCTCCCGCCCAACAAGGGGTACCGCTGCGCGTACGTGGCGGGTCAGGTGTCGGTCAAGAAGAAGTACGGGCTGTGGGTGACCACCGCCGAGCGGGACGCGATGACGAAGGTGCTGACGGCCTGTCCCGACCAGAAACTGCTCACGGGCGGCAACCCCACGCAGGCTCCCGCCCGTTGAGCGGCTCGCGGCCGGGCGCCGCCTGAGGGAAGCCCGGGGCGACGGGCGACGGGCGACGGGCGTCCGGTGATCGGCGCCCGGCCCGGGTGATGATGCCGTCGGTGCGGATACTGGGCACATGTGGAAGTGGCGGCTGACAGCCGTGGGCGTGAACCTGCTCCTCGGAGTGCCGGCCGTGGTACCGGTGTGGCTGGTGTGGTATTTCCTGGCGAACGGCCCGTTCGCGGACGTCGGCTGGACGCGGCGGGAGCCGACGGAGAACGACGGCATGGCGCTGTGGCTCGTGATCGTCGTGCCGGTGGTGCTGGCGTTCGGACTCACGTGGTGGCTCGCCAACGGCCCGGTTCGCCGGAGGGCCGCGCTGGATCCTCTCGTGTACTGGCCGGCCGGCGTGCTGCTGACCCTCCTGCCGACAGGAGCGCTCGTCGTCGCCTCCGTCGTGTGAGCCGTCAGGCCACCAGGTGTGTGCCGGGGCGCCGCGCAGGCGGTGAACCCCGAGTCCGTGACCGTGGCCACCGACCGGGAAGGCGCCGTCGTCGCATGGGCGTACAACGGGGCGTTCGCGTGTGGGCGGGGGCGGAACCCGCCCTCCGTGCCGCCACGGCGGAATCGCCATGTACCGTACAGCGTCCAGATCGCCCCGGGGCCTGTGCGGGCCCCCGGCCGGCCGGCCCGAGTGGGCTCCCGCCCGCGCCCTTCCCGTGAGGAACAGACCGTGAAGCCTGCTGTGCCCGTCGGCACCGAGCGAAGTGCCCGTACGCCGGTGGCGGCGACGAGGGCGGCACTGCCCCGAGTCCTCGTGGCCGTGGTGCCCGTGGCCACCTTGGGCATGCTGGCCTTCGTCCCGTCCCTCGTGATCGCCCTGCGCCGGCGCAGGGCCGCCGACTGGCTGGTGTGCGCCGGGTTCACCGCCGTCGCCGTCGCGTGGTGTGCCTGGGCGGCCCTCAGCCCGGTCGAGACCCACGGAACGGGCTTCGCGCTGGATCTGCTGTTGCTGCTGGGCGCGACCCTCGGTGCCGCGGCGCACGCCCTGTTCGGGTGGCACACGCCCGAACGGACCGGTCACGACGCGAAGGCGACGGCGTGAAGACCCGTCGTACCTGGAGGAGGAAGATCCCGGCCGGGACCGGCCGGTGGGTGCCCCGTGCGCGACGGCTGCTCCTCGCGTCGCAGGTCACCTTCCGCGGGCGCCGCGGCGCCTGGGCGGCAGGAGGGGTGCTCGCGCTGGTGTGCGCCCTCCTCGCCGGCTGGCTGTTCAGCGGTGGGGACACGGCGAGCCCCCCGGACGCCCGCGCCCGGCAGTACAGGGACTTCGACGCCTGTCTCCTCACCGGTGACAAGGGCATCGGGGCGGGCACTCCCGCCGCTCCGGTCTGGCGGGGCATGCAGCAGGCCTCCGACGACACACGGGTCCGTGTCACTCATCTTCCGGTCATGGGCGCACAGTCGGCGGCGAACGCGCTGCCCCACCTGAACAGCCTGCTCCAGCGCGGCTGCGAAATCGTGCTGGCCGCCGGACCCGCCCCGACCGAGGTGGTGCGGAAGGCGGCGAAGGACCATCCGGAGGTGCGGTTCGTGGTCGTCGGAACACCGGGAACGACCGCGGGGACGACCGGGGGACTCACGACCGTGGCTCCGGGCGCCGGGCTGACCGACGAGGTCGCGGGGACCGTCCGACGGCTCGTCAAGAACACCCCGGCATAGACCCCTTGGGTAAGACTTTACTGTGAGATAAAGATCGCATAAAAGTGAGGGGGGATTGAGTAGATCTTGTGACCGGTGGTGGGGCAATCTCGCGAGGCTATTTACAGACTTCGTGAAGAGAAAGCAGCCCTGATGCCTGCTCGATGGCATAGACCATCACAGTTCTTCCCACCCGGTCCCATCGGGCGACGCAGGGCACGAGGTACGGCACTCGCCGTACTCGTGTCGTTCGCCTGCATGCTGACGACCGAGACGGCTTCGGCCGCGGGTGAGAGCCTCCCGGCACTGTCGATGCCCCGGATGTCCCTCTCCGGCCTGTGGGAATGGGCGGAATCCTCCCCCCTGCACACACCCGGCCAGGAGAGCGGTACCGCGCGCGGCAAGAGCCACAGCGCCCCCACCTCGCAGACCCGCAGCGACCTCGGCGTGGGCCACCGCCCCGGAAAGGGCAAGGGCGAACTCGACGCGTACGAGCGCTACGACGACCGCGCGGACAAGGCGGTCTCCGACCCCGCCGCGGGCAACGCCAAGAGCTTCGACGCGAAAACCAGCAAGCGGAACGCGAAGAAGTCCACGGCGACATCGGACTACTACGTCAACGCGGACGGCTCCACCACGGTCCGCCACTACGCGAGCCGGTCCAACTTCAAGGCGGCCGACGGCACCTGGAAGCCGATCGACACGGACCTGACCCGGGACGAGGACGGCAGGCTCCAGCAGAGCGCCAACTCGCTCGACGTCGAGTTCGCCCCCGACGCCGCCGACCAGCAGCTCGCCTCCGTCGACTTCGGCGCGGGCCGCAGCCTCGCGTACGCGCTCCGCGGCGCGAACAAGGCCACCCCGACGGTCGACGAGGACAACACGGCGACGTACGCCGACGTCCTGCCGGAAACCGACCTGCTGCTCTCGCCGCTGACCGAGGGGTTCAAGGAGCGCCTGGTCCTGCGTTCGGCCGACGCGCCGAACTCCTGGCTGTTCCCCCTGGACGTCAAGGGCCTCACCCCGCGCGTCACCGACACCGGTGACGTGGAGTTCACCGACGCGGACGGGGAGGTGACCGCCACCATCCCGCACGCCTTCATGGAGGACTCCGAGGTCGACCCGCGCTCCGGGGACGCCACCCTGTCCCGGGCCCTCACCTACGAGCTGACCACCGCCGACGGGAGGCCCGCACTGCGGCTGACCGCCGACCGGGGCTGGCTCGACGACCCGGCCCGGGTCTACCCCGTCACCGTGGACCCGACCGTGGCCGCGAGCAACTCGACGTACACGCAGAACACCATCGGCGGCGACCACTCCACCGAGAACCAGATCAAGGTCGGCAGCTACGACTCCGGCACCAACAAGGCGAACTCCTTCCTGCAGTTCTCCTCGCTGGGCACCACGCTCAAGGGCCAGCGGGTCAGCGCCGCCACCCTCAACGTGTACGCGATCTGGTCCGCGACCTGTACCCCCGAGCCGTTCTCGGTGAGCCCGGTCACGACGTCCTGGACCCCGTCCGGCGTCACCTCCTACCCCGGCCCGGCCTACGGCGCCGCGATCGGAAGCGCCACCGCTGCCCCCGGGGATTCCTGCAGCAACAACGCGGGCGGCACGAACGACCTGAACGTCGGCGTCAAGATGCCGGTGAGCCTGTCCAAGAGCTGGTTCGACGCCGTCGCCACCGGCAGCCCGAACTACGGCCTGGCGCTGACGGCCCCGACCGGTGACGGGCTGCACTGGAAGAAGTTCCACTCGGACAACAGCGCCAAGGCGGCGTTCCGCCCGGCCCTGGACCTGACGTACACGGCCAACACGAAGCCGCAGATCAACGCCCAGTACCCCCCGGAGAACCACCAGTCCAACACCCTCCAGCCGGAACTGCTGGTCTACGCGAGCGACGCCGACAAGTGGCCGATGACGGCACTGACGTACGCCTTCGAGGTCTACGACGCGGACAGCGACAGCACGACACCCGTCGCCACCTCCGGGGTGCAGGACAAGAGCAGCTGGAAGATACCCGCCGGCAAGCTCAAGTGGAGCAAGAACTACGCCTGGTACGTGAGCGTCACCGACGGATACGACTCGGTGATGTACTCGGCGAGCCGGTTCGCCACCGCCGTACCCCAGCCGCCGGTCACCTCGGGCCTCGCCCAGAACACCGACGGCCACGAGTTCGACCCGAGCGACGGCAACTACACCACCGAGGACACCGACGCCGAGATCGAGGTCGTCGGCCCCTCGCTGTCCGTGGAGCGCTCGTACAACAGCCTCGACCCCCGCACCGACGGGGCCTTCGGCGCAGGCTGGGCGACGGTCACCGACATGAAGGCCGTCGAGGTCAAGGACGGCTCCGGCGCGCTCACCAGCGTGGTGGTCACCTACCCGGGCGGCGAGCAGGTCGGCTTCGGCCGCAACGCCGACGGCACCTTCGTCCCGCCGATGGGCCGCTACGCCAGGCTGGCACCGGCCGCGTCGGGCGGCGGTTACACGCTGACCGACAAGGACTTCACGGTCTACAGCTTCCAGCAGGCGGTGACGGGCCGGGCCGGCACGTACGCGATCTCCGCGATCAAGGACTACGCGAACCGCGCCGAGACCTTCACCTACACCAGCGGCAAGCTCAGCAAGGTCACCAACACCACGTCCAACCGGTCGCTGGCCTTCGCCTGGCAGACGCCGGCCGGTGCCACCGCCCCGCACGTGGCGACCGTGACCACCGACGCCGCCACGGCGGGGGACGCGAGCACCGCCCAGGTCTGGCAGTACGGCTACAGCGGTGACCAGCTCACCAAGGTCTGCCCGCCCGCCGACGCCACCAAGTGCACGGTCTACGGCTACACGACGGGCAACCACTACCGCACCACCGTCCTGGACGCCGACCCGTTCGCGTACTGGCGGCTCGGAGAGACCGGCGGCACGGTCGCGACAGACACGATCGACCTGAACCAGGGCAGGTTCAACGGCCTGTACCGCAACGTGACCCTCGGCGGAGCGGGCCCGCTGGCCGGCTCCACGCAGAAGGCCGCCACCTTCAACGGCACCACGTCGTACGTCGAGATCCCGAGCGCCCCCGGCGCGACGCCCTCGTACACGACGGTCTCGCTGTGGTTCAGGACCACCCAGGCGGGCGGCGTCCTCTTCTACTACGGTGACAAGCCGCTCAGTGGCACCGACCCCGTCGGCACCACGAAGAAGAACACTCCGGCGGTGTACGTCGGCACGGACGGCAAGCTCCGCGGCTGCCTCGCCATGTCACCGGGGTGCATGACCACGACCGCCTCCACGGCCACCGTCACGGACGGCAAGTGGCACAACGTGGCCCTCACCGGCGCTGCCACCAGCCAGACGCTCTACCTCGACGGCGCCAAGCAGGGCAGTCTCGCCGGCACCATCAACGACTGGGAGCAGCCCTACATCTCCTTCGGCGCCGGGGTGAACACCGACGGCTGGCCCGCCATGAACGCCTCCGACCCGCTGGGGCACTTCGCGGGACAGCTCGCCGAGGTCGCCGTCTACACCGAGGCGCTCGACCCGTCGGTCATCACCGCGCAGTACCAGGCGGCCACCCGGTCCGCGGGACTGCTCAACAGGATCACCACGCCGAACGGCAAGACGCAGTCCGCCGTCACCTACGGCACCACCGACGACCTGGTCCTCCAGGCCACCGACGGCGACGGCGGCACCTGGAAGCTGAACCCGGCCACGGTCACCGGCTCCTCCCAGGTCTACCGCTCCGCGGTGATGGGGTCCGCCCCCGCCGGGTACTGGCGCATGGACGACACCCAGGGCGCCGCGCAGGCCGCCAACGAGGTGCACACCGGATTCGGTACGTACAGCAACGTCACCCAGGGCGTGGCCGGGCCGTTCGGCACCGGTGACGTCACGGCGGCGCAGTTCAACGGCACCAGCTCGTACGCGGAGGTCCCGTACGCACCGTGGCACGGCAAGGGTGACCGCTCCGTCGAGCTGTGGTTCAAGACGGCGAAGCCCGGTGTGCTGGTCGCCGACCAGTCCAAGGCGGTGAACGACGCGGCCGGTGCGAGCGGGCCGATCAACCCCGTCCTGTACGTCGCGGCCGACGGCAAACTCCGCGGCCACTGGTACAGCGCCGCCGGTTCGGCCGCCACGGACTTCGGCTCCAAGGCCACGGTGAACGACAACGCCTGGCATCACGCGGTGCTCTCCGCCGGCGGCACCACCCAGACGCTCTACGTGGACGGTGTCAAGCAGGCCGACTTCACCGGGGCACCCAACGACCAGACCAACTCCCGCACCTTCATCGGTGCCGGCTTCGCCAAGGGCTGGATCAGCGCGCCCGCCGACGTCAGCTACTTCACCGGCTCCATCGCCGAGGTCGCCGTGCACGCGGGCGGACTCACCGAGGAGCAGGTCGAGCAGCACTGGTCGGCGTACAAGGCCTCCGCGGGCGTCGCCCCGGTACGGACGGTGAAGCTCACCGACCCCACCGGCAAGACGCTGACGTACGTGTACGACGCGGAGATGGGCAACCGCCTGCTGACCGCGATCGACACCAACGGCAAGCGGAGCACGTACGGCTACGACACGGCGGGCTTCCTGCACACCGTGACCGACGCCAACGGCAACCGGTCGGTCACCGGACACGACATCCGCGGCAACACGGTCTCCCAGACCATGTGCCAGGACACCGCGGCGGGCAAGTGCGCCACCGACTACTACACCTACTACCCGGACTCGACCACGGCGTTCCCGCCGATGGACCCGCGCAACGACCTGGTGCTCACCGAGCGCGACGGCCGTTCCTCGGGACCGACGGACAACACCTACCTGACCAGCTACGCGTACGACACGGCGGGCAACCTCACCTCGGTGACGACGCCGCCGGTGCCGGGCCACCCCGCCGGGCGGACCGCCACCACCACGTACACGACCGCCACCACCCCGGCGGCGGAGGGAGGCACCGCCAAGGCGCCGGCCGGCCTGGTCGCCGAGGTGGTCACACCGGGCGGCCGGAGGACCACGTACTCCTACTTCGCCAACGGTGACATCGCCGAGGTGACCGACGCCAACGGCGCCGAGGAGCGGAGCACCTACGACGCCCTGGGCCGTCAGCTCACCAGGACCGAGGTCACCGACGCCCAGCCGGACGGCCTCACCACGACGCTGACGTACGACAAGGACGACCAGGTCCTCACCGAGACCGATCCGCCGGTCACCAACCGGGTGACGGGCGCCGTCCACACCGGGCGGACCAGCACGGTGTACGACGCCGACGGCAACGTCTCCTCGCAGACGGTCGCCGACCTCACCGGCGGCGACGCGTCCCGCACCACGACGATCACGTACGACGCGTACAACCGCATGGCCTCCCGGACCGACCCGGGCGGCGACACCACGGCGTTCGAGTACGACGTGTACGGGAACAAGGTCAAGGAGACCGACCCGGCGGGCAACGTCAACACGTACACCTTCGACGGCGAGGGCAGGCCCCTCACCACCAACCTGCTCGGCTACACGGGCGACCCGGCCGACCCGTCGCCGCCCACCACGCTCGTGCAGGAGTCGCGGGCCTACGACCCGGCGGGCCGGCTCGCCTCGATCACCGACGCGATGGGCCACGTCACCGCGTACACGTACACCGACGACGGCCTCGCCGCCACGGTGGTGCGCAAGGACCCGGCCAACGGCCTCTCCTTCACCGAGGAGGCCAACACCTACGACGCGGCCGGCAACCTGATCCGGCAGGTCACCAACGACGGCCGGACCATCTCCGCCTTCACGGTGGACGCGGCCGACCGCACCACGTCGTCGATCCTGGACCCGGCCGGGCTCGCCCGGACCACCAAGGTCAGTTACGACCCCGACGACAACGTCGTCTCGGAGACCGACCTCGACCCGGCCAACGGCCGCACCAGCACCGAGGACACGCTCTACGACAACCTGGGCAACGTCACCGGGGCCACGCTCCACGACGGCACCACCGCCCCGGTGGGCCGCTGGAAGCTGGCCGAGGCCGCCGGCCTGACGGCCGCGGACTCCTCGGGCGGGAACCGTACGGCCACCCTCGGCAGCGCGGTCACCCGCTCCACCGAGCACGGCGGCGCCGCCGTCTTCAACGGCACGGCGAACGCCTACGGACAGACGAAGGGCGCGGCGGTCAACACCGGTGGGTCTTTCACCGTTTCCACCTGGGTCAAGCTGAACTCCACCGCCGCCAACAGCACCTTCCTCGCGCAGGACGGCGAGACCGGCAGCGGCTTCCAGTTGTACTACTCCACGGGGGCCGGCTGGACGTTCAACCGGCACGCCAACGACAGGCCGGGCACCGCCATCGTGCGCGCCAGTTCCGGCACCGCCGCGGTGACCACCGGCACCTGGACGCATCTGACGGGCGTCTACGACAAGGACGCCGGCCAGATCAGGCTGTACGTCAATGGCGTCCAGGCAGGCACATCGACCGCCTTCACCACCCCCTGGGACGCCACCGGGCCCCTCCAGATCGGGCGCAGGCTCGCCGAGGGCGCGTACGGGGAGAACGCCAACGCCTCGCTCAGCGACATCCAGGTCTACGGCGAAGCGCTGACCGCGTCGCAGGTGACCGCGCTGAAGGGCGGCACCCTCCCCGCGGCCGGCAGCTCGGTCCGCACCACCAGCTGGGCGCTGGACCAGCGCGGCCTGCCGCTGTCGATGACCGACGAGAACGGAGCCACGACCGACTACGGCTACGACGAGGCCGGTCAGCAGACCAGCGTCACCGAGCCGGCCGTCAGCAGCGAGACCGGGGGCACCGCGGCGGTGACCGTCCGGCCGGTGTCGATGACCGGTTACAACACGTTCGGGGAGGACACCGAGTCCTCCGATCCGCTCGGCAACGTGGTGACGACGGCGTACGACGCCGAGGGCCAGGAGTCCTCGACGACGATGCCCGGCTACACCCCGCCGGGGGCCTCGGCCCCGATCACGGCCATGACCTGGAACGAGTACAACAAGCTCGGTCAGGTCACCGCCGAGGTCGACCCGCTGGGCAAGCGCACCGAGTACACCTACACCCAGCTCGGTGACCTGGCCTCGGTCCGGGAGCCCGGCGGCGCCACGACGCGCTACACGTACACCACCAACGGCGACCAGCTGTCGGCCGTACGGCCCGGCGGCGCCCGCCAGGAGACCACCTGGGACTACCTCGGCCGCCCGGTCACGGACACGGACATCGTGCGCCAGCCGACCGAGCGGGCGTACACCTCGATCAACGAGTACGACGCTCCGGGAGGTGAACTCTCCCGGACGGTCAGCCCGACCGGGGTGAGCGAGTCCTACAAGTACAACGCCCTCGGTGAGACGACGGAGGTGACCGACGCCGCGGGCGCCACCAGCCGCTTCACGTACGACATGGACGGCCGGCCGCTCACGTCGGTGGACGCCGACGGAACCAGCACGGCCAACACCTACGACGGCTACGGCCAGCTGGTCGCCACGAAGGACCTGGACGAGACGGGCAAGGTGCTGCGTACCAGCAGCTCCACCTACGACCGTGCGGGCAACCCGACGTCGGTGACCGACTACCGGGGCCACACCGTCACGCTCACCAACGACGCGACGGGGCTGATCACCAAGGCGGTCCAGCCGGTCTCGGAGACCGAGTCGATCACCACGACCTTCGGCTACGACGCGGCGGGCAACCGCACGCGCTTCACCGACGGCCGCGGCAACTCCTTCCTCACCACGTACAACGCGTGGGGCATGGCGGAGAAGGAGATCGAACCCTCCACCCCGGCGCACCCCGACCTCGCGGACCGCACGTTCACGATGGTCTACGACGCCGCGGGCCGTCCCCAGGAGCAGCGCTCCCCGGGCGGTGTCGTCGTCAGCAACGAGTACGACGACCGGAGCCGGCTGGTCCGCCAGCACGGCACGGGCGCGGAGGCGGAGACCACCGACCACACCTACACCTACGACGAGGACGACCAGGTCACCTCGGTGGCGGGCGTGGGCGAGGAGAAGAACACCTTCTCCTACGACGACCGCGGTCTGCTCCTGAGCGCCGAAGGCCCGTCCGGCACCTCCTCGTTCGCCTACGACGGCAACGGGGCGATGACCTCCCGCAAGGACGCGTCGGGCACGTCGACCTTCGGGTACGACACGGCGGGCCGGCTGGACACGGCCGTCGACGCGGCGACCGGCACCTCGATGACGTACGGCTACGACGTCGAGTCCAACGTCACCTCGATCGACTACGGCCAGGGCAAGGGGAAGCGAACCTTCTCGTACGACTCCCTGGGGCAGCTCACCACCGACGAGCTGACCTCGCCGACCGGCAAGACGCTGGCGTCCTTCACCTACGGCTACGACCTCAACGGCAACGAGACGTCGAAGACGACGACCGGTGTCGCGGGGGCGGGCACGAACACGTACACCTACGACTGGGCGAACCGCCTGTCGTCCTGGAACAACGGGACGACGACCGAGCAGTACGGCTACGACGCGTCCGGCAACCGGACCCGCGTGGGCGGTGACACCTACACGTACGACGCCCGCAACCGCCTCACCTCGGACGGGCAGAGCACATACACGTACACCGCGCGCGGCACGATGCGCACGGTCACCGACGAGGGAGGTGTACAGACCTCGGTGAAGGCGGACGCCTTCAACCGGGTGATCAACGAGGGCGACCGGACGTACACGTACGACGGCCTGGACCGGACGCTCAAGGCGACCGACACCCAGGGCGGCTCGATGTACGACTTCGCGTACAGCGGAGCCGGCAACGACGTGGCGTCCGACGGCTCCACGACGTACAGCCACAACGTCGACGGTTCGCTGCTCGGCATCAAGTCGGCGGCCGGCTCGGTGCTCGCGCTGACCGACGTCCACGACGACGTGGTGGGCCAGTTCACCGCGGCCGGCGAGGCACTGGCCGGCTCGTCGACGTACTCCCCGTTCGGCAAGGTCGAGCAGTCGCAGGGCATGGTCGGCCACCTCGGCTACCAGTCCGGATGGACGGACCCGGAGACCGCCAAGGTCAACATGGCGGCGCGCTGGTACTCACCGCAGACCGGCCAGTTCAACAGCCGGGACACGGTGGGCATGAACCCACTGCCGACCTCGGTGTCCGCGAACCGGTACGCCTACGCGGACCAGAACCCGATGACGGCCACCGACCCGACCGGCCACTGGCCGAGCTTCGTCGACAAGGCCATCAAGAAGGTAAAGAAGAAGGTCAAGAAGACCGTCAAGTCGGCCTGGAAGAAGACCAAGAAGGCCGTCAAGAAGGTCGCCAAGACGGTCAAGCACGCCGCCAAGAAGATCAAGAAGGCGGTCAAGAAGGTCGTCCGCAGGGCCACGCGGGTTGTGCGCAAGGCCGTGCACTATGTGGCCGACAGCGTCAAGAAGGTCAAGAGATACGTCAAGCGCACGTATAAACGCGTCAAGAAATACGTCCACAAGGTCGTCAAACAGGTCAAGAAGACGGTCCGCAAGGTCGCGAAGGCCGTCACACACGTGGCGAAGAAGGTGGTGAAGGCCGCCAAGAAGGTCGGCAGAGCCGTCAAGAAGGCGGCGAAGGCGACAGCCAACTTCGTCAAGCAGCACGCCTCGACGATCGTCTCGGTGGCAGTCGGTGTAGCGGTCTTCGCGGGTTGCACGGGCGCGACATTCGGTGGGGGCGTTGTCGCCTGCGGGATGCTCGCGGGCGCTGCCGCCAACGCGGTCGGCTACGCGATGAGCGACGGCCCGAAGACCCTGGCCGGCTTCGCGACCGCGGTCGGCGTGGGAGCCCTGACCGGCGCCCTCGGCGGCGCGGCCGGCGGCGCTGCCTCCGGAGCGGTGGGCCGCCTGCTCGCCGGTGCCGGCGGCAAGGCGCTGAACGGCGCGGCGATGGGCGCGGCGGGCGGCGGCGCGGAAGGCGCGGTCGGCTACGGCATCTCCTGCGTGACCAGCGAGGAAGGCTGCAGCGTCAGCGGCGCGGCGAAGGCCACGGCGGTGGGCGCGGCGAGCGGTGGTGTGTTCGGCGCGGCAGCGAGCAAGTTCGGCCGCAAGTCGACGTCGAAGCCGGAACCGGACGGACAGCCGTCCTCTCCGGGGGGCGCTTGCCGAGTCGGCGTCCCGCACAGCTTCACCGGTCTGACCGGGGTCCTGCTGGCGAACGCCACGACCAAGCCGATCTCGCAGGTGAAGGTCGGGGACTACGTCCTGACGGCCGAGCCGGGCAAGAAGAAGAAGGAAAAGCACAAGGTCAAGGCGGTCATCGTCACGAAGACGGACCGTGACTACGTCGACGTCGTCATCGACACCAAGTCCGGCCCGAAGACGATCCAGACCACCAAGCACCACCAGTTCTACGAGTCCACGAAGGACGCCTGGACCCAGGCCGCCGACCTCAAGGCCGGCCAGAAACTCCAGAACGCCTCCGGCGGACCCGCGGTGGTGATCGACGTCAAGGCGTACACGGCGCAGCGCGTCACGTACGACCTGAGCATCGAAGGCCTGCACACGTACTATGTGCTCGCTGGTGAGACGCCGGTACTCGTTCACAACTGCGATGGCGGCGTCGATTGGGTCAACGAGAACGCAAATATGAGTTCCGCAGCGCGGGCTTATGATGCTGGGGCGGCGGGTTCCAGGGCTGGCGTGGCCCCGGCGTTGCAGTACTACAAGGCTGGCGGGAATCGCTTGTCTCAGATCAAATTCGATGGTTTTGATGCGGCCAACGGCGTGATGATCGACCGAAAGGTGAGCGTCACAACCTTCAACAAGACATACCGACAAGCCACGAATCAATCTCTGGCGCTTGAGCAGAACGGTTACAGCGGCCGGTGGGAAGTCCCCACTGCGGCTGAGGCCGCGCGGGCTCGGAAAGTCCTCGGCGGCCTCTTGATCACCAACATTCGAGTGAGGGTCGTGCCCTGATGGATGTCAACAAGGTCCTGGTTCGCGCATTCGTAAGCGTCGTCGTCTCGATCGACTTGACGGACGATGAAGATATTGATCCGGATATCGCGACGGATATTCTCGAACCTGCTGCCGCCCTGTTTCGTGATCTCTCGGAAGAGGGGCGTCGGGAAGTTACTTCCCTGGTTCTTGAGTGCGCCGAACTGGAAGAGAACCCGGAGCGCAGGAGGGTAATTCTGGGGCTTCCGGAAGCCATTGGTCTTCTCGATGAAGACTGATCAGCGGTAAGTGAGGCGTGACCTCTTCGCTCGATCCCGCAACCGTCGCACTGGTTATCGGTAGCGAAATTGAAGCCCCGTCAGGCGAGTCCTGGCGGGGCTTCTGCGTGGGGTGACGGCAGTAGTTGACGGCAACGTCAGCGGACGAGCGCGGCGCAGGGCGGCGGTTCGTCGCCGTCGGCGTTGCCTGTCCCGGTGTTCGTCGGGCCGTCGAGCGCGCTGCAGAGGGCGTCGATAGCGTCTTGCTGGAGGCGGAGCCTCACGTGGGCATAGACGGTGGCGGTGACGCCGATGTGGGCGTGGCCGAGGAGTTCCTTGATCACGACGAGTTCGACGCCCTGCTCCAGAAGCAGGGTCGCGGTCGAATGGCGAAGGTCGTGGAAGCGGATGCGACGGAGGCCGGCCTTGCGGAGGAGCGTGGTGAAGGAACGGGTGAGGTTGGTCGGGTCGATCGGCCTGCCCTGTGGCGTGGTGAACACGTACCCGTTGTGCTGCCACTCAGTTCCTGCCGCGTGCCCTTCGCGCTGCTGCTGCTCGTGTTGGTGCTTCAGCGAGTGGAGGCAGCGGGTGGGGAGGGCGATGCGGCGTTCGGAGGCCCGGGTCTTGGTGGGCAACGTGGTGAGTCCGCCGGTGCTGGTGCGCTGCAATGTGCGGCGGACGGCAGCGGTGCCCCGATCAAGGCGGTCCGCTGGCGCGGCCCGCGCGCGCCCGGCACCTCGGGGCCGCCGCCCGCTCCTGTCTCCGCCCCGCTCGCCGACGACCCCGCCGGTCCGGGCGCGCAACAGCCCACCCAGTAAAGCCTTTCCAGGGGCTCCGCCCCAGACCCGGGCCCTCCCTCCGAGGGGCAAGGGGGCGCGTGTCGGGTGCGGCTTCGTCGTGGTGTGGGGTTCGTGGTCGCGGGAGGGGGTCCCTCGCCGCCCGGTCACCGGAGGCGTACCAGGAACCCCCGGGGGCCGCCAAGGCCGAGCGCACGCGTCACGAAGTGGGCCTTGGCGGCCCCCGGCGAACCCTGGCATGGCAAAGCTGCCCGACCGACGAGGGACCCCCTCCCGCTCAGGCCGCGATCGTGCCGGAGGCCGGCCGACGGGTGGTCTTCTCCGAGGGCGGTCAGGACGCCAGCAGGTCGGCGACTTCGGGCACCTCTCGAAAAGCCCGCAGGCGGTCCAGCACGATCCGTGTGCGCTCTGCTGTTCGTTCGCTGCCGCTCTGCCCGAGTGCGAGCATGCGGCTCGCTGTCCCGGCTGCTGCCTCGGGCTCGTTGGCGTCGGCGTAGGCCACAGCCAGCCACGAAAGGTACAGCGCCAACTCCCTTGAGTGACTGGCGTCGTAGCGGCCGAGTACGTCCGTCAGCAGAGGTACGGCGCGCAGGGGCCGCCGCAGCTCGGTATAGACGCGGGCCTCCATGACCTGCAACTCCCCGGCGTCCATCCAGTACAGGTACGACGGCGATTCGGTGCCAGCCGAGTCCTCGGCCAGGGCCTCGGCCGCTTCTCCCAGGGCGGTCATCGCCGGGCGGTCCTGCCCGGCCCGGGTATGCGCCCAGGCCACACGGTCCAGGTACAGCGCGCGAGCCTTCGGCGGGGCGTTCGAACCGGCGCCCTCCAGCGCGGCGCGGGCCAGTCCTACCGCGTCCGCAGTGTGCCCGGTGTTGCTCCACTGGTAGGCCAGCGAGCCTGCCACGTTTCCGGACAGCACTCCGTCCCCGGCGGCCTGCGCGGCGCTCATACCGAGTCGGTAGATGCGTTCCGCCTCGGTATGCTCCCCGGCGTCGGAGGCGACCCATCCGGCGATCTGCGCCAACTCGCCGATGGCCCGCAGAAGGTCGCGTCCCACTTCGTCGGTGTGCACACCCTCGCGGTGCAGCCTCACCGCCGCTCGCAGCTCGCGCAGGGCGGGGCCGATCAGGTCCTTGCCGTACACCACGTCGTCGGCCAACCGTAGGCCGTGAACCCGCTGGGCCAGGTCGGCCACCTGCCCGGAGCCGATCCGGCGGCCCGTACGGGCACTGAGCGGGGACAGCGGGTCGCCCGCGGGCAGGAAGTCGGCCACGGACAATACACGCGGCGCGGACTCGACAGGCCGAACGGCCTTCGCCGCTTCCAGCATCTCGCGGGGAACCTCCAGCACCCGCGCGAGGAAGGGCAGCCACTCACGAGGGGACCGAGTCCCGATCTCCCAGCGGGAAACATCGTTTCGCGTCAGAGGGACGCGCCCGGGAGCAGCCTCAGCCAGCGCCTCGGCGAGCCGCCGCTGACTCCAACCACGCGCCAGACGCAGCCGCCTGACCAGTTCCCCGACCGTCTCCCGCACCAGGCCAGCTTGGCAGACAGCAAGGCAGACACGCTGGCTACTCCGCAAGATTCACGCCAGCGAGATCCTGATCAATAGCCCGAGCCGAGCCGACGAAAGGGAGACAGGATGGCCGAGCAGGCGACACAGTGGCCAGAGCGTGCCACAGCAGAGGGATCACGCCTGCTGCCGTGGACCACCCAGGACGGGCGCCCCTGCTACTTGAGCACCGACGGCCGGGGCTACCTTGCCAACCTCGCCGACAATATCGAAGCCGTACAACTCGGCATGGGCGAGGAGCTGCTGGAGTACGCCCGAGAGGCCATGGCCCCCGGAACGCAGACCCGGTCGGCGACTGAATACCGATGGCTGGCCCGCCGGTTGACCGAAGCCCTGTCCGACGCGCTCAGGGTCGCCGACTCACGCGGGCAGCGCATCCCAGACCCGGGAGAGGCGACCGAGGATGCCTGACTCCACGAACACCGACGCACCGGCCCGTAACGCCACGCGAAGTCGCTACCGATTCCGCGAGTACCACGTGACCACCGTCCCCGACCCCATGGCACTGCCAGCCCTCGAAGCGGTGTGCGTAACTGGCGAAGAACGCAACTGCGGTGCCGCATCCGGCGCACTAAACGACCGGGACGAGCTGACCCGCTGGATCGCCGGGCACTGCGCCCAGACCGGCCACGAACTGTACGAGCAGACCACCCGTGCCCTTCTCCGTGCCGAGCCCGGCGCATGGCAGTAAAGTCCCCCTGCGCCAGCACTCCGGGCCCGCACCATCTGACGGCAGTAGCGACGGCAACACCCACGGATTTCCCCGCACAACCACGAACACCAGCGGAACCCGAAACCGCCGCTGATCTGCGAATACGCAGATAGAGAGGGGTCGTGTAGCACGCGTACTATGTGCTGGCGGGGGCCACACCGGTGCTCGTTCACAATTGCGGTGGTGCGCTAGAGGGCGCTCAGGGAGTCGCTGATGCGTGTCAGCTTCCATTCGCCCCTCCGCAGCAAGGCCGGCGGTTGCGGAAGCGATTCAGTTGTCGAGTGGGCGGGTGTCGGTCATGGGCAATGCGGGATGGCCGTATGCCTCTCGCAGGCGCTCTTTAGCGGAGAGAGCCCAATGGGAGCCGATGCGGCAGCAGTTTTGATCAGAGGCGACGTTGGTCACCCCAAGCACGGATTCCCAGTGGGCCCGTGCAATAGCTGCAAGGCTCTTTCTGAGCACTTCAACCTCAACTTCCTGACAGGTGACTAGGGTGAGTGAGCTATCCGAAGAGTCGGAGCGGGTACTCCTGCTCGCAGGTTGGACACCTGGCCGGTGCGTTGATACATCGGCCTGGCGTGCCCGCCTGGAGGATTCTGGATTCGTCATGCACGAGACAGCCGAGAGCTTCCTCTCTGAATTTGGTGGCCTGTCTTTCGAGTACGGCGGTGATGGGATTTCGCGGGCGCGAGAAGCCTTCGAACTTGATCCACTGCTCGGACTCGGCGAGGATGACAGATTCGCTGAGTGGGGTGAATTGATCGGGGTGACACTGTTCCCGATTGGCGCACTCGATCAGGGCAGGTACTTTCTCGGCCTCGATGAAGCGGGGACGATCTACCTTGTAGCCGATTGGCTGGCGCAGTTCGGTGTCGGCCTCAACGGGGTGGAAAGTCTCATCCTGGGCGTTGCGCCAGAAGTGCTCTACAATTGCTATCCGAAATCTTGATCACCAGATTTCGACTCAAGGCCAGCGCGGCTTATCGAGTTTGACGGAATGGTTGCAAGCAGAAGCCCGCCGGAGTGGTTTCCGGCGGGCTTCTGGGAGGTTTGACGCCAACGGTGACGGCAACGTCAGCGGACGGCTGCTGTGGCGGGTGGGTCGTCAGGGTGGTCGTTGGGCCGACCGACGGCGTCGTTGAGGGTGTCGATGGCTTGACGTTGGAGGCGGAGTCTTACGTGGGCGTAGACGCCAGCGGGCACGCCGATGTGGGCGTGGCCGAGGAGTTCCTTGATCACGATGAGGTCGACGCCTTGACATCGTGACGCACAAGCGAAAGTCGAGTCTCATCAGCACGCACACGATCACCATGGAGGATGCCATGGCTACCGGGCGCAAATTCCTCGGTGAGGGAATGCGCGATGTGACCAAGGGGCGAGAAATCTATCGAAGCGCTGACAACCGTCGCGGATTCCGTACCGACCCCGATTCTCTTGCGGGAGGCCACTGGCCTGATGTGCCGCACGTCCATTTCGAGATCTTTGGCGAGGCAGGAAAACCATTGGCCAATAACCATGTCCCCCTTGCCGAGCCGTGATGACCAAGATTGAAATGGAGCGGCACGGGCGAATTCTTTCGGGGTTCTACGAAGGGTACTTCGTGAAACTCCATGACGACTCCGAGATCACCGGCGGGCACTACATCTACCTGGTCGACGACCTGTCCGCACCAACGGACGGGGGTGACTACTGGGTGGCGGACCGGGCGGAGCTCGAGTCTTTCGTGGAGTCTTCCCAGTGGGAGATCGAATGGCTGCCTGAGTAGGAGAGGAATCGCAGGGCCCGTCGGCATCAGTGCCGACGGGCCCTCTTCGGATTTAGGCGCATATGAGTTCACTCGGAACGCCTGGACGCAGGCGGCCGACCTCAGGGCCGGCCAGAAGCTCCAGAACGGTAGTGGTGGGCCCACGGTCATCTTCGACACCAAGGCCTACACGGCGCAGCGCGTCACGTTCGACCTCAGTATCGAAGGCCTCATACGTACTATGTGCTGGCGGGGGCTACGCCGGTCCTCGTTCACAACTGTGGCGGAAGCAAATGGACGCCCGACGAGAACTACTCGCCGGAAACTGTTGCTGGTAGAAGTGCGGCGAATAAGGCGTACTACGAGACCCCGCAAGATATGCATGATCTCGTCAGTTCCGTCACCTCGAATCCGAATTACCCGCAGCGAATGACGGGCCCTGCCGGCAATAGGCGCCCTGACGTGTATGGAGCACAGAGGCCGCTGTCACTCCAGGCTGGCCTGCCGTCTCGCTGGTGAGGCCGCCGGTGCGGGTGCGCTGGAGCGAGCGGCGGATGCTGACGGGCCCGCCGTTGAGGTCGATGTCTTCCCAGTGCAGGCCGAGGAGTTCCCCCTTCCGGAGGCCGGTGCGCAAGGCGAGATAGTCCAGAGGCCCCGCCGCAATGTGCTTCCGGAGGGGCCTCTGGGGTGTCTGACGGCAGTAGTTGACGGCAACTCGGCGGACGGGTGCCGCACAGGGCGGTGGTTCGTCGCCGTCGTCGGACCGGGTGACAGGTTCTGTGGGTTTGCGGAGGGCGTTGCCGAGGAGGCCGATGGCGTCTCGCTGGAGGCGGAGTCGGATGTGGGCGTAGACGGTGGCGGTGACGCCGATATGGGCGTGGCCGAGGAGTTCTTTGATCACCACGAGGCCGACGCCTTGTTCCAGGAGAAGGGTCGCGGTCGGGTGCCTGAGATCATGGAAGCGGATCATCGGGAGTTCCGCGCAGTGGAGGAGGCACCGCAAGTGGCGGGTCAGGTTGGTGGTGTCGAGCGGCCTGCCCTTCTGGGTGGTGGAGACGAGCCCACTGTCCGTCCAGCCCGTTCCGACCGGCAGGTGCTCCGCCAGGCGTTGGCGGCGGCAGGGAACGCCGAGGTCCGTGAGGTCGACGTCGAGGCGGCTTGTGTGGCCTACACGCAAGCCGGCTACGAGGTCACCCGTAAACTCCGGGAGTTCTTGGAGAGCTACGGCGAGATCGTCATGGGTCGGACAGCACCGGGAACGGGCGAGGAGCTTGTCCTGACGATCTCCGTCGAGGAAGCGATGGGCGTCTTTCCGCCGAACGTCCGCAGTTACTCCCGTCGGCTCGGTATGCCGGTGGTGCCGATCGGCACCGCCCTGGTCACGGAAGAGAACGTACTGCTCGCCGAGAACGGCGACATAATCTTCGCCGGGGATGCCGGGATGCAGCGTGTCGGAAACGGGTTCGCCGCGGCGGTGCAGGCGTTCATGTCCGGCACCTGGGACAAGACGTTCTTCTGAGCCGGGCGGTATCCGCGAGGTACACGCGCATGGGGGCGAGGACTCGCATGGAGACGACGGACGAGGAAACGTGGCTGCTCTGCTCGACCATCTGGAAGCACGACTGGGTCGACTCGTCGGAGCGTGGTCGGTCAGGGACGGCGCCCCCGAAGGCGCGTCGGAGGTGGGGTACTTCACCGGCGGCGCCTTCGAGGGCGTGCAGTCCTACGCGACCACCACTCTCTACCGGACGCACCTGGTCTCTCCCACCACCGGGGAGCCTCAGCACTTGGTGCTGCTCGGTTGCGGCCGCCCCCTGGCCGGGGACGAGCACGGTCCGTTTCCGGGCGTGCTGGAGTGGGTGGCGGAGCGCCTGGCGACGACCGGGCAGGCGATCCTCCGCGGGGAGGTCGTGCCGCTGCCGATGCCGTTGGGCCCGGGTGGTTCCATGACCGCGCTGTACGCGGCCCTGCCGGTCTACTTCGACGACAGCTTCTTCTCCGTCACGCTGGAGAACGGGACGCACGTGTCCGTGATCTGGCTGGTGCCGCTCCATGGCGCCGAGGCGGAGTACGTGGCGAAGAACGGCTGGCCGGCTTTCGAGGAGGAACTGACGAAGCAGGATCCTGATCTGTTCGATCTAGGACGCCCGCAGATGAGTCTTTGAACCGTTGTCCTGTCCGGTCTTCGCGGTGTGGCGGAGACCGGACAGGGCAGAGGCGCTCCCTCAGCCCTGATACCGGCGCTCCAGGGACGTGGCCGCAGCGTCGGCCACGTCCTTCCGGGGACCGGCCGCACAGGACTCCAGGAACGTGCGGACTCGGTCACCGGGCCACTCCGCGGCAGCGACCGCGGCCCAGAAACGCAGTCCGTCATAGGGGTTCAGCGGATCGAGGACGTCCAGGACGCGGTCAACGGTTTCGGCGTCCAGGGCCGCTCGCGATTCGGCGACGGCGCGAAGGGCGCCGTCGAGAAGCGATGGATCTCCATGATCCAGGCACCATCGCAGTGGGGCTCCGAAGCCTTCGTGAGGGCTTCGCAGCCGCATGATCGAGTTCCCCAGGGCAATGTGCAGTGCGGTGTCATCGGTGGGTCGCTGAGCCAGTTCGGTCAGGAACCCGACGGCGGACCGGTAACCACACGCTCCAAGAGCCATGACCATCTCGTACTGGGTCTCCCAGGTGCGGCGGTCGCCGATTTCGCGCCGGAGCGCATGGAGCAGTGCTGGCCCCGCCGCTTCTTCGGCCAGTTGATGTAGGCGCCTCGCGGCCGAACGGCGTTTTGCCGATGCCTTGTCGCTCAGTTGAATGACGGCTTCTTCCAGGGTCAGTGTCATCGTCCACCTTCCTGAGGTCCCTCATCGGTGTGCCGAACGCTAGGTGATCTGTGAAGTAAGTGGTCGCGCAGATGGGCGGCTGGTGGAGGCGTGTATCCCAGTGGTGAGTGGTCCAGACTCGGCGGATGAGACTGCGCACAGTGATGATGGTGCCGGTGAGCCGGAGAAGGCTTAGATGACACTGGTCCGGCGTTCGTAGCAGCGGGCGAGCCGGTGGAAGACGTTCTGCCAGGCATGGGGGTGCTCGGCGTGCCACCGCTGGGTGCGGTCCGAGGGAAACGGCTGTCCCGCCTGTCACAGGTGGGTGTTTGAATGCCGGGATGGCCCCTGAGACCACGCTCTCCGCCCTGCGCGAGTTCTGCGCCGAACGTCTCGGCGCAGAACTCGCCGCCCGCTTCGTCGCCCTCGCCCGGCCCGGTTTCGCGCTCACCGCAGCCGGGCCGGGCGAGGCTGCCGGGCACAGCCGATTCGGCGGCCGGGCGCTACTCGAACCAGGTACGCCCTGGCCGGCCTTCGAGGGCTTTCCGCTGAGCCTGCTCGCCATCCTCGACACCGATGCCTTGGCCCCCTGGCTCGGTGACCTCCTCCCAGCCGGGACAGGCCTGCTCAACTTTTTCTACCTCGACAGCGACTCCGAGCAGTGCGACCCCGCCGCCTTCAAGCTGGCGGCCAAGTTCTTCGGAAACGAACCACAGGTGGGAAGGGTGATCGCGGCACGCTCCGCGCACGCCGTCGAGACAACTCCGCCCGCTCGGTCGAGCGCCTTCGCGCCGGTCTCGTGGGTGGCATCACCCGGGTTCGCCTTCCCCGATCCCTGGGACCGGGCCTATGACACCCTCGAACTGGGACCCGAGGCCGACGACATGGCCAGGCTCATGCCCGGCATGTACATAGAGGACCTACTCACCGAGTGGTCGCAACGACCTGGCGCGCTCGGCTCCGAGGACATCGCCTTCGGCTGGCCGGAATTCCCGACGGGATCCTCGCCGTGGATGCCGGACGGCGAAGACCCGAACCTTCACCACCACCTGCTCCAACTGTCCTCACGGAACGAGTGGCACCTCGGCGGCGACGGCGGCTGGATGCACTGGTCGACCCCCACCGAGGCGCTGCGGGCTGGCGACTTCAGCCGGGCGATCCCGACCCCGGACATCTGGTGACCACCGGGTGGCTCAGCCGCCCGCTTGTCCGCGCCGACTCCTGTACTCGGGGAGACCTGTGCCTGGGCTGCCATCGTGGCTGACTGAGAGGCCGCGCAAGTAGGCGTGTGCGCGTGGTCGGCGTCAGGGGCGTGCGTCCCACCGGTGGGTGGTCCAGGCTCGGCGGATCAGACTGCGCACAATGATGATGGTGTCGGCGAGGTCGAAGAAGGCGTCGACAACGGTGGCCCGGCGCTCGAATACCGCGCGCTCCTCCGCTCGCGGTCGGCGACCACATGGCGGCCCGGGCCCGGTCGCAGCCCCTGTGTACGACACCGAGCGTGCCTACGGGCCCCACCACCCACTTCCGGTCGGACCCCGCGGCCGGCCGGCCCGCCATCAGGACGTTCGTGGGTCGCCGCGAGGGGAACGAGCGGCGGAAAGAGGCGACCAGGACGGGGATGTGTCCGCGACCCCACACCGACGGGTCCGGAAATCGTTGGTCGAAGCAGTGGCCCGAATCACGTCCACTGCCTAACATCGATCACCGCAAGGCTTTGTGCACTGATGCACAAACTCTCCCCGGGAGGCTCCTTTGCACCGCCGACGTCGCACCGCGCTCGCCCTGTCCGCCGCAACGCTCGTCGCGGCGCCCCTTCTCTCCGCCTGCGGTAGCGAGGGCCACCCCGGTGCCGCGGCCATGGTCGGTGGCGACCGTATCGATGTGTCCACCGTCCAGGCGCAGACGGCGGACGTACGTGACGCTCAGCAGACCTCGGCCCAGTCCGCCCAGCTGGTGAAGTCGTCCGGGCAGCTCAGCCGGGTCAAACTCTCCGGCCTCATCTTCGGCCGGGTACTGGACCGTGCCGCGAAGGACGCCGGAGTGAGCGTCAGCCGCAAGGAGATCCAGCAGACCCGCACTGCGGCAGCCGCACAGACCGGCGGGGACGAGGGCCTGCGGAGCATGATGCTGGAGCAGCGCTGGGTCGCGCCCGGGCAGATCGACGACAGTCTCCGCCAGGAGGTGCAGCTCCCGAAGCTGGCGCAGGCGCTCGGGGCCGACCTGCAGAGCCCGGCCGGCGTGCAGAAGGTGGGGCAGGCACTCACCAAGGCGTCGAAGGCCCTGCACATCGACATCAATCCGCGCTACGGCACCTGGGACGACGAGAAGGTCCAGCTCAGCACGTACAAGGTTCCGTGGATCACTCAGGTCACCACCTTCCCGAACCCGCAGCCCGAGACGAGCGCCTGACGCGGAGACCGGTGGCCGGTGGCGGCTGTTCCGTATGGCAAGGTATCCCGGTCATACGTGCTGAGCCGTGCAAAGTCTCCAGAGCCGCACAGCCCTGTCGGGGTGGGCGTTTTCGGCGTAGTTCTCTGCGTTCGCTCGCCGCACCTTACTTTTCGATCCATCTCAGGGATGTGTTGTGAACGCGAGACGACGTCGGGCGCTGCTGGTTGCCGTTGCGGTGCTGCTGGAGCCCGGTGAGCAGGTCGAGGCGACCGCGCTGGTGAATCTGAGCGAGATTTCGCTCAAGAAGAACCTGGCGATGGGGGTTGCCGCGGCGATCCTGACCGGCGGCGCGATGACGATGGCCATGGCGCCGCAGCCGATGTACCTCGCGGTGACCGGAGAGCGCCTGTTCCTGTTCCAGGCGAACCAGGCGTTCGCGAAACCGGACCGGCTCGTGGGCGTCCTTCCGCTCGAGAACCTGACGCGGACCGAGGTCAAGCGGGGCCTCATGAAGTACTCGTTCGACCTCGTCGACGAGGCGCGGGAGAGCGGTGCTCTGCGACTGTTCTTCCCGCGGGTCGGCGGTGGCAAGGAACTGGACGCGGTGGCACAGCTGATACCCGTGGTGTCGGCCGTAGCGGCATAGAGCCGGTGCGGGCGCCCGGGGGCGGCGGGCCTCGGTACGGGCGTCGGGCGGACGGACCCGGGACGCCTCACGCGACGGCCGGGGTAGGTTCGGGGTGTGAACGCTGAAGCATCCGGCCGCATCGTCCTGCTCACCGCCAGCCACCGGGTCGCGCCGGGGCTGCTGTCCTGGCCCGCCTGGCAGACGTTGCACGCCGCCGACCGCGTGCTGTGTGCCGAGGCGGACCACCCGCAGCTCCCGTACCTGAGGGAGGCAGGGGTCGCCGTCGAGCACACGGCGCCCTCGGCCGAGGAGCTCGTGGACGCCTGCGCGGGCGGGCGGACCGTGGTGGTGCTGGTGGGCGGCGAGGGCAATCAGCCGCTCACCGACGGGCTGGCCCGGCTCGGTGGTTCCGGCCGGGTGCAGATGCCGGACCTGGAGCTCCTGCCCGGTTCCTACGACCTGCCGGGAGCGCGCCTCCTCGATCTGGTGCAGGTCATGGACCGGATCAGGCTCGAATGCCCGTGGTCCTCGCAGAAGACGCACAAGGGCCTCGCGAAGTACGCCATCGAGGAGGCGTACGAGCTGGTCGAGGCGATCGAGGACGGCGACCGGGACGAGCTGCGCGAGGAGCTCGGGGACGTACTGCTCCAAGTGGTCTTCCACGCCCGGATCGCCCAGGAGGACCCGGACGAGCCGTTCGCGATCGACGATGTGGCAGGCACGATCGTGGAGAAGCTGATCCACCGCCATCCGCACGTCTTCGGTGACGAGACCGCCGAGACCCCGGAGGACGTGCACGCCCACTGGCTGCGGACCAAGGCGATCGAGAAGCAGCGTGACTCGGTCACCGACGGGGTGCCGCTCGGCCAGCCCGGCCTGGCCCTCGCGGCGAAGCTGGCCGGCCGGGTGCGTACCGCCGGGCTGGACGTGGCGCTCCCCGAGGGCGACGGCATCGGCTACCGGCTCCTCGCCCTCGCGGTGCGGGCAGAACAGGACGGCAGCGACCCGGAGGCCGCGCTGCGGGCCGCCGCGCGTACCTACCGGGACGCGATCCGGGCGGCGGAGGGCCACGGGGCGGCTGCGGATACCGTCGAGGGGTGAACGACAGCCCCGCCGACAGTCCCGCCGACACCCCCGCCGGCCCTCCGGCCGACACCCCCACCGGCCCTCCGGCCGACACCCCCACCGGCCCTCCCACCGAGTGCCCCGCCCGCCACCCGGCGCCCGCCGACGCCCCCGAACTCTTCACCTGGGAGTTCGCGACCGACCCGTACCCCGCCTACGCCTGGCTCCGCGAGCACAGCCCCGTGCACCGCACCACCCTGCCCAGCGGGGTCGAGGCCTGGCTGGTCACCCGGTACGCGGACGCCAAGCAGGCCCTCGCCGACGCCCGGCTCTCCAAGAACCCGGCACACCACGCCGGGTCGGCGCAGGCCAAGGGGAAGACGGGCATCCCGGGGGAGCGCAAGGCGGAGCTGATGACACATCTGCTCAACATCGACCCGCCGGACCACACGCGGCTGCGCCGGCTCGTCTCCAAGGCGTTCACGCCGCGCCGGGTCGCCGAGTTCGCGCCCCGCGTGCAGGAGCTGACGGACAGGCTCATCGACTCCTTCATCGAGGAGGGCAAGGCGGACCTCATCCACGACTTCGCCTTCCCGCTCCCCATCTACGCGATCTGCGACCTGCTGGGAGTCCCCCCGGAGGACCAGGACGACTTCCGGGACTGGGCGGGCATGATGATCCGCCACGGCGGCGGCCCACGCGGCGGGGTGGCCAGGTCGGTCAAGAAGATGCGCGGGTACCTCGCCGAACTCATCCACCGTAAAAGGGAGAATCCCGGCGACGACCTGATCTCGGGGCTGATCCGGGCGAGCGACCACGGTGAGCACCTCACCGAGAACGAGGCCGCGGCCATGGCCTTCATCCTTCTCTTCGCCGGTTTCGAGACGACCGTCAACCTGATCGGGAACGGCACGTACGCCCTGCTGCGCAACCCGGAACAGCGCGGACGGTTGCAGCGCTCGCTCGCCGAGGGGGAGGACGGCCTGCTGGCCACGGGCATCGAGGAACTGCTGCGATACGACGGTCCGGTGGAGCTCGCCACCTGGCGCTATGCCACCGAGCCCGTGACGCTGGGAGGCCAGGACATCGCGGTGGGGGACCCTGTCCTCGTGGTGCTGGCCGCCGCGGACCGGGACCCGGAGCGTTTCCAGGATGCGGACACCCTGGACCTCGCACGGAGTGACAATCAGCACCTCGGATACGGCCACGGCATCCACTACTGCCTGGGGGCGCCGCTGGCCCGTCTGGAGGGACGGACGGCGCTGGCCACGCTGCTGAGGCGCCTTCCTGACCTGCGACTGGCTGCGGAAGCCGACGAGGTGAGGTGGCGTGGCGGGCTCATCATGCGGGGACTGCGCACTCTCCCCGTTGAGTTCGATCCCGGACAAAGGGGCGCCGCAAGTGACACGCCGTCAACTCCGTGACCTTCACGTGATCTCCGCTGCATCGACTTGTGACACACGTTCGAGTGCGGCTAGGTTCACCGTTCGACTCACCCGTCACATGTCAGTCACACGGAAGGCAATCCCATGGGCTCCGCGAACGGCAGACACCGTCGCCCTCGTCAGGCACCCGCCATCGTCGTCGCCGCAGGCGTGACGGGATCGGCCATCGCCATCCCGCTGCTCGGCGCGGCCGGCGCGAACGCCGCCGAGGCGTCGACCTGGGACCGGGTCGCCGAGTGCGAGAGCGGTGGCATGTGGAGCGCCGACCTCGGCAACGGCTACTACGGCGGCCTGCAGTTCTCGCAGGACACCTGGTCGGCCTACGGCGGTTCGGCGTACGCCGCGCGGGCCGACCTCGCCAGCCGCTCGCAGCAGATCGCGGTCGCCGAGAAGGTCCTGGACGCCAAGGGGCCGCAGGCCTGGGCCAGCTGTGCGGTGATCTCCGGCCTGGCGATGGACGATTCGCTGCCGGGCGTCGACCCGGGCGGCGACCCGAGCGCCGAGCCGTCGGACTCTGCGAGCCCCTCGGACACGTCCTCGCCCGAAGCGTCGGCCGGGGCGGACGAGGCGGACGCGAAGGACGGCGCCGCCGCGGGCGGTAAGAGCGGCACGAGTGACAAGGGCGGGAAGGGCGACAAGGCCGCCGACGCCGGCACACCCACCGGAACCGGCACTCCGGAGTCCTCGTCACCCTCCACCACCCCCTCGCCCGAGGCCTCCGGAGCGGCGCGGGGCGAGGACGCGACGGGTGGCAAGCACCGCGGCATCCCGGCCCCCGAGGCGAGTGCGGAGGCGGACGCGGAGAGCGCCCGCGAGTCCGGCCGGCACGCCTCGCGCGGTGGCGCCGAGGCGCGCAAGGGCGCGGAGGCGGGCACGGACGGCACGTACACCGTCCGCGAGGGCGACAACCTGTGGGCGATCGCCGACACCCAGGAGCTGCCCGGCGGCTGGCCCGCGCTCTACGAGGCCAACAAGACCGAGCTGGGCTCCGACCCCGACCTGATCCTTCCGGGCCAGAGCCTCGACCTGGGTCTCCAGGGAGGGGCGGCCTCCGCCTCGACGGGCGCGGAGAACGGTGCGGAGACCGGTGCGGAGACCGGCGTGGAAGCGCCTGCCGGCAGCTGATCAAAAGTGTGAAAACACCCCGAAAGCGAGGGTAGTTCAGAGGCCTATGTCCACTTATGCGTAAGTGAGACATGGGTCTCTTTGCTTCAACTGGCGGGCTGCGCCCGTCCGGTCCGCCCGCATCCGCTCCGACCTGCGGAAACGGCCGACCTCCCCAGGGCGGTAAGGGCTGATTAGCCGTTATGTCCATCTTTGAATGTCGGGGTTGCCTGTGTTTACGGTCGTAACCGCTCGCACCGCGGGCACCTTCGACCGTCACGCCGAATCCTGCCGTCGGACGAAGGGGACCGACGCGTAAAGCGCCGTAGGCAGGAGCGGGGGACCCAGGTAAGTGCCGTGCCCGGCCGTCGAGAGACGGCGAGGACCGGCTAGGGGTGAAGTCGCCTGCGACAGCGGGCGACCGGGCGACTCACAGCCCGAACCCGACAGCTCACCTCGTAGGCGTCGGTGAGGAGAACCATGCTGCTTTCCAGCAAGGGCAAGCACCGCCGCCCGTCCAAGGCCGTCCGTGTCGCCACCCTGGCCGGTGTGGCCGGTGCCGCCGTCGCCGTCCCGCTGATGGGTGCGACGGGCGCCTCCGCCGCGTCCGTCTCCACGTGGGACGCCGTCGCGCAGTGCGAGTCCGGTGGCAACTGGTCCATCAACACCGGCAACGGTTACTACGGCGGACTGCAGTTCTCGGCGTCCAGCTGGGCCGCCGCCGGCGGTACGCAGTACGCCGCCCGTGCCGACCTGGCCACCAAGGGCCAGCAGATAGCCACCGCCGAGAAGCTTCTCGCCCTGCAGGGCCCGGGTGCCTGGGCCTGCGCCGGTGCCGGTGGCCTGACGAACGACGGTGTGGACCCGGGCGTCGACACCGGCTCCGCCAAGAACGGCGACACGGCCCCGCAGGCCGCGCCGGAGCGCAAGGCCGAGCAGCCCACCACGCGCAGCGAGACGCGCACGGCTCCCAAGGCGGAGAAGACCGTCACCACCCCGACCGGCGACAAGGTCAAGAAGGGTGACGGCGAATACAAGGTGAAGGCGGGCGACACCCTCAGCAAGATCGCCAAGGCGAAGGACGTCAAGGGCGGCTGGCACAAGCTGTTCACGCTCAACGACGACATCGTCGAGAACGCCGACCTGATCTTCCCGGGTCAGCAGCTCCACCTGAAGTAGTCCCGGGGTCTTCCTCCCTCCCAGGACGAAGGGTGTCCGGCGGCACCCGAAACGCTACCCGGCCCGGCGCGCCCACACCCCCCGTGTGCGCCGGGCCGGGGGTGTGTTCACGGAGCCTCAGGGGATCAGCCGACGGGGTACGGAGGCGGTGTGCGCGAGGGTGCGTGAGGGGGCGCAGGGGGTGTCGGCCGAGAGGCCGAGTTGCAGGTGAGTGTTCAACCTTTGTAGTTACTGACCAGTAGATTTCTGGAGCTTTGCCCGGAATGCAGGCTGTTGGGTCCTTTTTCGTCCCAGGGGACGGGCGGTCGGCCGACGGAGCGGGCCGGGCCGGTTAGGCTCGTATCGCAAGGCCACAGTGACCCTGCACAACCAGTGTCATATCCCAGAAGGAGATGCCTCGTGCCGTCCATCGACGTCGTCGTAGCCAGGGAAATCCTCGACTCCCGGGGCAACCCCACGGTCGAGGTCGAGGTTGGCCTCGACGACGGCAGCACGGGCCGTGCTGCCGTTCCGTCCGGCGCCTCCACCGGCGCGTTCGAGGCCATCGAGCTTCGCGACGGCGACCCCAACCGTTACCACGGCAAGGGCGTCGAGAAGGCCGTCCTCGCCGTGATCGAGCAGATCGGCCCGGAGCTCGTCGGTTACGACGCCACCGAGCAGCGCCTCATCGACCAGGCGATGTTCGACCTGGACGCCACCGAGAACAAGGGCTCGCTCGGCGCCAACGCCATCCTCGGCGTCTCGCTCGCCGTCGCGCACGCCGCGTCCGAGGCCTCGGACCTCCCGCTGTTCCGTTACCTCGGCGGCCCGAACGCGCACCTGCTGCCCGTCCCGATGATGAACATCCTGAACGGCGGTTCGCACGCCGACTCCAACGTGGACATCCAGGAGTTCATGATCGCGCCGATCGGCGCCGAATCCTTCTCCGAGGCCCTGCGCTGGGGCGCGGAGATCTACCACACGCTGAAGAAGGTCCTGAAGACCAAGGGCCTGTCCACCGGTCTCGGTGACGAGGGCGGCTTCGCGCCGAACCTCGAGTCCAACCGCGCCGCCCTCGACCTCATCCTCGAGGCCGTCAAGGAGGCCGGTTACGTCCCCGGCCGCGACATCGCGCTCGCGCTGGACGTCGCCGCGTCCGAGTTCTACAAGGACGGCGTCTACGAGTTCGAGGGCAAGTCCCGCTCGGCCGCCGAGATGACCGAGTACTACGAGGAGCTCGTCTCCGCGTACCCGCTGGTCTCCATCGAGGACCCGCTGTACGAGGACGACTGGGCCGGCTGGAAGGTCATCACCGACAAGCTGGGCTCCAAGGTGCAGATCGTCGGCGACGACCTCTTCGTCACCAACCCCGAGCGCCTCGCCCGTGGCATCGAGGAGGGCTCGGCCAACGCCCTGCTCGTGAAGGTCAACCAGATCGGTTCGCTGACCGAGACCCTGGACGCCGTCGAGCTCGCGCAGCGCAACGGCTTCAAGTGCATGATGTCCCACCGCTCCGGTGAGACCGAGGACGTCACCATCGCCGACCTCGCCGTCGCGGTGAACTGCGGCCAGATCAAGACCGGCGCACCGGCCCGCTCGGACCGTGTCGCCAAGTACAACCAGCTGCTGCGCATCGAGGAGATCCTCGACGACGCCGCGGTGTACGCGGGCCGTTCGGCGTTCCCGCGGTTCCGTTTCGAGGGCTGACAGCCCTTCGGCAGGACCTCGGCGCACCAGCCTCCGTCCGTCCCCGCACTCGGTCCCGTACCGTGTGCGGGGACGGACGTGCGTAACGGGGAGCGTGAGAGATGGCCGGGAAGGACCGCGACCGGTTCTCCACCACGACCAGGCTGAGGCTGCTCGGTGAGCAGACGGCGGCCCGCGTCTACCGCTCCCAGAACCGGCGTCAGGCCCGCCGCTCCCGCCTCACCGGCCGGGCGGCGTTCCTGGCGCTGATCGTCTGTTCCCTGGTGGTCGCCCTCGCGTACCCGATGCGCCAGTACATCTCCCAGCGCGACGAGATCGCCGAGCAGGAGAGGCTGTCGCGGGAGGCGCACGAGCGGACCGAGGAGCTGCGGGACGAGAAGGCGCGGCTGAAGGACGACGCGTACATCCGCCGTCTCGCGCGTGAGCACCTCCACTACGTCATGCCCGGGGAGACCGGTTACACCGTGATCGACCCGGACGCGGCCGAGGTCCGCCGAGGCGAACCCGGTGCGACGGGCCGGCCCTGGCACTCCAACCTCTGGGACGGCGTCGACAGCGCGGACCGCGAATGACCCCGTGCGCGTACGCGGCCCTGAACACGTCCCCGTACGCACACCGATACACACAGACCGACCGATGACATTCAAGGCAGGCATGGACACGCCCCCTCCGCAGACCGAATCCACCACACCCACCGCTGCGGACATCGCCGCGTTCGAGCAGCAGCTCGGCCGGCCGCCCCGTGGGCTGCGCGCCATCGCGCACCGCTGCCCGTGCGGCAATCCGGACGTGGTCGAGACGCAGCCCCGTCTGGAGGACGGCACGCCGTTCCCGACGACGTATTACCTGACCTGTCCGCGTGCCGCGTCCGCGATCGGCACGCTGGAGGCCAACGGGGTCATGAAGGAGATGACCGAGCGGCTCACGACGGACCCGGAGCTGGCCGCCGCGTACCGCGCGGCGCACGAGGACTACATCGCGCGCCGGGACGCCATCGAGGTCCTGGAGGGCTTCCCGAGCGCGGGCGGCATGCCGGACCGGGTGAAGTGCCTGCACGTGCTGGTCGGTCATTCGCTGGCGGCGGGGCCCGGGGTGAACCCGCTGGGCGACGAGGCGATCGCGATGCTTCCGCAGTGGTGGGCGAAGGGCCCCTGTGTGTCGCCGTGCGCCGCTGCGGACGAGAGCGGGAGCACGGACGAGGGGCGGGCAGCCGGCGAGCCCGGCGAGGGGGCAGGGCGGTGACCCGCGTCGCCGCCGTCGACTGCGGTACCAACTCCATCCGCCTGCTGGTCGCGGATCTCGACCCGGCCACCGGCTCGTTCACCGAGCTCGACCGCCGGATGCGGATCGTCCGGCTCGGTCAGGGTGTCGACCGCACCGGGCGGCTGGACCCCGAGGCGCTGGAGCGCACCTTCGCCGCCTGCCGGGAGTACGCCTCGGCGATCAAGGAGCTCGGCGCGGAGGAGATCCGGTTCGTCGCCACCTCCGCCTCCCGTGACGCAGAGAACAGCGAGACGTTCGTCCGGGGCGTCCTGGACATCCTGGGCGTCGAGCCCGAGGTCATCAGCGGCGACCAGGAGGCGCAGCTCTCCTTCGACGGTGCCACCAGGGAACTCGCGGGCAGCGACCACCTGGAGAAGCCTTACCTCGTCGTGGACATCGGCGGCGGCTCCACCGAGTTCGTCGTCGGTGACGACGAGGTCCGTGCGGCCCGGTCCGTGGACATCGGCTGCGTGCGCATGACCGAACGTCACCTGGTGCGGGACGGCGCGGTCGTCGACCCGCCCACGCCCGAACGGGTCGAAGCGATCCGGGCGGACATCGACGCCGCGCTGGACCTGGCGGGGGAGACGGTGCCGCTCGCCGAGGCGGCCACCCTCGTCGGACTGGCGGGCACGGTCACCACCCTCGCCGCGATCGCCCTCGGCCTGCCGGAGTACGACTCCGAGGCGATCCACCACTCCAGGATCTCCGCATCCCAGGTGCGGGAGATCACCGCCAGGCTGGTGGCCTCGACGCACGAGGAGCGCGCGGCGATTCCCGCGATGCATCCCGGACGGGTCGATGTGATCGCCTCCGGAGCGCTGGTCCTGCTCGCTGTCATGGAGCGGACCGGAGCCCGGGAGGTCGTCGTCAGCGAACACGACATCCTTGACGGCATCGCCTGGTCGGCAGCCTGATCACCGCGGGGCACAGGGAGCGGTGAGGATGCGCTCATACGCATTCCCGCCTGCACCTTTGAGCTGTTCGAGGCCTCTCCGTGCCGGTCCGGAGAGGCCTTTCGCGAGGCGCCGCGACCAACTTCGTGAACTTCTTCACAAGGAAATCGGTCCCCTTGGGTGAAGTTCTGCCGCCGTGGGGCCGTGTGGGTCGCTCCCGGGGTCGCCCGCCGGGGTCGCGTGGACGTTACGGGGGTGTGGCGCGGGGGTGTCGTGGACCGGTGGTTCGCCGCGTTCGAGGGATCAAGGGCCAGCTCACAGGCGGTGAACAACGTCCGCGTGTACCGAGTGGTTCCCCGGCGGCGCCATGACCTGGGTCACGTGGGCGGCGAAGTGTAGCAGAGGGTGGCGCATACCTTGTGAAGGGGCTCACGAGCATGCCCCCCCAGGGGGGTGGATACTCGATGGCATGAGCACCACGGAGCGTCCCAGGATCCTCGTTGTAGGCGGTGGGTACGTAGGCCTGTACGCAGCTCGTCGCATTCTTAAGAAGATGCGGTACGGGGAGGCGACCGTCACGGTCGTCGACCCTCGCTCGTACATGACGTACCAGCCCTTCCTCCCCGAAGCTGCTGCCGGCAGCATCTCGCCTCGGCATGTCGTCGTCCCGCTGCGACGCGTGCTGCCCAAGGCCGAGGTGCTCACCGGTCGTGTCACGACCATCGATCAGGACCGCAAGGTCGCCACGGTCGCGCCGCTCGTCGGCGAGGCCTACGAGCTGCCCTTCGACTACCTGGTCATCGCGATGGGCGCGGTCTCCCGCACCTTCCCGATCCCCGGCCTCGCCGAGCAGGGCATCGGCATGAAGGGCATCGAGGAGTCCATCGGCCTGCGCAACCACGTCCTCGAGCAGCTGGACAAGGCTGACTCGACGACCGATGAGGAAGTCCGCCGCAAGGCGTTGACCTTCGTCTTCGTGGGCGGCGGTTTCGCCGGCGCGGAGACCATCGGTGAGGTCGAGGACATGGCGCGCGACGCGGCCAAGTACTACACCAGCGTGAAGCGCGAGGACATGCGCTTCATCCTGGTCGACGCCGCCGACAGGATCCTTCCCGAGGTCGGCCCGAAGCTGGGCGCGTACGGCAAGGAGCACCTGGAGAGCCGCGGCGTGGAGATCTACCTCTCCACCTCGATGGACTCCTGCGTCGACGGTCACGTGGTGCTGAAGAACGGCCTCGAGGTCGACTCCAGCACGATCGTGTGGACGGCCGGCGTGAAGCCGAACCCGGCGCTGGCCCGCTTCGGTCTGCCGCTCGGCCCCCGCGGCCACGTGGACACCTCCGAGAAGCTCCAGGTGCAGGGCACGGACTACATCTGGGCCGCGGGCGACAACGCCCAGGTGCCGGACATGGTCGGCCGCCGGGCCGGCAACCCCAACGCCTGGTGCCCGCCGAACGCCCAGCACGCGCTGCGCCAGGCCAAGGTCCTCGGTGACAACGTCATCTCCGGCATGCGGGGCTTCCCGCAGAAGGAGTACAGCCACGCCAACAAGGGTGCGGTCGCCGGTCTCGGCCTGCACAAGGGCGTCGCGATGATCGTCATGGGCAAGGTGAAGATCAAGCTCAAGGGCCGTCTCGCCTGGTACATGCACCGCGGCTACCACGGCATGGCGATGCCGACCTGGAACCGCAAGATCCGGATCTTCGCCGACTGGACCCTGGCGATGTTCCTGAAGCGCGAGGTCGTCTCGCTCGGCGCCATGGAGACTCCGCGCGAGGAGTTCTACGAGGCCGCCAAGCCCAGCCCCGCGCCGGTCGCCGCCAAGGCCGAGGGCGAGAAGGCCAAGGCCTCCTAGCACGCGCACGACACCGAAGGGACCGTCCGCCATCCGTGGTGCGGACGGTCCCTTCGGCGTTTCCGTTGGCCGGCCGAACTGTATGGCGTATGCAGGTATTTTGCCGTTCCGTTGCACCGGCACGGGAAGGCCGCCGTACCGGGCGGCGTTGAGTCAGGTGTACCTCACCGTCGCCCCGAGGTGTCGCGGCCCGGTTCGGGTGCGTATATGCGAATTTAGGCACGTTGGGAACACCACCACGGAGGTGTACGCCATGGCAGACGCCGCGTCGCGGCTGACCGCTCTCGCCGAAGAGTTGCTCGGAGAACCCCTGCCGGTTCGGATCCGGGCCTGGGACGGCAGCGAATCGGGGCCGCCGGGTGCCCCCGTTCTCGTCCTGCGCCACCGCCGCGCCCTGCGCCGGCTGCTCTGGAAGCCGGGCGAGCTCGGTCTGGCCCGTGCCTGGGTGGCCGGGGAGATCGACATCGACGGCGATCTCTACGCGGCCCTGGGACATCTGGCCGCCCTCCTGTGGGAGCGCGGTGCCGACGCGAAGGACTCCGTCCACCCCGTGCGGGACCCGAAGGTGCGCGCCTTCGCCCGTGGTCTCGTGCAGCTGGCCGGGCCCTGGCCGCCGCCGCCCCCGCCGGCCGAGGAGGTCCGCCGCCGTTCCGGTGCGCTGCACACCAAGCGCCGCGACAAGGAGGCGATCAGCCACCACTACGACGTGGGCAACGAGTTCTACGAACTGGTCCTCGGCCCCTCCATGGTCTACTCCTGCGCCTACTGGCAGGACGGTGGCACGCTCGAGGACGCCCAGCGCGACAAGCTCGACCTGGTCTGCCGCAAGCTCGCGCTGAAGGAGGACGACCGCCTCCTCGACGTCGGCTGCGGCTGGGGCTCCATGGCCATCCACGCGGCCCGCGAGTACGGCGCCCGGGTCACCGGTGTCACCCTCTCCACCGAACAGGCGGCCTTCGCCCGCAAGCGCATCGCCGAGGAGGGCCTCACCGACCGGATCGAGATCCGCGTCCAGGACTACCGGGACGTCAGGGACGGTCCGTACGACGCCATCTCCTCGATCGGCATGGCCGAGCACGTCGGCTCGGTCCGCTTCCGCGAGTACGCCGACGACCTCTACGCACTCCTGAAGCCCGGTGGCCGGCTGCTGAACCACCAGATCGCCCGCCGCCCCGAGAAGGACGAGTCGGCGTACCGCATCGACGAGTTCATCGACGCGTACGTCTTCCCGGACGGGGAGCTCGCTCCCGTGGGCCGCACGGTGGCCACCCTCGAGGAGGCAGGCTTCGAGGCGCGGGACGTCGAAGCCCTCCGTGAGCACTACGCACTGACCCTGCGTCAGTGGGTGGCCAACCTGGAGCAGCACTGGCAGGAGGCGGTCAGGGTCACCTCGCCCGGACGCGCGCGGGTCTGGCGGCTCTACATGGCCGCCTCGGCCCTCTCCTTCGAGCGCAACAAGATCGGCGTCAACCAGATCCTCGCGGTGCGTCCGCAGGAGGGCGGCCCGGCGGGTATGCCGCTGCGAGCCCGCGCCTGGACGGCGTCGGCGGCCGGCTGAGCCGGGAACGCACGAGGGCCGGCACCCGCGGTGCGGATGCCGGCCCTCAATTCGTCTGTCGTCTACTCCGTCTTGATCGCGGTCAGCATGTTCAGCTTCGCGCCGCTGCGGGCCGGCCACAGCGAGGCCAGCACACCCACGAGCCCTGCCAGCACCAGGAAGAGCGCGAGCCGGTCCCACGGGATGACCAGGGCGTAGCCCGGGATGGAGGAGGACAGGGCCTTCCCGATCGCCCAGCCGAGGAACGTACCGAGGGCGACACCGACCACCGCTCCGAAGAGCGAGATGACCACGGCCTCCAGCCGGATCATGCGCTTGACCTTGCGCCGGTCCAGGCCGATCGCCCGCAGCATGCCGATCTCCTGCTGGCGTTCGAAGACGGACATGGCCAGAGTGTTGACGACCCCGAGGACCGCGATGACCAGGGCCATCGCCAGGAGCGCGTACATGATGTTCAGCGCCGTGTTCACGAATCCGCCGAACATGTCCCGGATGCCCTGGCGGTCCATGACGCTCATCGCAGGGTTGTCGCCGAGTGCGTCGACCACGGCCTGCTCGTTGGCGTCGGTCTGGCCGCCGTCCATGGTCAGCCACACCTCACGGATGTCGGCGACGCTCTCGTGCGGGTCGACGACGTCCTCGGGGACCAGGACCGGGGAGAGGAACTCGTTGCCCTCGTAGAGGGCGCCGACCTTCAGGGTCTCCTTCTTCTCGTCCTGGAACGTCACGGGGACGGCGTCGCCGGTCTTCCAGCCGTGCGACTCCGCGGTCTTGCGGTCGACGGCGATCTCGCCGTCCTTCAGCGAGGAGAGCGAGCCGGAGACCGTCTTCAGGTCGAAGACCTTCTCGACGTCGCCCGGGGTGACTCCGGAGGCCGAGACCCCGGCCTCACCGACGGTCAGCCAGACGGCCCGCTGGGGGGAGGCCGCGGCGACGCCGTCGGCCTTGCGCAGGGCGGTGAGGGCGGACTCGTCCAGCGAGCCCCCGCCGGCCATCGAGACCATGTAGTCGGCGCGGATGTTGTCCGTGGTCATCTTGTCCACGGCCTGGCCGAGCGTGACACCCAGCACCGAAATGCCCGTGACGAGGGTGAGCCCGATCGCCAGCGCGGAGGCGGTGGCACCGGTACGGCGCGGGTTGCGGACCGCGTTCTGCGCGGCCAGCTTGCCGGAGACCCCGAACAGCTTCCGCAGCAGCGGACGCACCAGGGCGATCACCGGACGGGAGAGCAGCGGGATCAGGACGATGACACCGATCAGGGCGAGGAAGGCCCCGCCGCCGATGGTCACCTTGCCGTCCGAGCCCTGGGTGGAACCGAAGACGACCGCCGCGGACCCGAGCAGGGTGAGCACCCCGCCGATCGAGTTGCGCAGGACGAGCGACTTGGTGGTGGCCACCGCGTGGACACTGCTCATCGCCGCGACCGGCGGGATCTTGGCGGCGCGACGGGCCGGCAGCCAGGCGGCGCACACGGTGATCAGCACGCCGACGGCGAACGCCGAGAGGACGGCGGTGGGGGAGACGACCAGGGGCCCGGCAGGGATCTTCCCGCCGAACATGCCCATCGCGGAGCGCAGGCCGGTGGCGAGGCCGATGCCGAGCAGCAGGCCGATCACCGAGGCGATCAGGCCGACCACACCGGCTTCGAGCAGGACTGCCCGCTTGACCTGCCGGCGGGAGGCGCCGACGGCGCGCATGAGGGCGAGTTCCTTGGTGCGCTGGGCGATGAGCATGGTGAACGTGTTGGCGATCAGGAAGACGCCGACGAAGAGCGCGATGGCCGCGAAGGCCAGCAGCATCTGGTTGAGGTTCTTGAGACCGTTCTCGGTCATCTCGGCCTCCTCGTCCGCGAGGGCCGCGCCCGTCTTGGCCTCGGCGTCCTTCGGGAGGAGGGGCTTCACCGCGTCCAGCAGCCGCTGGTCGGACGCGCCGGCCGCGGCGGTCACGGTGACGTCCTTGAACTCGCCGGGGCGCAGGTAGAGCCGCTGCGCGACCTCGGTGTCGAAGAGGACGAGGCTGCCGCCCGCGTTCACGGCGCCGTCCTCGGTGGTGAAGACACCGGAGAGGGTGTACTCCTTCACCGGCCCGTTCGTGGCGACCCGCACCGGGTCGCCCACCCGGTACCTGCCCTTGCTCGCGGTCTCCTTGTCGAGGGCGACCTGGCCGTCCCTCACCGGTCCCGTGCCCTCGGTGAACGCGTACTGCGCGTCCTCGCCGCCGGCGCCGGGGGAGAAGTTGGAGCCGGTGTTGGACCAGCCGTCGCCGATGAGCTTGCCGTCGGGGTCGGCGACGCCGGCGAATCCGGAGACCCGTCCGGTGGCCTCGGCCACGCCGTCGAGGGCCCGGATCTTCCCGAGCGTGGCCTCGTCGATGGAAGCCGACTCCTCGTCGCCGCGCTCGGCCCAGGTGGTGACGGCCACGGCGACGTCGTCGTAGCTCTTGGCGGACTGGTTGCGGAAGGCGTGGCCGAGGGTGTCGGTGAAGACCAGCGTGCCGGAGACGAAGGCGACGCCGAGCATCACGGCGAGCACGGTCATCAGCAGCCTGGCCTTGTGCGCGAGGACGTTGCGCACGGCGGTACGGAGCATGTCGTGTATTCCCGGGAGGAGTTCGGTAGGGGGTGGCAGGGGTGGGCAGCAGCTGTCAGCTGGTGCGGCCCTTCGCGTCGAACGCCTTCATCCGGTCGAGGACCCCGTCGGCGGTGGGGTGCATCATCTGGTCGACGACCGCCCCGTCGGCGAGGAAGACCACGCGGTCCGCGTAGGAGGCGGCGACCGGGTCGTGGGTCACCATCACCACGGTCTGGCCGAGTTCGCGCACCGAGTTGCGCAGGAAGCCGAGAACCTCGGCGCCCGAGCGGGAGTCCAGGTTTCCGGTCGGCTCGTCCCCGAAGATGATCTCGGGCTGGGAGGCCAGGGCGCGGGCCACGGCGACGCGCTGCTGCTGTCCGCCGGAGAGCTCGGTGGGCCGGTGCTTGAGCCGGTCGGACAGACCGACCATGTCGATGACCTTCTGCAGCCACGCGGCGTCCGGCTTACGGCCCGCGATGTCCATCGGCAGGGTGATGTTCTCCAGCGCGGACAGTGTCGGCAGGAGGTTGAACGCCTGGAAGATGAAGCCGATCTTGTCCCGGCGCAGCTGGGTGAGCTGCTTGTCCTTCAGTGTGCCGAGCTCGGTGTCGCCGATGCGTACGGAGCCGCTGCTGAAGCTGTCGAGGCCGGCCACGCAGTGCATCAGGGTGGACTTGCCGGAGCCCGACGGCCCCATGATCGCGGTGAACTCACCCTGCGGGAAGTCCACGGTCACCCGGTCCAGGGCGACCACCTGGGTCTCACCCTGTCCGTAGACCTTCGACAGCTCCGTGGCGCGGGCGGCGACCGCGGTGGTGCGGTGAACGGCGGTGGTGGTCACAGGGGTGCTCCTGGTTCGGGGTGATGCGGGACTGCTCGGGGACCCCTCCATCCTCGCCGCCGCGTTCCGCCCGGTCGTCAGTCCCCGTACCCGTTCCGGGGGCCCTCTTGAGTCGCACCGGCAGGGCCCCGGAGTACGCCTCGGGTATGACACCGACCCTGAGAGCGTCCCTCCTCAGCGGGGCGGAGCGGTCGAACCGCGGGGCACCAGCCGGGCCGCGGCGTCCTCGAATCCGGCCGGGTTCGAGGACACCGGGCCCTCCGCCACCCGCTCCAGCAGGGTGCGGGCGGCATGGGTGCCGTACGCCGGGATGTCGCGGCTCAGCGCGGTCAGCGGCGGGCGGACGACCCGGGACAGCTGGGAGTCGTCCCAGGCGACGAGCGAGAGGTCGGCGGGCACGTCCAGCCCCATCTCCTGGGCGACCGAGAGCCCGGCGACGGCCATGATGTCGTTGTCGTAGATGACGGCGGTGGGCCGGTCGGCGGAGCTGATCAGCCGCCGTGTGGCGTGCGCGCCCTCCTCGCCGGAGTAGTCGGTGTGCACCACCACCGGTTCGTGCAGACCCAGTTCGGCGCTGATCTCACGCTGGGCGCGGTCGCGCAGCTGGGTGTGGATCAGATCGGGCAGTCCGGCGACCCGGGCGACGGAGCGGTGGCCGAGGGCGGCCAGGTACGTCAGGGTGTCCCGCAGTGCCGCCGAGTCGTCCGACCACACGGGGGTGAGGGGGCCGGCGGCCGAGGGGTGGCCGATCACCACGGCGGGCAGGCCCAGCTCGGCGACGCCCTCGACGCGCGGGTCGGGGGAGCGCACATCGGCGAGGAACACCCCGTCCACCCGGCCCTCGCCCCACCAGCGGCGGTACATCTCCAGCTCCTGCGCCGGGTCGGTGACGACCTGCAGGAGGAGGGCGTAGCCCCGGGTGGACAGCTCGGTCTCGATGCCACTGATCAGTTCCATGAAGAACGGCTCGACGCCGAGCATCCTGGCCGGCCGGGACAGTGCCAGTCCCACCGTGTCGGCCCGGGCGCGGGTGAGGGCGCGGGCCGCGCTGTTGGGCCGCCAGCCGATCTCCTGGGCGATGGCCTTGATGGACGCGCGGGTCGCGGAGGAGACGCCGGGGCGGTCGTTGAGCGCGTAGGAGACCGCCACCTTGGAGACCCCGGCGCGGCGCGCGATGTCGGCGATCGTGGGGCGGTTCTTGGACATGCGACCTCGCTTAACCGGTTCCTTTTCGCGGGTCATCCTAGCCGGACGCCTGTGGCCTACGTCTCCCTGGATCCGGACCGGACCTCCCGGGAGAGCGTTGAACAAACTCCTTTGGGAGCGCTCCCGCTCTCTTGACACGGCTACGGGGTCCCCATACCTTCACGGCACTTACCCGGTTCAGTAACTCCGCTCGGCAGGGACGGCGGGGGAAGAGGAGGGGCTATGGGTACGCGTACCCGGGTGCGGATCACCGTCGCGCTCACCGTGTTCGGACTCGCCGCGACCGCGTGCACGGGCGGCGGTTCGTCGGCGGGAGGCCCCACCGGGCCGAGCGGCAGGGGGAGCTCACTGCCGCGCAACGAGACGCTCTACACGACCGGGACCCAGTGGGGGCCTCCGGCCAACTACAACCCGCTGCGCAACTGGGACCACGCGACCGGCACCAAGGGCCTGGTCTACGAGACGCTCTTCCACTTCGACCCGGACGAGGGCGAGCTGAAGCCCTGGCTGGCGGAGTCGGGCAGCTGGACCGACGGCAGGACGTACGACGTGAAGCTGCGCCCGGGCATCACCTGGGCGGACGGCAAACCCCTGACCGCCCAGGACGTCGCGTACTCCTACGGCATCGGCAAGATCGAGGCCTCCGCCTTCCACTCTCTGTGGAGCTGGCTCTCGGACGCGAAGGCGGTGGACGCGACGACCGTCCGCTTCACCTTCAAGGAGGCCCGCTACCAGGAGTGGGACTACACCCTCTTCGGTCAGCCGATCGTGCCGGAGCACATCTGGAAGGCGCGCACCGAGGAGGACATCCTCAACGGCGTCAACGACAAGCCGGTCGGCACGGGGGCGTACAAGCTCAGGAGCAAGAGCCAGGACCGGGTCGTCTGGGAGCGGCGTGAGGACTGGTGGGGCACGAAGACGCTCGGCATGACGCCCGCGCCCCGCTACATCGTGGACGTCTCCAACCCGAGCAACGAAGTGGTCATCGGCCAGCTCGGCCAGGGCCAGCTGGACCTCAGCAACAACTTCCTGCCCGGAGCCTCCTCCCTGATCAAGAGCAAGAAGGTCGTGTCCTACTACGACGAGGCGCCGTACATGCTCTCGGCCAACACCGCCTGGCTGGTGCCCAACACCACGAAGAAACCGATGGACGACGCCGCCTTCCGCAGGGCGCTGGCGGCCTCCGTCGACACCGGGAAGATCGTCAAGGGCGTCTACGGCGACCTGGTGAAGCCGGCCTCCCCGACGGGCCTGCTGCCCCAGTGGGAGCAGTTCGACGACAAGGCCCTGATCGCCGAGAAGGGCTTTCGCCACGACGTCGCCGCGGCCAGGAAGGAACTCGCGGACGCCGGTTACCGGGACAGGAACGGCGACGGCCTCGTCGAGAACAAGGACGGCTCCACCCTCGCCCTGAAGCTGGCCGTGCCGTCGGGCTGGACGGACTGGATGGAAGCGGCCAAGGTCGTCGCCGAGGGCGCCAAGGCGGCGGGCATCAAGGTCACCACGGAGTTCCCCGACCAGAACGCCCTCAACGAGCAGCGCGGCAAGGGCGACTTCGACCTCGTCGTCAACAACGAACGCCAGCTGTCCAACACCCCCTGGACGTACTACGAGTACATGTTCCAGATGCCGGTGCAGAAGCAGCAGAACACGGTGAACTTCGGTCGGTACGAGAACGAGGAGGCCTGGAAGCTGGTCCAGGAGCTCGGCGGGGTCAAGACGGACGACACCGCAGGCATGAAATCCGTGATCTCCCGGATCCAGGACATCCAGCTCACCGAGATGCCGATCATCCCGCTCTGGTACAACGGCCTGTGGTCGCAGTCCACCACCGGGACCTGGAAGAACTGGCCGTCGGACGCCGCCGGAGCCCCCAGGAGCGCGCCGGCCCTGTGGCGCAACTGGCTGGAGATGGGCGGCTTCGAGACGCTCACGCAGCTGAAGCCCGCGAAGTGACACGGCAGTTCTGACTCCATGACCGCCCCGTCGTGCGCGCTTCGACCTGACCGGTGCGCGCGCGGCGGGGCTCTCCACCAGGGGAGCTCCCTTGCGCCGCTATTTCGCCCGCAAACTACTCGTCTACGCACTGACCTTCGTCGCCGCCGTCACCGTGAACTGGATGATCCCGCGCTTCATGCCCGGTGACCCGGTGGCGGCGATGGTGGCCCGCGCCCGGGTCTCGCAGCCCGAGGCCGCCGAAGCCATGCGCGCCTACTACAACAACCTCTTCGGCTTCGACGAGCCCCTGTGGCAGCAGTACCTGCACTTCTGGGGGGCGCTGCTCCAGGGCGACTTCGGGATCTCCATCTGGGTCTTCCCCACACCGGTCGGCGACGTCCTGCTCGACGCGCTGCCGTACACCCTGGGCCTCATGATCCCGTCCGTGCTGCTCAGCTGGTTCGTCGGCAACTGGATCGGCGCGCTGTCCGCCCGCCGCAAGGTGCTGGACAACACCGTGCTGCCGGTCGGGTACCTGCTGACCGCGATGCCGTACATGTGGATCGCGGTCATCCTCGCCTGGGCCCTGGGTGCGCACGCGGGCTGGTTCCCCATATCGGGCGGCTACAGCCTGGACATCACGCCCGGCTGGAGCACCGACTTCGCGCTGGACGCGCTGCACCACTGGGTGCTGCCGTTCCTCTCGCTCTTCCTGGTCGCGCTGGGCGGCTGGGCCATCGGCATGCGCAACATGATCATTTACGAGCTGGAGTCCGACTACTCCTCCTACCTGTCGGCCCTCGGCGCACCCCAGCGCCTGATCCGCCGCTACGCGTTCCGCAACGCCGTGCTGCCCCAGGTCACCGGCCTCGCCCTGCAGCTGGGCGTGCTCGTCGCCGGAGCGCTCGTCACCGAGATCGTCTTCGCCTATCCGGGGCTCGGCTCCCTGATCCTGGCCTCGATCCAGAACCAGGACTTCTTCCTCCTCCAGGGTGCCTTCCTGTTCATCGTCATCGGCGTACTGATCGCCAACTTCCTCATCGACATCGTGTACGTCGTCGTAGACCCCCGCACCCGTACGGGCATGGCAGGAGGCACGTCATGAGCACACTGCCCGACCCGGTCCCGGAGACGGCCGCCGCCCCGGCGGCGCCGTCCGCCCCGGCGGCGAAGCCAGGCGGCGAGTGGCTGCACTACGCGGTGCGCAACCCCAAGCTGATCATCGGCGCCACCGTCGTGGTGATCCTGCTCGCCGTCGGACTCCTGGGCCCGCTGCTGCTCGACAACGGCAACCCCAACGAGTACGTCGGCCCGCAGGCGTCCGCGCCCGACGGCACGTACTGGATGGGAACCACCACCTTCGGCCAGGACGTGTACGCGCAGTTCGTGCACGGACTGCGCGCCACCTTCCTCGTGGGCGTCGTCGGCGGGGCGATCGCCGCCGTCATCGCGATGGTCGTCGGTTTCCTCGCCGGTTACCGCGGCGGCATCGTGGACGAGATTTTGAACATGCTCACCAACATCGTCCTGGTCCTGCCCGCCCTCGCCGTCCTGCTGATCATCAACGCCTACATGGGGGTGCGCAGCGTCGCCGTGCAGGGCCTGTTCATCGGGCTCACCTCGTGGCCGTGGGCGGCCAGGGCCATCCGGGCGCAGACGTTCTCGCTGCGCACCCGGGAGTTTGTGGACCTCGCCCGGCTCAGCGGGAGCGGGACCTGGCGGATCGTCTTCCGCGAGATCGCGCCCAACATGAGCTCCTACCTCTTCATGATGTTCATCCTGCTCTTCGGCGGGTCCATCCTCATCGCCTCCTCGCTGGACTTCATCGGGCTCGGCCCGACCGAGGGCGTCTCGCTCGGCCTGATGCTGCAGAGCGCCCAGCAGTGGAGCGCGCTGCAACTCGGCATGTGGTGGTGGTTCATTCCGCCGGGCGCCGGGATCACCGCGATCGTCGGAGCGCTCTACGTCGCCAACGTCGGCCTCGACGAGGTCTTCAACCCGAAGCTGAGGGAGTCCTGAGCACATGACCCTGACCGTCGACGACCTGCGGGTCCACTACCGCACACTGCGGGGCGAGGTCCGGGCCCTGGACGGCGTCAGCTTCGACCTGGCGGACGGCGAGATCCTGGGCCTGGTGGGTGAGTCCGGCTGCGGCAAGACCACTCTCGGCAAGTCCCTGATCCGGCTCGACGGCCGGATGCGGCACGCGGGCGGCACCGTCACCCTGGACGGCGACGAGCTGCCGCTCTCCGACGACCACGCCATGAACGCCTACCGGTTCCACAAGATCTCGCTCGTCCCCCAGTACTCGATGAGCGCCCTGAACCCGACCCGCCGCATCGGCCGGATGATCCGCGAACTCCTCGCCTCCCGGGGCGTGGGCGTGGACACCGGTGAACTGCACCGGCGGCTCGCCCTCGTGGGGCTGGAACCCGATGTCCTGGACCGCTATCCGATCGAGCTCTCCGGCGGTATGAAGCAGCGCACCGTCATGGTGATCTCCACCCTGCTGGACCCCTCCGTCCTCGTCGCCGACGAGGTGACCTCCGCCCTGGACGTCTCCAACCAGCAGGCCGTCGTCGGCGCCCTCACCGGACTCCGGGACAAGGGCCTGGTGACCAGCATGATCTTCGTGACCCACGACCTCGGGCTGACCTCGCACATCGCCGACTCGATCATGGTGATGTACGCGGGCAAGCTCGCCGAGAAGGCCCCCACGAAGGCGCTGACGACCGAGCCGCGTCATCCGTACACCAAGATGCTGATCGGCTCGCTGCCCCAGGTGGGCGCCCGCTACGCGGACAAGCCGCTCCGCGGGATCGAGGGCTCCCCACCGTCCCTGCTGAACCCACCGGCCGGCTGCCGCTTCCGCGACCGCTGTCCCCTCGCCGACGCGCAGTGCGCCGAGGAACCGCCCGTCGTCGAGGTCGCCCCCCGCCACTCCGTCGCATGCTGGAAGGCGGCCTGATGCTGACCCTCGACCGTGTCACCAAGACGTTCCGGGCCGGCGCCTTCGGCGGCGGCTCCGTCACCGCCGTCGACCGGGTGTCCTTCGACGCCGCGCCGGGCGAACTCGTCTCGCTCATCGGGGAGAGCGGCAGCGGGAAGTCCACGATCGGGCGCATGGTCCTCGGCCTCACCGGGGTCAGCGCCGGCCGCCTCACCCTGGACGGTGAGCAGGTCAAGCCCGGCAAGGACTTCTACCGCCGGGTCCAGGGCGTCTTCCAGGACCCCTTCAGCTGCTACAACCCCGTCTTCAAGGCCGACCGGGTCTTCGCCCTCGTCCGCCGCGCCTACCACCCGGGCGCGAGCGACAAGGAGTGGTCCGAGCGCGTGGAGAAGGCGGTACGGGACGTGCGGCTGGACCCCGGCCAGGTGCTGGGCCGCTACCCGCACCAGCTCAGCGGGGGGCAGCTGCAACGGCTCCTCATCGCCCGCGCCCTCCTGCTGGACCTGCGCTTCCTGGTAGCCGACGAGATCACCAGCATGCTCGACGCCTCCACCCGCATCGATGTGCTCAACCTCCTCGCCGGCCTCAAGGAACGGGGCCTGGGAGTCCTCTACATCACGCACGACCTCTCACTCGGCACCTACCTCGCCGAGAAGACCGTCGTGCTGCGCGGCGGACGCGTCGTCGAACGCGGCGACACCCAGAAGCTCTTCGGCAACCCGCTCCACCCCTACACCCGCACCCTCCTGGCCGCGGTGCCCCGGCTGAACCAGCCCTGGACGGAGGCCGCCCCCGTGGAGTCGTGCGCCTACCACGAAGGCGGTGGCGGCGCCCGGGGCGACGAGTTGTACGAGACCGAGCCGGACCACTTCGTCGCCTGTGCCGGACTCCCCACTTGCGGAAGGACCCCCGCGTGACACTCCACCGCCTGCCCCTGCACGAAGGATGGACGCTCCGCAGCGACGGCCCCGTGCCGGTCGAACTCCCCACGGACGGCGTGCCGGCGACCGTCCCCGGCTGCGTCCACACCGACCTGCTGGCCGCCGGACTGATCGACGACCCGTACCTGGACGACAACGAGACCCGGCTCGGCTGGATCGGCCGCACCGACTGGACGTACCGCACCACGTTCGAGTGGTCCGCCGACGGCCACGAGTTCACCGACCTGTGCTTCGACGGCCTCGACACCGTCGCCAGGATCCTGCTCAACGGCACCGAAGCCGGCTCCACCGCCAACCAGCACCGCGGTTACCGCTTCCCGGTGCGGGCCCTGCTGCGCGAGGGCCTCAACACCCTCGACGTACGGTTCACCGCCCCGTACACGTACGCGGAGGCCCTGCGGGACAAGCTCGGCGACCGGCCGGGTGCGTACACCGAGCCGTACGCCTTCATCCGCAAGATGGCCTGCAACTTCGGCTGGGACTGGGGACCGACCCTGGTCACCTCCGGCATCTGGCGACCGGTCGCTCTGGAGTCCTGGACGGGCCCGCGCATCGCAACGGTCAAGGTGCTCGGCGACCTCGACGAGGACGGCGTGCCGCGCCTGTCCCTCACCCTCGACGTGGACCGGGCCGGCGGCGAGGCTCTGGAGGCGTCGGTGGAGGTGGCCGGCGAGCGGGCCGTGTTCACCCTCCCCGCCGGAGGGTGCCGGGCCACCGCCGTCCTCGCCGTGCCCGCGGCCGGGCGCTGGTGGCCGCACAGCCACGGCGAGCAGCCGCTGTACGACGTCACCGTCCGCCTCGGCGACGAAGCCTGGAACGGCAGGACCGGCTTCCGGGGCGTCGCCCTGGAGCACGAGGCGTTCCGGATCTCCGTCAACGACGAGCCCGTCTTCGTACGCGGGGTCAACTGGATCCCCGACGACTGCTTCCCCGTCCGCGTCACCCGGCAGCGGATCTCCGACCGTTTCGACCAGGCGATCGCGGCGGGCGTCAACCTCGTCCGGGTCTGGGGCGGCGGGCTGTACGAGAGCGACGACTTCTACGAACTGGCCGACGAGAAGGGGCTGCTGGTCTGGCAGGACTTCCCCTTCGCCTGCGCCGCCTACCCGGAGGAACAGCCGCTGTACGACGAGGTGGCCGCCGAGGTCCGCGAGAACCTCGTCCGCCTCGCCCCGCACCCCTCACTGGTCCTGTGGTGCGGCAACAACGAGAATCTGGAGGGGCACGCCGACTGGGGCTGGCAGGAGAAGCTGGAGGGCCGCACCTGGGGCCACGGCTACTACCACGAGCTGCTGCCCGCCCTGTGCGCCGAGACCGACCCCACCCGCCCGTACTGGCCGGGCTCCCCCTACTCCGGCTCCCCGGAGCTGCGTCCGCAGGACCCCGCCCGGGGCACGGTCCACCTCTGGGACGTCTGGAACCGGGTCGACTACCGCCACTACGCCGACACCGCCCACCGCTTCGTCGCCGAGTTCGGCTTCCAGGGGCCGCCCGCGTACGCCACCCTGCGCCGGGCGGTCAGCGGCCCGCTCGTCCCCGGCGATCCGCTGATCGCCCACCACCAGAAGGCGGAGGACGGGGACGCCAAACTGCTGCGCGGCCTGGGCGACCACCTCCCGCAGCCCGGCGCCTCCTCCTTCGACGACTGGCACTGGCTCACCCAGCTGAACCAGGCCCGCGCCGTCGCCTTCGGCATCCGGCACTTCCGCTCGCACACCCCGTACTGCATGGGCGCGATCGTCTGGCAGCTCAACGACTGCTGGCCGGTCGTGTCCTGGGCCGCCGTGGACGGCGACGGCCGCCGCAAGCCGCTGTGGTACGCGCTGCGCACGGTGTACGCGGACCGGCTGATGGCCGTACGGGACGGTGTACTGCACCTGGTCAACGACTCGCCCCGCCCGTGGGAGGGCTCCCTGCGGCTCACCCGGCGAGGTCTGGACGGGACGGTGCTGGCCGAGGAAATGATCATGGTGGGCACGGCCGCGCGGGGGACCGGCCGCGTCCTGTTGCCGCCGTCGGTCGCCCTGCCGGGGGACGGGCGCCGCGAAGTGCTCGTGGCGGAGCTGGGCGACCTGCGGACGGTGGAGTTCTACGAGGAGGACACCCGCCTCGCGCTGCCACCGGCCCGCTACGACGTGTCGGTCACCCAGGGTGACGAATCGGGGATCGGCTACCGGGTGACGGTGACCGCGCACACCCTCCTGCGCGACCTCGCGCTCTTCCCCGACCGGCTGGACCCGGCGGCCGAGGTGGACGACATGCTCGTTACGCTGCTGCCCGGCGAGAGCGCGGTGTTCCACGTCACGGGCGCGGTCCTGAAGGACCCGAAGGCACTGGGAACCCGGCCGGTCCTGCGGTGCGTCAACGACATCGTCGGCCGGTGAGGTGGCGAAGCCGTGGCGAAGGGTGGCGCACCCATGGCTGTTGACCCGTACGAGTGCGGCGAGTTTCCGTCATTCCCGCCCGCCGCGGTTCGTCCCCCTCGACCCGCCCGGACACGGGCTGGCGCCGGTGGCGTGTCTGACGGGCCCTCAGGAAGTCAATAAAATAAGACAACATCGAGCGGAGGTTCCGCTGTTCGAGGGACGCCCCCCGATAGGGTCTTGTGCCAACGCGGAGTCGCGCGCCCACGCCCGGGTGGTGGAATGCAGACACGGCGAGCTTAAACCTCGCTGCCTCCTCGGGGGCGTGCCGGTTCGAGTCCGGCTCCGGGCACCACCGCACAGCCGGTGGAGCCCGGGCGGCCGCGCGGTGATTCAGTGGTCAACTTCTCCGAAAGATCCTCCTCCGGTACCGGACGTTTGTTTTGCCTACCCATTACTCTTGTGGGAAGGCCACGCACGGTGGCCATGGAGGAGTGAGATGAGGAGCAGCAACCCGGTCTTCTCGCGACGGGGGTTCAGCCGCGACAACGGCTACGCGGGCTTCAACGCGGCGCCGCAGGCCGGGGCCCCCGCAGCGGGTCCCAACCCGTACGCGCAGGGCACCGCCGCCAACCCGTACGCCACCAACCCCTACGCCCAGCAGGACACCCGGTACGGCGCCCCGCAGGCGCCGGCGCGCGCCGACGTGATGACGATCGACGACGTCGTCACCCGTACGGCGATGACGTTGGGCACCGTGGTGCTCACCGCCGCGCTCTCCTGGGCCCTGCTGCCGGTCGACGAGGCCAATCTCGGCAAGTCCTACGGCATCGGTATCGGCGCCGCCCTGGTGGCCTTCGTCTTCGCGATGATCCAGTCGTTCAAGCGCAAGGCGTCACCGGCACTGATCATCGCGTACGCGGCCTTCGAGGGCGTCTTCCTCGGAGTGATCTCCAGCGCGGTCAGCACCTACATCAGCCCCGGCACGGTGATGCAGGCGGTGATGGGCACCATGTGTGTCTTCGCCGGTGTCCTCATCGCCTACAAGATGCGCTGGATCCGCGTCACCCGCCGCTTCTACGGCTTCGTGATGGCCGCCGCCATGGGCTTCGTGCTCCTGATGATGGTCAACCTGCTGTTCAGCGTGTTCGGCGGTGGTGACGGCCTGGGCTTCCGCAGTGGCGGCCTCGGCATCCTCTTCGGAGTCATCGGCATCATCCTCGGCGCCTGCTTCCTGGCCCTCGACTTCAAGCAGGTCGAGGACGGCATCAACTACGGCGCTCCGCGCGAGGAGTCCTGGCTGGCCGCCTTCGGCCTGACCCTGACCCTGGTCTGGATCTACCTGGAGATGCTGCGCCTGCTCTCCATCCTCAACGGGGACGACTGACCCCGCAGGGACACGGCGCACGGAACGGCCCGCAGGCACAGAGCCTGCGGGCCGTTCCGTCGTGACCGCGGTGACCGCGGTGACCGTCGTGGCCGCGGGATCCGCGGAGCGCTCAGAGCAGCTTCCGGGCCGCCCGCCTCAGGTCGTATTCGTGGATGATCGCCTTGGCATGGCCGTACGTGAGGTCGTGTTCGCTCCGCAGCCAGCTGACCTTCTCCTCGAAGCGGAAGAGGGAGGGGCCCTCGTCGACGGTGCGGAGCCAGTCGGCGATGGCGCGGCCGGTGCGGTCAGGGATCCGGGAGAGCAGGTTGCGATGGGTTTCTTCGGAGAAGACTTGGGACATCGGCGCCTCCGACGCAGTGCGCGTTGCTGGACCTTTCCGACACCGTGCCCGAGCCGCGGCCCGTTGGCAACCATCCGGTGGGGGCGCGTAGGGTCGCGGCGTGCTCGATACGACGCCCCTGATCGCCGCCGTTGACCGATTCGCCGACCGCCTGCGCAGCGCCCCGCAGAGCAGGCTCCAGCGCGGGGCCGCCGCAGAGGGCCTGGCCGTGGCCAGGGAGCTGTCCGCACGGGCCCAGCGGGCCGAGGCGCCGGGTCGGGAGCCGCGCGTCATGCCGGACGCCGGCATATTCGCCGTCGGCGACCAGCTCGCCGTCGCGGGCCGCGACCTGGCCGTCACATTGGAAACGGCCTCGTCCCAGGAGCTGGACGAGGCCGTGCGCTGTGTCGAGGAGGCGGCGGGGCGGGCGTTCGCCCCGGAGCACCGCTGAAGGCCGCCGGACGGTGGCCGTGGCCGCCGAGCGGCGTCAGAACGAGGCGATGACGCGGTCCGCGAGGATGTAGACGTTCTCCTCGCCGCACGAGAACGTCAGCGCGTAGGCGCCGGAGACGCCGGAACCGCCCAGCAGCACCGGCTGTTCGCCCGCCCGCAGCGAGTCGGCCAGCCGCTCGGCGGTCTCGCGGTGGCCGGGGGTCATGCAGAGCGTGGTGCCGTCGGCGAAGACGTACACGTCCAGTGTCCCGAGCGGGCCCGGACGCACGTCGGTGAGCTCGGTCCCGGTGTCCGCTAGCCGCTCCAGCCGGTTCACGGTACGCTCATGGTCAGTGACAGCGGGTGCCTGTGCGGGGATGAAGTCCGGGTGCGACGGGTGGCGCCGGCGGGCCGCGGCCAGCTCGGGAGAGTCCTCGGCGAACTCCGTGACCTCGGCGACCTCGGGCAGGTCGGTCAGCTCCACCAGCTCCTCGAGGGCCTCGGCGGCTTCGAGGTCCATCGCCTCGAGACCGGCGAAGTCGGCCTGGCGGGGCATGAAGAACGGGACGTCCTCACCGAGACCGGCGATTCCGCCGAGCAGGGACGGGGCGTCGGCGGCGTCGCGCGCCTCCTGCGCGGCCCAGAAGGCGCGGGCCTCCGCGAGCTCGCGCTCCCGTTCCTCGGCGAGCGCCTCGGCCACGGCCGTGCGTATCTCCTCGGCCGTGGTGGCGGAGCTCCGGTCCTGCTGCTCGGGGACGGAAGCGTGACGGTCCCGCCCCTCCGCCAGCTCCGTACGCAGCGCCGTGACCTGCCTGCGCAGCCCGTGAGCAGCGTGCAGAGCGGCGGCGCCGACGGCCGTGGCAGCGGCGGTGGTCAGCAACAGGGCAAATGACATGGCGCTCACTGACATACTCCCGGTTTCAATCGACACCCCCCGACTTCATACATCAGCTTGTCCTGTACTGGTGCCCGCTGTCAGTGCATTACGTCACGAAATGGACAGGTATTTGGGCCTGGTGTTTAGCTGAGTGGCAGGTGTGACCTGGGAAAACGTTTCTCCCCCGGGACGTAGATCACATCCTGGGGGAGATTCGGTCACGTTCGGGGCTCGGCCCGATTCGATCCGGCCTTCCTGCGGGACGGCGGATGCCCAGCCGGCCGACTCGGGCGCCAGGCGGTCGCGTTCGCCTCGCCATGCCGAGGCTCAGCTCAGCCGCTCGGCGTCGATGGTCGCGTTCGCCTCGCCCCGGCTGCGGGCAGGTGCCGCCTTCGTACCTCAGGCGACCCCTACCCACCGCCGAGGCTCAGCTCAGCCGCTCGGCGTCGATGGTCGCGTTCGCCTCGCCCCGGCTGCGGGCAGGTGCCGCCTTCGTACCTCAGGCGACCCCTACCCACCGCCGAGGCTCAGCTCAGCCGCTCGGCGTCGATGGTCGCGTTCGCCTCGCCCCGGCTGCGGGCAGGTGCCGCCTTCGTACCTCAGGCGACCCCTACCCTCCGCCGAGGCTCAGCTCAGCCGCTCGGCGTCGATGGTCGCGTTCGCCTCGCCCCGGCTGCGGGCAGGTGCCGCCTTCGTACCTCAGGCGACCCCTACCCTCCGCCGAGGCTCAGCTCAGCCGCTCGATGACCATCGCCATGCCCTGGCCGCCGCCCACGCACATCGTCTCGAGGCCGAACTGCTTGTCGTGGAACTGAAGGCTGTTGATCAGCGTTCCCGTGATCCGGGCGCCGGTCATGCCGAAGGGGTGGCCGACGGCGATGGCGCCACCGTTGACGTTGACCTTGTCGAGCGGCAGGCCGAGGTCCCGGTAGGACGGGATGACCTGGGCGGCGAACGCCTCGTTGATCTCGGCCAGGTCGATGTCGTCGATGGTCAGCCCGGCCCGCTTCAGCGCCTGCTTGCTGGCCTCGACCGGCCCGTAACCCATGATCTCGGGGGAGAGACCGGAGACACCGGTCGACACGATCCGGGCCAGCGGGGTCAGGCCCAGCTCGCGCGCCTTGGTGTCCGACATGATGACCAGGGCCGCGGCGCCGTCGTTGAGCGGGCAGCAGTTCGCCGCGGTGACGAGTCCGTCGGGACGGAACACCGGCTTCAGGCCCTGCACGCCGTCCAGGGAGACGCCCGCACGGGGGCCGTCGTCCTTGGAGACGACCGTGCCGTCCGGCGTCGTCACGGGCGTGATCTCGCGCTCCCAGAAGCCGTTCTTTATGGCTTCCTCGGCGAGGTTCTGCGAGCGCACACCGAACTCGTCCATGTCCTGACGGGTGACGCCCTTGATCCTGGCGAGGTTCTCGGCCGTCTGCCCCATCGCGATGTAGGCGTCCGGGACCAGGCCCTCCTCGCGCGGGTCGGTCCAGCTCGCGCCCGACTCCTCGGCGCGGGCGGCGGTGCGCGCCTCGGCCTCGGCGAAGAGCGGGTTGTGCGTGTCCGGCAGGCTGTCGGAGTTGCCCTTCACGAAGCGGGACACCATCTCGACACCGGCGGAGATGAAGACGTCGCCCTCGCCCGCCTTGATCGCGTGCAGCGCCATGCGGCTGGTCTGCAGCGAGGACGAGCAGTAGCGGGTGACCGTACAGCCGGGGAGGTGGTCCATCCCCATCTGCACGGCGACGATGCGGCCCAGGTTGTTGCCCTGTTCCCCACCCGGCAGGCCGCAGCCGAGCATCAGGTCGTCGATGTCCTTCGGGTCCAGCTCGGGGACCTTGGCCAGCGCCGTCTGGATGATGGTCGCGGTCAGGTCGTCCGCGCGCAGGTCCTTGAGGGACCCCTTGAACGCCCGGCCGATGGGCGAGCGGGCTGCAGAGACGATCACGGCTTCGGGCATCACGCGGCTCCATGAGGGCTGGAAGGCAGGAAGGCTGGACTGACTTGGAAGTTACCCGGACGTATAGCTGAGGTCACCCGGCACGGGATGTGATGCGGGCCTCTTTTCTAAGCAACCGCTCAGTCTCTCCGGTTGTTCCCGTCCGGCCCACCCCGTAACCGCGCTGCCCTTCGTCGCCCCGGTCCGCGCCTCACGCGGACCGCCACGTCGCCCCGGACCCCGGCGGGGCCGGGCGGCCCTCTTCCGTGCCGTCGTGCGGTGCGGGTTCCGTGTGGGCGGGCAGCCTCCGCCGGCGCCGGTGCTTGAGCAGGGCCCAGGGCGCCCGCGCGCCCGTGACCTCCGTGCCGGCCTCCCGGGCGGCCTGGGAGGCCGCCTTGGCCACCGGCAGTATGTCCTCCCGCCGGGTCCCGTCCAGGTGGTCGGACTCGGGCCACAGGCCCAGCGCCGCGCACAGCGTCGGAAGCATCGCCATCGACGCCGTCGCGTACCCCTCCGCCGACGGGTGGTAGTTGTCGGGGCCGAACAGCTCCCGGGGGTTCGCCTCGAACTCGGGCCCCAGCAGGTCCCCCAGCGACACCGTCCGCCCGCCCTGCTCCACCGCGCCGATCGTCTGCGCCGCCGCCAGTTGCCGGCTCACCCGCCGGGCCAGCCACCGCAGCGGCTGGTACACCGGCTCGATCGTGCCCAGATCGGGACAGGTGCCGACGACCACCTCCGCACCGGCCGTGCGCAGCCGCCGGACGGCCGTGGTGAGGCAGCGCACCGACTGCGTGGCCGGCATGCGGTGCGTCACGTCGTTCGCCCCGATCATGATCACGCAGACGTCCGGCACCCCCGACGGATCCGCCAGGACCAGAGCCACCTGCCGCTCCAGATCGTCGGAGCGAGCTCCCGGAGAGGCCACGTTCCGCAGATCTACCGGGCGTTCGGCCACCGCCGCCAGCCCGGACGCCAGGAGCGCCCCCGGCGTCTGGCCGGCTCTGCGCACCCCCTGACCGGCCGCCGTTGAGTCCCCCAGCAGCGCGAAGCGCAACGGATCGGCGGGACCGGCGAACGCCACTCCGTACCGCCCGTCGGCGCTCGGCGGAACCGGTGCCGTACCCCCGCCCACCTGCCGTTTCGCCAGCTGCACCTCGGCCAGTACCAGACCTACCGTCGCCGCGCCGATCAGCCCGACGCTGCCGCCGCCGTAGGCCGCGCCCGCTGCGATCCGCCGTGCCACCCTCGCTCTCGACACAGTCCGGTCCACCTCCTCCATGCCGTACAGCCGTACACAGCACTACCTGCCCCGCAGGGGGTACGACCCAATCGCTCCGCCCGAACCCGTGCACCTACGCATAGTCTTGCCTGACCATCTCGGAGATCCCGGAGTACACGGTGCAATTCCACGATTCGATGATCAGTCTTGTCGGCAACACCCCGCTGGTGAGGCTGCGCAATGTGACGGCAGGCATTCAGGCGACGGTCCTGGCCAAGGTCGAGTACTTCAACCCAGGCGGGTCGGTGAAGGACCGCATCGCGCTGCGCATGATCGAGGCGGCCGAGCAGAGCGGCGAGCTGAAGCCCGGCGGCACGATCGTCGAGCCGACCAGTGGCAACACGGGCGTCGGCCTGGCCATCGTCGCCCAGCAGAAGGGCTACAAGTGCATCTTCGTCTGCCCGGACAAGGTGTCGACCGACAAGATCAACGTCCTGCGCGCGTACGGCGCCGAGGTCGTCGTCTGCCCGACGGCCGTCGACCCCGAGCACCCGGACTCCTACTACAACGTCTCCGACCGCCTGGTCCGTGAGACGCCGGGGGCCTGGAAGCCCGACCAGTACTCCAACCCGAACAATCCGCGCTCCCACTACGAGACCACGGGCCCCGAGCTCTGGGAGCAGACGGACGGGAGGATCACCCACTTCGTCACGGGCGTCGGCACCGGCGGCACGATCACCGGTACGGGCCGCTACCTCAAGGAGGTCAGCGAGAACCGGGTGCAGGTCATCGGCGCCGACCCGGAGGGCTCGGTCTACTCGGGCGGCTCCGGACGGCCGTACCTCGTCGAGGGGGTCGGGGAGGACTTCTGGCCGAGTGCCTACGACCGTACGGTCACCGACGAGATCGTCGCCGTCTCCGACAAGGACTCCTTCCGGATGACGCGCCGCCTCGCCAAGGAGGAGGGGCTGCTCGTCGGCGGTTCCTGCGGCATGGCGGTGGTCGCGGCGCTGGAGGTGGCCGAGCGGCTCGGTCCCGAGGACGTGGTGGTCGTCCTGCTGCCGGACAGCGGACGCGGATACATGAGCAAGATCTTCAACGACGAGTGGATGGCCGACTACGGTTTCCTGGAGGACGCCGGCCCGTCCGCTCAGGTCGGTGCCGTCCTCGACTTCAAAGAGGGCCCGATCCCCTCGCTCGTCCACATGCACCCGGAGGAGACGGTCGGCGAGGCCATCGACGTGCTGCGCGAATACGGCGTCTCCCAGATGCCGATCGTGAAGCCGGGCGCCGGACACCCGGACGTGATGGCCGCGGAGGTCATCGGCTCCGTCGTCGAGCGGCAGCTCCTGGACGCCCTGTTCACCCAGCGGGCCTCGCTCTCCGACCCCCTGGAGCGGCACATGTCGCCCCCGCTGCCGCAGGTCGGTTCCGGCGAACCGGTCGAGGACCTGATGGCCGTGCTCAGTGGCACGGACGGCGCCGACGCGGCGATCGTCCTCGTCGAGGGCAAGCCGAAGGGCGTCGTGAGCAGGCAGGACCTGCTGGCCTTCCTCGCCAAGGACGCGGCGCCCAAGCAGTGACGCCCGGCTTCCGGGCTTCGCGAAAACGGTACGGGCGCGACACGTACGCGCAGCACCGGCTTAACACGGCTCGGGCAGAGTGATCGGTGTCGGCAGGGAAACCCGCCGGCACCGAGTACGGCGACACGGACTACGGAGCGGCTCCCGGACCTCCACCGTCGCCCGGACGCGACACCCGGCCCTGACCCGGGACCGCGTCCCTCGTGGGGACCGCCGTCGTCCCGCCCCCCGGTTCGACCGGGGGTGCGGCGGTCCCCACGGCAGCTCGGCTCAGTCCTCCAGGTCGGACGCCCTACGCCCGGGCCGGAACCAGGGCCACGCGCGGGCGGCATGCACGGCGTTGACGCCGACGATGCCCAGCCAGGCCACCACGAGTCCGTCGATCCCCGCGTTCGCGACGCCGATCGCGGACAGCGGGACGGCCAGGACCAGCGAGACGACCCCGGAGCCGAACCTCTCCCCGAAGCCCCCTCCCGTCCCGGCCGGCCGTGCCGCGCCGCGGGCGGCGGTCATCTGCTGCTCGGCGAAGTGCCTGCGCGCCCGTCGGTCGAACGTGCCGTCGAGCCGCTGCTCGACCTTCTCCAGAAACGAGTCGATGAGCGCGCTCTCGTACTCCGGTCCCAGCTCGCCGCGGGCCTGCAGGGTGGCATCGAGCTCTCGCCTGAGCTCAGGGTCACGGGCTTCCATGCGTCCCACGGTACGGAGCCGGGCGGCCCGGGGCAGTGGGGCTAACCCCCCGTTCCCCGGCCCCCCGTCGCCAGGTCCTGCGGTGTGCCCGGTCCCGCGTCGTCCGGCTCAGAGGGGCGTCACCTCCGCCAGGAAGGCCTCCGGAGTGACCGCGTACCCCATGGCGTTGATGACCGCGACCGGCGTGCGGTCGATCAGTACCGTCGGGGTGGACCGGATGCCGCTGTTCTCGAAGGCCAGTGACACCTGTGCTGCCCAGGGCAGGTACTTCCCCTCCAGCACCTTCTCCCGGAAGTCGTCCGTGTGCAGGGCCTCGACCTCGTCGGCCAGGCGCAGCAGGTTGGCGCGGTCGGCGAAGGAGTCCTCGTCCTCACTGGGCTGATCGGCGTACAGGGCGCGCAGGTAGTGCATGAACGGCTCGGGGCCCACGTCGACGGCGGCGCCCAGGGCGGCCAGCGCCTCCATGGAGCCGGTCCCGCCGGCCGAGTCGTCGAGGAACGTGCCGAAGTGGTGGTCCACCGCGAACCGCCCGTCGTCGGCCGCCCGCTCCATCACGGCACCGAGGCCGAGCTCCATGCGCTTGCAGTAGGGGCAGCGCAGATCGGCGTAGACGCTCAGCACGTGCGCGGCGTCGTCGCTCCCGTAGCGGACGACGACGCCGCCGGGGCCTCTCGTATTGGCTGGGATCATGGTTCAAGGGTCGGCAGGGGGAAGCCGTCCCGCAATGCGAGCACCAGCGGTTGTATATGGACATGCAGTCTGCGTGCTGGCTGAATGGATCCGGCGGTGCCGGCCCGGTGCGCCGGATCTCTGGAGGGGACAGCATGAGCGGGAGCAGCCCGGCCGCGCGGTTGCAGGGGCTCTTCGAGGGGCGCAGGCTCACGCCCACCCAGCGGCGGATCGCGCACTCCATGGTGCGGCGGGCCGCCGACGCCCCGTTCCTGTCCAGCGTGGAGCTGGCCGAGCTGGCCGGGGTGAGCCAGCCGTCGGTCACCCGGTTCGCCGTGGCCCTCGGCTTCGACGGTTATCCGGCTCTCCGCAGGCACCTGCGGGAGGTCGCTCCGGACGGGTCGGAGAGCGGTACGGGCGGGGACGAGGACGTCAACGAGTACCAGCAGGCCGTGCGGGCCGAGATCGAGAATCTGCGGCACCTGGCCGACCTGCTCGCCGACCCGGCGCCGGTGGAGCGGGCAGGCAGGCTGCTCGCCGGATCACGGCCGCTGCTCGTCCTCGGCCTGCGGGCCGCGTCCTCACAGGCTCGGGGCTTCGGGTACTTCGCCGCCAAGGTGCATCCGGACGTACGGGTGCTCGACGAGGGCGGCAGCATGGTCCACGACCGTATCGACGCGGCCCGCCGTGCGGGAGCGAGCGTGCTGCTGTGCTTCGCGCTGCCACGGCATCCCCGCGAGGTCGTCGACGCGCTGGCCTACGCCCGGGAGCAGGGGCTGACGGTCGTGACCGTCGCCGATTCGGCGTTCGCCCCGGTGGCCGTCCACAGCGACCTGCTGATCCCGGCCGCCGTGGGGACCGGGCTCGCCTTCGACACCGCGTGCGCGCCGATGCTGCTGGGGCGGGTGCTGCTGGAGGCCATGTGCGACGGGCTGCCCGAGGCGCAGGCCCGGCTGGAGGAGTTCGACGCGAGGGCCGCCGCGAGAGGACTGTTCGTCGAGTGAGGAACGCACCGGCCGGCCACCAGCGGTGGCCGCGCCCGTCCTGGGCGCGCACCGACCGGGTGGAGCGGAACCGGCCGGCGGGCCAGGGCCTACCGGACGACCGGCCCCATGGCGGGGGACGCCGCACCCGGCGGGGCGCGGCGTCCCCCGCCGGTGAGAACCCCGGCGCGGACGCCGGGTCAGATCTCCAGCTCGGCTTCGATCTTCCTCAGCTGATGGCGGGCCATCGCGAGGTTGGACCTGCCCTTGTCCAGGACGAGGTAGAGGAACAGGCCGTTGTTGCCGCGGGTCTTGAGCAGCCGGATCAGGTGGTACTGGTCGCCGAGGGTGATCAGGATGTCCTCGATCTCGTCCTTGATGCCCAGGTGATCCATCGTCCTGAGCTTCGCCCGGACGACGTCGGTGTTGCCGGCTGCGGCGACCTCCAGGTTGAAGTCCTTGCCACCGCCGATGGTGCCCAGGGCCATGCCGCTGGTGTAGTCGACGAGTGCGGCGCCGAGGGTGCCCTCGATCGACGCCATCGCATCCTTGAGTGACGCTTCGGTGTTGGCCATAGTGCTCGTTTCCTTCCTCTGGCCGGCCCGGTGGCCGGTCCGACTCCTGGCTGACGCGGGTGTCATGGGTGATCCGGTGCGATGCTGCGGCGGGGCAGGGCCCGGGACTGCGGGGGGCGCGTGGGCGGCGCCGGGTCGGCGCGTTCGAGTGCGGCGTCGACCACTTCGCCGATCCGCGCGCCGGCCCTGCGGCCCTCCAGGTGCAGCCGGCCGACGTTGATGCGGTCCTCGGCCAGCAGGGTCAGAACGGCGGACGAGCCGGCCGCGTACGTCGCGATGTAGCCGGTCGCGCCGCGGATCAGGAGTTCGCGGAAGCCGCCGCGTCCGGTGGCGTCCGTCATCCGGGTCGACACGCCGAGTGCGGCGGCGGTCAGTGCGGCGACCCCCTCCGCCTCGATGCCAGGGGTGTCCTGGGCCACCACCAGGCCGTCGGTGGTGGCGGCGAGGGCTCCCGCCAGAAGTGGTACCCGGGCCCGTAACCGCTGGAGCTCGTCGAGGACATCCTGTACTTCGGCCTCGGGCACCATCAGCTGTCTCCTCCCGGCACGCTGTCTGAGCGCGCGTATCACAGGGCCTCCAATGCGTCTCTGAGCCGGCGCAACAGGGCGACGTCCGGGTCGGCGGTGACCTCGGGCAGCTCGATCCGGTCGCGGGCCGGGGCGGCCTGCCCGGCCGTGGCCGGGCGGACGGCCTCGACCAGACCGGCTGCCGCCAGCCGGCGCAGGTCGACCAGGATGTGGAAGGCCGAGCGGCCCAGCTCCTGCGCGATGTCCGTGGCCGTCCGCACGCCGTTCACCAGGTCGAGGACGCAGCGCTGGCGCGGCGGGACCGGGGCGTCGACCGGGTGCGCCGTGGGAGCGAGCGGGGCGCTGTCCGTCAGCGCGTCGGTCCAGATGCGGTCCAGCAGTTCACGGCGCCGGAGCGTCTCGCGCTGTACGGCCTCCACGGGCACGGGGCGGACCGGGCCGATCCAGTGGGAGACCCCGTAGCGGAACCGTGCGGGGGTGTGCGTCGGGGCCAGGGCGAAGAAGGCGGCGTCGTACAGCGCTCCGAGGTGGCACAGCTCCAGCGCGCCGCCCGGCACCCTGCCGCTGTCCACGAGGTAGCGGCCGACCCGCTGTGCCGCACCGGCCTGGGCGACGGCGTCCCACCAGCCCTCGCTGCGCAGTGCGCCCCCCGTGGTGAGCAGGACGTCGATGCCGGGCGTGGCGGGGCTCTCGGCGTGGACGACCTGGCCGTCGGCGAGGTACAGCGTGCCGCGGTCGCGCATCAGTGCGCCGGTGGCACGTTCCGCCGCGAGCCGCTGGAGCATGGGGGAGAGCACGGAGGTCTCTGATATGCCGGACGGTGCGGTGGTGGTGGGACTCATGCCAGGACCAGCCGCTCCGCCATGTCACCCAGCCGCATGCGGGCGAGGGCGAGGTTGCCTTCCTTGCGGTCCAGCCAGAGGTGGAGGAAGACACTGCTGTCGAAGGACGTCTCGACGAAGCGCAGGATGTGGTAGCCGGCTGCGGTGGTGACGATGACGTCCTCGACGGCGAGGCCGGGCGGGCCCGGAGCCCCGGGGCCGGGTAAGCGCGGCGAGCCGGCCGGGGCCGGGTGGGGCTGCGAGGGGTCTGCCGCGGGGTCGCGTGCGAAGACCGGCTGTTCGGCTGCCATCCTCGCCACCTCGGCCGTCTCGGCGGCCGTCGCCTCGTAGTCGCCGTTGGGCGATTCGCCGATGGTGCCGAGGGCGAGACCGCTGGTCCAGTCGATCACCGCGGCACCCCTGGCACCGGGCAGCCTCATGACTTCGAGCAGGCACTCGTCGATTCCGGGCACCGCGGACTCCCCTCCCGACGTGGCGTACGGCTGTAGTGACGAGGCTACGCAACGTGCTCGGGGCCGGTGGGTGTTCTGGCATTTTCCACAGGTACATGCGGACGCTCGTGCAAAGGACCGCAGGTGGACGTCCGGCAGCCGGCCGGAACATGCCCGGCCGGCTGCCCGTCGCCGAGGAGGCGCCGCGCCGCCGTCCGTCGCCGGGCGCGCTCGCGAGCCGGCAGCACGGCCTGAGGAGGCATGCCCGGGCGAGGCGCGTGCCTCTGCGCCCACCTCACCTGTTGACTAGGAGTATTCAGGGCGCCAGGATGTGAATAGAACGGTCACAGTGTTCGGTCTTCAGTCATGACGGTCGCAGTCGCGAGGAGGCATTCCCCATGTCAGGACCCCGCCCCGTACGGGCACCGCGCGGTACGGAACTGAGCGCCCTGGGGTGGCAGCAGGAAGCCGCCCTGCGCATGCTGCAGAACAACCTCGACCCCGAGGTCGCCGAGCACCCCGACAAGCTCGTCGTCTACGGCGGTACGGGCAAGGCGGCCCGCGACTGGCGCTCGTTCGACGCGATGGTCCGTACGCTGCGCACGCTCAAGCAGGACGAGACGATGCTGGTCCAGTCCGGGCGGCCGGTCGGGGTCATGCAGACGCACGAGTGGGCGCCGCGGGTCCTGATCGCCAACTCCAACCTGGTCGGCGACTGGGCGAACTGGGAGGAGTTCCGCCGGCTGGAGGCCCTCGGCCTGACCATGTACGGCCAGATGACCGCCGGGTCCTGGATCTACATCGGCACGCAGGGCATCCTCCAGGGCACCTACGAGACGTTCGCCGCCGTCGCCGCCAAGCGGTTCGGCGGTACGCTCGCGGGCACCATCACGCTGACCGCGGGCCTCGGCGGCATGGGCGGGGCCCAGCCGCTGGCCGTGACGATGAACGACGGCGTCGCCCTCTGCATCGACTGCGACCCGCGCGCCATCGAGCGCCGGATCGAGCACCGCTTCCTGGACGTCCGGGCCGACTCGCTCGAGCACGCGCTCCAGCTGGCGGTCGAGGCGCGGGACGCACGCCGCCCGCTCTCCATCGGCCTGCTGGGCAACGCGGCGGAGCTGTTGCCCCGGATGCTCGCCGAGGGCGCGCCCGTCGACATCGTCACCGACCAGACCAGCGCGCACGACCCGCTCGCCTATCTCCCGGTCGGCGTCGACTTCGACGACATGGCGTCGTACGCGGCCGAGAAGCCCGCCGACTTCACACAGCGCGCCCGCGAGTCGATGGCCGCGCACGTCGAGGCCATGGTCGGCTTCATGGACGCCGGGGCCGAGGTCTTCGACTACGGCAACTCGATCCGGGGCGAGGCCCAGCTCGCCGGGTACGCCAGGGCGTTCGACTTCCCCGGCTTCGTGCCCGCCTACATCCGGCCGCTCTTCTGCGAGGGCAAGGGCCCCTTCCGCTGGGCGGCTCTGTCGGGTGAGGCCTCGGACATCCACAGGACCGACAGGGCGATGCTCGAACTCTTCCCGGAGAACGAGTCGCTGCACCGCTGGATCAGGATGGCCGGCGAGCGGGTCCAGTTCCAGGGGCTGCCCGCCCGGATCTGCTGGCTCGGGTACGGGGAGCGCGACAAGGCCGGGGAGCGGTTCAACGACATGGTGGCGAGCGGGGAGCTCGCCGCGCCGCTGGCCATCGGGCGTGACCACCTCGACTGCGGGTCGGTCGCCTCGCCGTACCGCGAGACCGAGGCCATGCTCGACGGCTCCGACGCGATCGCGGACTGGCCGCTGCTGAACGCCATGGTCAACGTGGCATCGGGGGCGTCGTGGGTCTCCCTGCACCACGGGGGCGGCGTGGGGATGGGGCGCTCCATCCACGCGGGACAGGTCACCGTCGCCGACGGTACGAAGCTGGCCGGCGAGAAGATCCGCCGGGTCCTCACCAACGACCCGGGCATGGGCGTCATCCGGCACGTCGACGCGGGGTACGACATCGCGGAGTCCGTCGCCTCGGACAAGGGCGTACGCGTTCCCATGGCGGAGGACGACGGCCGGTGACCGGGACCGTGGACAGCCGGCCGCAGGGCGCTCAGCCGGAACCGCGGCCGTCCGGGCCGCAGTCGTTCGACTCGATGTGGCGCGGCCTCGCACCCATCGGGCGCCATGCCGCGAGCGGCGGATACCGTCGGCACGCTTGGACCGGTGCCGACCTCGAGTGCCGTGCGTGGTTCCGTGCCCAGGCGGAGTCCCGGGGGCTCGTCCACGAGACCGACCGGAACGGCAACCAGTGGGCCTGGCTCGGCGACCCGCTCGCCGGTGACGCCGTCGTCACCGGCTCGCACCTGGACTCCGTGCCGGACGGGGGTGCCTTCGACGGCCCCCTCGGTGTGGTCTCCGCCTTCGCGGCCCTCGACGAACTCCGCCGCAGAGGAGCGGAGTTCGTGAAGCCGTTCGCCATCACCAACTTCGGCGACGAGGAGGGGGCCCGCTTCGGGCTCGCCTGCGTCGGCTCGCGGCTCGCAGCCGGTCAGCTGACCGCGCAGAAGGCGCACCTGCTCCGGGACGGGGAGGGGGTCTCGCTGCCCCGGGCCATGGAGGCGGCCGGATACGACCCGGACGCCATCGGCCCCGACCCCGAACGGCTCTCCCGCATCGGCGCCTTCGTCGAGCTCCACGTGGAGCAGGGGCGCGCCCTGGACGTCGACGGCCACCCGGTCGGCGTCGCCTCGGCCATCTGGCCGCACGGGCGCTGGCGGTTCGACTTCCGGGGCGAGGCCAACCACGCGGGTACCACCCGGCTCGCCGATCGCCGCGACCCGATGCTCACGTACGCCGAGACCGTGCTCGCGGCCCGGCGTGAGGCGGAACTCGCCGGGGGAGTCGCGACCTTCGGCAAGATCGCCGTCGAGCCCAACGGGGTCAACGCGATCCCGTCCCTCGTGCGGGGCTGGCTCGACTCGCGGGCCGCCGACCAGGCCACCCTCGACGCCGTGGTCGGCGGGATCGAGCGCGCCGCCCGGGAGCACGCCGAGCGGGCCGGCATCGACCTCGACGTCGTACGGGAATCCTTCACGCCCGTCGTGGAGTTCCAGCACGCCCTGCGGGACGAGATCTGCCGGATCCTCGGGAAGCGCGGCCCGGACGACACGGGGCGCGCCGTGCCCGTGCTGGGCACCGGGGCGGGACACGATGCGGGTATTTTGTCCGCTTCCGTGCCGACCGCCATGCTGTTCGTACGGAACCCCACCGGGATCTCGCACTCGCCGGCCGAACACGCCCGTGAGGACGACTGCGTGGCCGGGGTGAACGCACTCGCCGACGTACTGGAAGGTCTCGCGTGCAACTGACAACCCGACCGGCGGGCACGCCGGTCACCGCCACCTACTGGATGTCCCACGCCTGGCTCGGCACCCATGTCGAGCCGGGCGTCGCCCTGGACGTGGCCGGGGGGCGCATCGCCGGCGTGCGCACGGGCGTCGAGCTGCCACCGCCCGGCGCCGTCGCCCTGCGCGGCCTGACGCTCCCCGGACTGGCCAACACGCACTCGCACGCCTTCCACCGGGCTCTGCGCTCCACCGTCCAGGTGGGCTCGGGCACCTTCTGGACGTGGCGTGACCTGATGTACCGGGCGGCCTCGCGGCTGACCCCCGACACCTACTACGACCTGGCCCGGGCGACCTACGCCGAGATGGCGCTGGCCGGAATCACCGCCGTCGGCGAATTCCACTATCTGCACCACGCGCCGGGCGGCACGCCGTACGACAATCCGAACGCGATGGGTGAGGCGCTCATCGCGGCGGCGGCCGGAGCGGGTATCCGCATCACCCTGCTGGACACCGCCTATCTCGCCGCCGGCTTCGGCCAGAAGCCCACCCGCCACCAGCTGCGCTTCTCCGACACCACCGCCGACGCCTGGGCCGAGCGCGCCTCCCTCCTCAAGGGCGACGACGGCCAGACGCTGATCGGCGCCGCCATCCACTCCGTGCGCGCGGTTCCGGCCGGTGAGCTGGCCACCGTCACGCGATGGGCCCAGGAGCGTGAGGCCCCGCTCCATGTGCACCTGTCCGAGCAGACCGCGGAGAACGACGCCTGTATCGCCGCGCACGGGCGCACCCCCACCCGGCTCCTCGCGGACCACGGCGTGCTCGGGCCGCGCACCACCGGCATCCACAACACGCACCTCACGGCCGAGGACATCGAGCTGCTGGGCTCCTCCCGGACCGGTACCTGCATGTGTCCCACCACCGAACGCGATCTGGCCGACGGCATCGGCCCGGCCGCCGCCCTTCAGCGTGCGGGCTCCCCGCTCTCGCTGGGCAGTGACAGCCACGCGGTGATCGACCTCTTCGAAGAGGCCCGGGCGATGGAGCTCGACGAGCGGCTCCGCACCCACGCCCGGGGGCACTGGACCGCGGCCGCCCTCCTCAGGGCCGCGTCCGCCGACGGGCACGCCGCTCTCGGCCGCCCCGACGCGGGCACGCTCGAACCGGGCGCGCCGGCCGACCTGACGACCGTCGCGCTGGACTCCGTCCGAACAGCGGGGCCGGCGCCCCGGCTCGCAGCCGAAGTGGCTGTGTTCGCCGCCTCCGCCGCGGATGTGCGGCACACCGTCGTGGCAGGCAGGCACATCGTCCGGGACGGTCACCACACGCTGGTCGAGGACGTGCCGCAGGCGCTCACCTCGGCCATCGCCGCCCTGCACGCCTGACACACCCGTATGCCGGATCGCCCGCCCTGTGCACCCGGTCCGCCCCGCGCGCCGGACGATCCGGCCGACAGCCGACAGCCGACAGCCGACAGCCGACAGCCGACAGCCGACAGCCGACAGCCGACAGCCGACAGCGACACCCGCGACGAAAGGTGCGCCCAGATGACGACGACCGCCGTCACCAACATCGCCGGACTGGTCACCAACGACCCCTCCCTCGGCAACGGAAGTCCCCTGGGCCTGATCCGTGACGCGGCCGTCGTCATCGAGGGCGACCGCATCGTCTGGGTAGGTGAGTCCGGCAGAGCACCCGCCACCGACGACATCGTCGACGCGGGCGGCCGCGCCATGATCCCCGGCTTCGTCGACTCGCACTCCCACCTGGTGTTCGCGGGTGACCGCACCGACGAGTTCAACGCCCGCATGTCCGGCCGCCCCTACTCCGCGGGTGGGATCCGCACGACCGTGTCCGCCACCCGCGCCGCCTCCGACGAGGAACTGTCCGCCAACGTCGCCCGTTACCTCGCAGAGGCGCTGCGGCAGGGCACCACCACGCTGGAGACCAAGTCCGGCTACGGCCTCACCGTCGAGGACGAGGCCCGCTCCCTGCGCATCGCCGCCGGCCACACGGACGAGGTGACCTACCTCGGCGCCCACATCGTCTCCCCCGACTACGCCGACGACCCCGCCGGTTACGTCGACCTGGTAGCGGGACCGATGCTGGACGCCTGCGCCCCGTACGCCCGCTGGATCGACGTCTTCTGCGAGCGGGGCGCCTTCGACGGGGACCAGGCACGGACGATCCTGACCGCGGGTCTGGCCAGGGGGCTGCACCCCCGTGTCCACGCCAACCAGCTCGGCCACGGCCCGGGGGTCCAGCTCGCCGTGGAACTCGGCGCGGCGTCCGCCGACCACTGCACCTACCTCACGGATGCCGACCTGGACGCGCTCGGCCAGGGCGGTACGGTCGCGACCCTCCTGCCCGGAGCGGAGTTCTCCACCCGCGCTGACTGGCCCGACGCGCGGCGCATCCTGGACGCGGGCGCGACCGTCGCCCTGTCGACGGACTGCAACCCGGGTTCCTCCTTCACCTCCTCCATGCCGTTCTGCCTCGCCCTCGCGGTACGGGACATGGGCATGACCCCCGACGAAGCCCTCTGGTCGGCCACCGCCGGGGGAGCCGCGGCACTGCGCCGCACCGACGTCGGCCGTGTCGCACCGGGCGCCCGCGCCGACCTCGTACTCCTCGACGCGCCGAGCCACGTCCACCTCGCCTACCGGCCGGGAGTCCCGCTGGTCCACACCGTGTGGAGGGGCGGCGAGCGGGTGGCAGGAGCCCGGTAGCGGAGGGCGGTGCCGACCAGGAGGTGGGTCCGACGCCGCTTCGCGCGTGGCGCGGTCCGCCGGCCCGCCCCCCGAGGGCCAGGTGCGTCCCGCTGCCGACGTCCGATGCGGCCCGGTCGGTGGCGCCGCGTCACCCATGCGGAAGGACCCGCCCGTTGCCGGGTCGGGTCCTTCCGCGTCGACGTGCCCGGGCCGTCCCGGGCGCCGGATCACTCCTCGACGGTCAGGCCCTTCCTGAGCTTGACGAGCGTCCGGGAGAGCAGCCGGGACACGTGCATCTGCGAGATGCCGAGCTCCTCGCCGATCTCCGACTGCGTCATGTTGTCGACGAACCGCAGCGAGAGGATCGTGCGGTCGCGCAACGGCAGCGAGGCGATGAGCGGCTTCAGGGACTCGACGTACTCGATGCCTTCGAGGCCGTTGTCCTCGTAGCCCATGCGGTCCGCGAGCGCGCCCTCGCCGTCGTCGTCCTCGGACTTGGCGTCCAGCGAGCTCGCGGTGTACGCGTTGCTCGCGGCCATGCCCTCCACGACCTCGTCCTTGCTGATGCCGAGGCGCTCGGCCAGCTCGTCCACGGTGGGTGCGCGGTCCAGTCGCTGGGCCAGCTCGTCGCCCGCCTTGGCGAGGTCCAGACGCAGCTCCTGCAGCCGGCGCGGGACGCGCACGGACCAACTGGTGTCGCGGAAGAAGCGCTTGATCTCACCGATGATGGTGGGCATCGCGAACGTCGGGAACTCGACGCCCCGGCTGAGCTCGAAGCGGTCGATCGCCTTGATCAGGCCGATGGTGCCGACCTGGACGATGTCCTCCATGGGCTCACTGCGGGTGCGGAACCGGGAGGCGGCGAACTTGACCAGCGCGAGGTTGAGTTCGACGAGGGTGTTGCGGACGTACGCGTACTCGTGGGTGCCTTCCTCGAGGGCTTCGAGCCGGGCGAAGAGCGTCTTCGACAGCGCCCTTGCGTCGAGGGCGCCGATTTCGGCGTAGTGCGGGATCTCGGGGAGATCGCCGAGGCTCTCGCTCAGGACGCCGTCACAGGTGGTGGCACAGGCGGTGACGCCGGTGGTGTCGCCCGTGCGTGGGCCGGGTACGGCACCAGCGACGGGGAAGTCGGAATCGGTCGGTCCCTGAGGACATGCCGACGTCGCGATGTGGGTACGCGATACGTCGAGCCGGGGTGACATGGGTCTCCTCCATCGTTCTCGGCATATGGCTGCCGATGCCCCTATGTGTTCCTGCGGTGAAGCGGCGCCTCCGAAGCCGATCGAATACCGGGTGGGGTTGTCCCTACTACCCTTACCCGGTTCCAGCCACGACTTACAAGCGCCAATTACTCCTATATGTCCGGTTTGTTGAGTTCTTCGACTACCGTGTGGCGAGGGAAACGCGTAATGTTTCACCGGCGTCGGCGTAAGCCACGAAGACAGCCGCGACATACTGCGCGGGCGGTGACGAACGGCGAAGAGGATCGGGCATGGACCGCGGGACGGTCGGCAGTGCGAACCAGGGTCGGCTACAGGTCGAGGTCCGGACCGAAGGGCTGAGCGAAATCGTGACGCCGGTGGGTGAGCTCGATCACCACACGGCCGATCTCCTGCGGGAGCCCCTGGAAAGTGCGGTCGAGCAGGGGCGTGTACGCCTCGTGGTCGACTGCTCGCGCCTCGAATTCTGTGACTCCACCGGGCTCAACGTGCTGCTCGGTGCCCGCCTCAAGGCCGAGGCCGGCGGAGGAGGGGTCCACCTGGCCGGAATGCAGCCGGTCGTGGCTCGCGTTTTCGAGATCACGGGAGCGGAAGCGGTCTTCACCGTGCACGCCTCGCTCGAAGAGGCCCTGAGCTCCTGACCCCGGTGTTTCCGAGTCGTTTCCCGCCCCCGCGCCCCGTGAACCGCCCACATCATGCTCTCGGCATAGCCGAAGTGGGTGTTGTCACCAAGCGACCGGGCAGAAGACACCCCGGTGGGGTCCTGAAGACCGCACATGCTGTAACTGACCAGTATCTTTTCGATGGCAACACGGTGAATCGGTGAGGTGAAGCGCTGATGAGCACCACCCGGCAGCATCCGCCGGGCGGCCTCGGCCGCGAGCCGGACGGTAAGGGCGCCGCCTCTGCCGTACCGTCCGACCGGCAGTGGCGCTCGCTCTCGCTGCGGCAGGCCAGCGGCATCGTGCCGATGGCCCGTGACTTCGCCCGGCAGGCTCTGTACGACTGGGGCTGGCTCCCGGCGGACGGTGCCGACCGGCGGGCGGCAGCGGAGGACGTCCTGCTGGTCGTCTCCGAGCTCGTGACGAACGCCTGCCTGCACGCGGACGGACCCGAGGAGCTGCGCATCGCCCGCTCCGACAAGGCGCTCCGGGTCGAGGTCGTCGACCGCGGCGCGGGCCAGCCGGCCCCTCGTACCCCGCACCGGGCGGGACGCCCCGGCGGGCACGGCATGTTCATCGTGCAGCGGCTCTGCCTGGACTGGGGTGTCACGCGTACGCCGGACACGCCGGGCAAGACCGTATGGGCGGAGCTCGCGGCGCCCGAGTAGGCCCCTCGGTAGCCCTGGTAACCCCGAACACCGCTTCTCCTCCCTCGGAGCGCGCCGGAACACCCGGCGCGCTCTTTCACGTGCCCGCGCGCAGGCGGCGCCCGCCGGTACGGCCGGCGGGTCCCGTCCCGGTGACGCGGGCCGGTCGGCTCATCGGCAGGGCAAGGCAGCGGGGCGGCCGAGCGGAAGGCGCGCGCCGAGCGGAAGGCGCGCCGAGCGTGCCGAGCCCGAGCGGCCGAGCGGAAGCGGAGGCGGCCGGACACGACACAGGGCCGCCGCACCGCATCGGTGCGACGGCCCCGGGCCGTGAGGAAGGGCTCCGCGTCAGCGGACGTTGCCCATGAGCGTCTTGACCTTGCCGCGGTACATGAAGATCGCGGCTCCCGCCAGGACCGCCAAGGCGGCCTGGAGCGCCACCACCCCGGTGCCGTTGAGCTCGACACCCGCGATGGACAGCAGTCCGGTGGTGCAGTCACCGGCGGTGACCGCGAGGAACCAGACACCCATCATCTGGCTCGCGTACTTGGCCGGAGCCATCTTCGTCGTGACGGACAGGCCCACCGGCGACAGCGTCAGCTCGGCGACGGTCTGCACGAAGTAGATCGCCACCAGCCACATCGCGGCGGCCTTGTGGCCGTCGCCGGCGATCGTCAGGGGCAGCAGGAAGAGGAAGAACGACGCACCGACCAGCACCAGACCGGAGCTGAACTTCACGATCGTGCTCGGCTCCTTGCCGCGCCGGTTCAGCGCCATCCAGAAGGCGGCGAAGACCGGGGCGAGCGCCATGATCAGAACCGGGTTGACCGACTGGTACCAGGAGACCGGGAAGTCCCAGCCGAGGACCGAGTTCTCCGCCGAGGAGTCGGCGAAGATCGCCAGCGTCGAACCACCCTGGTCGTAGATCATCCAGAAGATGGCCGCGGCCACGAAGAACCAGATGTAGCCGGACATCTTGGCCTGCTCGGCGTCGCTGAGCTCCTTGTCGCGCTTGATGCGCGTCAGGACCATCACGGGGATGACCAGGCCGGCGATCGTGATCGGGACCAGGAGCCAGTTCAGCGTGTAGACGCCGGTGACGACCGTGCCGATGTAGAAGACCGCGGCGACGCCCATCCAGATCATGGCCTTGCGCAGCGTGGACGCGCGCTCGTCGGCGGACAGCGGCTTCGGGACCACCAGGCTGCGCGGGTCGAGGTGGCGGGTCCCGAGCAGGAACTGGGCGACACCCAGTCCCATGCCGAGCGCCGCGAGGGCGAAGCCCAGGTGCCAGTTGACGTTCTCGCCGACGGTGCCGATGGCCAGCGGTGCGGCGAAGGCACCCACGTTGATGCCCATGTAGAAGATCGTGAAGCCACCGTCGCGGCGCGGGTCGTCCGGGCCGTCGTAGAGGTGGCCGACCATCGTGGAGATGTTGGACTTCAGCAGGCCGGAGCCGATCGCCACCAGCCCGAGGCCGGCGAAGAAGGTGCCCTCGGAGGGAAGTGCCAGCGTCACGTGGCCGAGCATGATGACGCCACCTGCGATGGCGACGGTCTTGCGGGGACCCCAGACGCGGTCGCCGAACCAGCCGCCGGGCATGGCGAGCAGGTACACCAGCGACAGGTAGACCGAGTAGATCGCCGTGGCCGTGGCGGGATTCATGTGAAGCCCGTTGGGAGCGATCAGGTAGAGCGGGAGAAGCGCGCGCATGCCGTAGTAGCTGAAGCGCTCCCACATCTCCGTCATGAAGAGAGTGGCCAGGCCGCGGGGGTGGCCGAAGAAGGTCTTCTCCGCACCAGTCGTACTGGCCGAGTCCTTCGTCAGGCTGGACGCCATGGTCGATCCTTGCTGGTCGGGACGCGTCGCCTTGTGAGCGGTACGCGCCCGGTGGGGGGTAGCCGGCACCGGCGCGGCTGCGGCCCCACCCCCGACGCCTCGAGGGGATTCGATCCGGCCGCCGGCTCCCTGGGGGAGTCGGGGCGGAGTCGGGGACCGGCCGCACCGGGATCCACACCCGTCGCGCGTCCTCGCGCTCCGGGCCCGGCTCATAGGTCATTCACTGATGAGAGCCGGCGGGAACCGGCCCGCACACAAAAGTGACCCTTGGCGCGAAACGCTGCCCAAAGGTCTTCAGGTGGTGCAACAGGCGTCGAGCAACCATACGACACGACACGCGGGCATATGGAAGGACTTGAGACATGGATCACAGGTTTGGATGGAACCACAGTCCCACATTCAAAGGTCCATGCCTGATTCGTGTCCCTGACCCGTAGGCCCTGACGAGGGCCTCACTGGGGAGCTCCGGCGCGGACTACCATCACTGCATGACCCGTGTACTGCTCGCCGAGGACGACGCATCCATCTCGGAGCCACTGGCTCGCGCCCTGCGTCGTGAGGGTTACGAGGTCGAGGTCCGCGAGGACGGTCCGACCGCGCTCGACGCCGGACTCCAGGGCGGCATAGACCTGGTCGTGCTCGACCTGGGGTTGCCCGGGATGGACGGCCTCGAGGTCGCCAGGCGGCTGCGGGCCGACGGCCATGCCGTGCCGATCCTGGTCCTGACCGCCCGGGCCGACGAGGTCGACACCGTGGTCGGCCTCGACGCCGGAGCCGACGACTACGTCACCAAGCCCTTCCGTCTCGCCGAACTGCTCGCCCGGGTCCGGGCCCTGCTGCGCCGCGGCGCCACGGAGCCGGCCCTGCAGCCCGCCACGCACGGCGTCAGGATCGACGTCGAGTCGCACCGCGCCTGGATGGGCGAGGAGGAACTCCAGCTCACCGCCAAGGAGTTCGACCTGCTGAGGGTCCTCGTCCGGGACGCCGGCCGGGTCGTCACCCGGGACCAGCTGATGCGCGAGGTCTGGGACACGACCTGGTGGTCCTCCACCAAGACCCTCGACATGCACATCTCCTGGCTCCGCAAGAAGCTCGGCGACGACGCCGCCAATCCCCGCTACATCGCCACCGTGCGGGGCGTCGGCTTCCGGTTCGAGAAGAGCTGACGTACAGAGACAGTCATGCGCCGCCGACTGATCAACTCCACGCTCGCCGTGGTTCTCGTCGTGATCGCCGTCTTCGGCGTCTCCCTCGTCATCGTCGAGACCCGCACCATCAGCAACAGCGCCCAGGAGAGCGTCGACTCCGAGGCGCTGCGGCTGATCAGCGTCGTGGAGAGCCGCCTGCTCGGAGCGGAGCGGATCACCCCCGACGTGCTGGCGGAGCAGGTCGACCCCAACCGGTACGCCCGCGTCGAGATCCCGGGGCGCACCGCCATCGAGGTCGGCGAACGCCCCACGGACAGCGTGCTGCGCAGCACCGAGACGGGGGAGCAGGGGGAGAAGGTCACCGTCGAGGAGTCCCGCTCGGCCGTCACCCGTGAGGTCGGCCGGACGCTGATGATCATCGGTGCGGTGGCCCTGCTCGCGATCGTCTCCGCCGTACTCCTCGCCGTACGCCAGGCCAACCGGCTGACCTCGCCGCTCACCGACCTCGCCGAGACGGCCGAACGTCTCGGCTCCGGCGACCCGCGCCCCCGGCACAAGCGGTACGGGGTGACGGAGCTGGACCGGGTCGCGGATGTCCTGGACGCGTCCGCCGAACGGATCGCCCGGATGCTCACCGCCGAACGGCGCCTTGCCGCGGACGCCTCGCACCAGCTCCGTACACCGCTGACCGCGCTCTCGATGCGGATCGAGGAGATCTCCGTCACCGACGACCCGGACACGGTGAAGGAGGAGGCGAACATCGCGCTCACCCAGGTCGAGCGGCTCACGGACGTCGTGGAGCGGCTCCTGACCAATGCCCGCGACCCGCGTACCGGCTCCGCGGTCTTCTTCGACCTCGACGAGGTCGTCAAGCAGCAGATCGAGGAGTGGCGCCCGGCCTACCGCAGCGCGGGCCGCGCGGTCGTCTGCTCCGGCAAGCACGGGCTGCGGGCCGTGGGCACCCCCGGTGCCGTCGCCCAGGTGCTCGCCGCGCTGATCGAGAACTCGCTGATGCACGGTGGTGGCACGGTCGCCCTGCGCACCCGGGTCACCGGCAACCAGGTCGTCATCGAGGTGACGGACGAGGGCCCCGGTGTCCCGGCCGATCTCGGGGCGCGGATCTTCGAGCGGACCATCAGCGGGCGCAACTCCACCGGGATCGGCCTCGCGGTCGCCCGGGACCTCGCGGAGGCCGACGGCGGCCGGCTGGAACTGCTCCAGCAGCAGCCCCCGGTCTTCGCCCTCTTCCTCAGCCGCGTCGCACCGGCCCACGAGGAACCGGAACGACCGGTGCGCTGAGGGTCCCGGTGCGTCCGGAAGGCCCGGGTGGGGGCCCCGGTGCCTCCGGGGCCCGGGCGGCCGGGCGCGTCAGTGGCTCACAGGGCCACGCGCTACGTCGTCGGCGGGTCGTCGCTGCTCCAGAAACCGCTCCGCGTTCAGCACGGCCTCCTTGGCGGGAAGTGCCTTGAACACCCAGGTGCGGTAGGACCAGAAGCGGAACAGGGTCGCGACGGAGATGCCGAGGATCTTGAAGGCGTTGCTCTGCACCGGGCTGTTCCAGCCGAAGCCGTACGTCGCGAGGTACAGGATGCCCGTCTCGATCACCGCTCCGACAGCACTGAACAGCAGGAACAGCGTCAGTTCGCGCGCCCGGCCGGTCTTGTCGCGGTCCCGGTAGGTCCAGTAGCGGAAACCGATGTAGTTGAACAGGATGGCGACGATCGTCCCCATCAGCCCGGCCCGCACCACCGGAATGTCCGTGGTGCGCCAGATCAGGTTGGAGACGGCGATGTTCACGACCAGCCCGAATGCGCCGACCGCGCCGAACTTGGCGACCTCCCGGGCCAGCAGATCAAGCCGGGTCCGCAGTGCGCCCCGTTCGCTCATGGTGATCGCTCAGCCCCGTCCGGTCGGTTTCGTCAACCCGGCCATGCTAACGACCTCCCCCGTGTGATGCCTGTGAGCTGCCCTGGCCGCCCGGCGAGGGCCCCTGTCCGAGGACGGGTGCAAGGACCTCCCGCCCGCCGGATATCCTGGAAGCGTGACGTTCCCGGTAGTCGGTATGGTCGGCGGCGGTCAGCTCGCCCGTATGACCCACGAGGCGGGTATCCCCCTCGGGCTGAAGTTCAAGCTGCTCAGTGACACCCCTCAGGATTCGGCCGCCCAGGTGGTGAGCGAAGTCGTCGTGGGCGACTACCGCGACCTGGAGACACTGCGCGCCTTCGCGCGCGGCTGCGACGTGATCACCTTCGATCACGAGCACGTGCCGACCGAGCACCTGCGCGCCCTGGAGGCGGACGGCATCCCCGTCCGCCCCGGCCCCGACGCCCTGGTGCACGCGCAGGACAAGGGGGTGATGCGCGCGAAGCTCACGGAGATCGGCGCGCCCTGCCCCCGCCACCGCATCGTCGAGGACCCGGCCGACGCCGCGGTCTTCGCCGAGGAGGCCGGAGGCTTCCCCGTCATCCTCAAGACGGTCCGCGGCGGCTACGACGGCAAGGGCGTCTGGGTGGTCCGCTCCGAGGCGGACGCCGCCGAGCCCTTCCGGGCCGGTGTCCCGGTCCTGGCCGAGGAGAAGGTCGACTTCGTCAGGGAGCTCGCGGCCAACATCGTGCGCTCGCCGCACGGCCAGGCCGTCGCCTACCCGGTCGTCGAGTCCATCCAGGTCGACGGCGTCTGCGACACGGTCATCGCGCCGGCCCCCGAGCTCGACGAGCGGCTGGCCGGCGAGGCCCAGCAGCTCGCCCTGCGGATCGCCGCGGAGCTCGGCGTGGTCGGCCACCTCGCGGTCGAGCTGTTCCAGACCCGCGACGGCCGCATCCTCGTCAACGAGCTGGCGATGCGCCCCCACAACTCCGGGCACTGGACCCAGGACGGCGCGGTCACCTCGCAGTTCGCCAACCACGTCCGGGCCGTCCTGGACCTGCCGCTCGGCGACCCGCGCCCCCGCGCCACCTGGACGGTCATGTGCAACGTCCTGGGCGGCGACTACCCGGACATGTACCAGGCCTACTTGCACTGCATGGCCCGCGACCCGCAGCTCAAGATCCACATGTACGGCAAGGACGTGAAGCCCGGCCGCAAGGTCGGCCACGTCAACACCTACGGCGACGACCTGGCGGACGTGCGGGAGCGCGCCCGGCACGCGGCCGACTACCTGCGAGGAACGATCACCGAATGACCTTCCCCGGTACCGCCCCCAGCCCCGTCATCGGCATCGTCATGGGCTCGGACTCCGACTGGCCCGTCATGGAGGCGGCCGCCAAGGCCCTCGACGAGTTCGAGATCCCCTACGAGGTCGACGTCGTCTCCGCCCACCGCATGCCGCGCGAGATGATCGCGTACGGCGAGGGGGCGGCACACCGCGGGCTGAAGGCGATCATCGCCGGTGCGGGCGGAGCGGCACACCTGCCGGGCATGCTGGCCTCGGTGACCCCGCTGCCCGTCATCGGCGTCCCGGTGCCGCTGAAGTACCTCGACGGCATGGACAGCCTGCTCTCCATCGTGCAGATGCCCGCCGGGGTCCCCGTCGCCACCGTCTCGGTCGGCGGCGCGCGCAACGCGGGCCTGCTCGCCGCCCGCATCCTCGCGACGCACGACGCCGAGCTGCTGGCACGGATGAAGGACTTCCAGCAGGAGCTCAACGACCAGGCCACGGAGAAGGGCAAACGCCTGCGCGCCAAGGTCGAGGGTGCCGACTCCTTCGGCTTCGGGAAGTAGGGAACCGATGAGCAGCGAGCACCACCTGGACCGGGCCCGCCGTCTCCTCGCCGACCACCCCGTCGTCGACGGCCACAACGACCTTCCCTGGGCGCTGCGCGAACAGGTCGGCTACGACCTGGACGCCCGGGACATCGCCACCGACCAGACCGGCACCCTGCACACCGACATCCCGCGGCTGCGGGCCGGCGGCGTCGGCGCGCAGTTCTGGTCCGTCTACGTCCCCACCCGCCTCACGGGTGACGACGCGGTCAGCGCCACGCTGGAACAGATCGACGTGGTCGCCGAACTGCTGGAGCGCCACCCGGCGGACCTGGCACGCGCGCTGACCGCCGACGACATGGAGAAGGCCCGCGCCGAGGGCCGCATCGCGTCCCTGATGGGCGCCGAGGGCGGCCACTCCATCAACAACTCCCTGGGCACCCTGCGCGCCCTGCACACCCTCGGCGTCCGCTACATGACGCTGACGCACAACGACAACACCGACTGGGCGGACTCGGCGACCGACTCCCCGCGCGTCGGCGGCCTGTCGGAGTTCGGCCGCGAGGTCGTACGCGAGATGAACCGCATCGGCATGCTGGTCGACCTCTCCCACGTGGCGGCCACCACCATGCGTGACGCGCTGGCCGTCTCGGTCGCGCCCGTGATCTTCTCGCACTCCTCGGCCCGCGCGGTCTGCGACCACCCGCGCAACATCCCCGACGACGTGCTGCGGATGCTCGCCGCCAACGGCGGCGTGGCCATGGCGACGTTCGTACCGAAGTTCGTCCTCCCCGCTGCCGTCGAGTGGACGCTGGCCGCCGACCGCAACATGCGGGAGCACGGTCTGCACCACCTGGACACCACACCGGCCGCCATGCGGATCCACGCGGACTTCGAGGCGGCCCGTCCCCGCCCCCTGGCCACCGTGGCGACGATCGCCGACCACCTCGACCACATGCGCGAGGTCGCCGGTGTCGACCACATCGGCATCGGCGGCGACTACGACGGCACGGCGTTCCTGCCCCAGGCACTGGAGGACGTCTCCGGCTACCCGAACCTGATCGCGGAGCTGCTCGGCCGCGGCTGGTCGGAACGGGACATCGCCAAGCTGACATGGCAGAACGCGGTACGGGTGCTGCGTGACGCGGAAGCGGTGTCCCGGGACCTGAGCGTGCGGCTGGGTCCGTCCCACGCCACGATCGAGCAGCTGGACGGCCCGGCGCGCTGACCCCGCGCCACCCGGTCCCGCCGGGCGGGGCCCGGCCGCCCCTCCGGCGACGGAGGGAGCGGCGGCCCCGGCCGCCCGGGCCTCAGGCCTTCGGCCGGCCCATCGCCCGGTACGTCCACCCGGCCTCACGCCACACCAGTGGGTCGAGCGCGTTGCGTCCGTCCAGGATGGTGCGCCGCGCGGCCACCTCGCCCAGCGCGGCGGCGTCCAGCTCGCGGAACTCGCGCCACTCCGTCAGGTGCAGGACCACATCCGCGCCGCGCACCGCGTCCAGGGCCGTGTCCGCGTAGCCGAGCGTCGGGAACAGCCGCCGCGCGTTGTCCATGCCCTTCGGGTCGAACACGGTGACCTGTCCGCCCTGCAGGTGGATCTGGCCGGCCACGTTGAGGGCCGGTGAATCGCGTACGTCGTCCGAGTCCGGCTTGAAGGTCGCGCCCAGCACCGCCACCCGGGTGCCCAGGAACGACCCCCCGCCCACGGCTTCCCGGGCCAGCTCCACCATGTGGCCGCGACGGCGCATGTTGATCGAGTCGACCTCGCGCAGGAACGTCAGCGCCTGGTCCGCGCCCAGCTCGCCGGCGCGCGCCATGAAGGCCCGGATGTCCTTGGGCAGGCAGCCCCCGCCGAAGCCGACCCCGGCCCGCAGGAACTTCTTCCCGATCCGCTCGTCGTGGCCGAGCGCCTCCGCCAGCTTCATCACATCGCCGTCGGCGGCCTCGCACACCTCCGCCATCGCGTTGATGAACGAGATCTTGGTCGCCAGGAACGAGTTCGCGGAGGTCTTGACGAGCTCCGCCGTCGGGAAGTCCGTCACCACGAACGGTGAGCCCTCGCCGACCGGCCCCGCGTACACCTCGCGCAGCACCTTCTCGGCCCGCTCACTCTCCACCCCGACGACGATCCGGTCGGGGTGGAGCGTGTCGTTCACGGCGAAGCCCTCGCGCAGGAACTCCGGGTTCCAGGCCAGCTCCACGTCCGTACCCGCCGGGGCGAGTTCCGTCAGCCGAGCCGCGAGGCGGGCGGCGGAGCCCACCGGCACGGTGGACTTGCCGACCACCAGGGCCGGCCGGGTGAGCCGCGGGGCCAGGGACTCGAAGGCGCTGTCCACGTAACTCATGTCGCAGGCGTACTCGCCGTGCTTCTGGGGAGTGTTCACGCAGACGAAGTGCACGTCACCGAAGGCGCCGATCTCCTCCCAGGAGGTGGTGAACCGCAGCCGCCCGGTGGACCCCTCGATGCCCGCGACATGCTTGCGCAGGATCTCCTCGAGCCCTGGTTCGTACATCGGCACCTTGCCCGCCGAGAGCATCGCGATCTTCTCCGGCACCACGTCGAGGCCCAGGACCTCGAAGCCGAGCTCCGCCATGGCCGCTGCATGGGTGGCGCCGAGGTAGCCGGTACCGATCACGGTGATCCTGAGGGCCATGGGTGCTCCTGACGATGCGGGCAGACGTGCGGAGCCGAGCATATCCGGGCCGGTGGAACGCCCGTTTTCCGGCAGTCCCGGGGCTGTCGGCAAGCTCACGTGTCCCGCCCGTATGCCGGAGTGGGGACCGCGAACTAAAATTGGGTTACTTAACGGTAGTTAGCATCCTTGGGGAGTGAACGTCTTGGCGGGTTCGACCGACTTCGACCTGTACCGTCCGGCCGAGGAGCACGACATGCTCCGCGAGACGATCCGTTCGCTGGCCGAGGCGAAGATCGCCCCGCACGCCGCCGCGGTGGACGAGGAGGGCCGCTTCCCGCAGGAGGCCCTGGACGCCCTGGTCGCCTCGGACCTGCACGCGGTCCACGTCCCGGAGGAGTACGGCGGGGCGGGCGCCGACGCGCTCGCCACGGTCATCGTGATCGAGGAGGTGGCCCGCGCCTGCGCGTCCTCCTCCCTCATCCCGGCCGTCAACAAGCTGGGCTCGCTCCCGGTGATCCTCTCCGGCTCCGAGGAGCTGAAGAAGAAGTACCTGGGCCCGCTCGCCAAGGGTGACGCGATGTTCTCGTACGCCCTCTCCGAGCCGGACGCCGGCTCGGACGCCGCGGGCATGAAGACCAAGGCCGTCCGCGACGGCGACTTCTGGGTCCTCAACGGTGTGAAGCGCTGGATCACCAACGCGGGCGTCTCCGAGTACTACACGGTCATGGCCGTCACCGACCCGGACAAGCGCTCCAAGGGCATCTCGGCGTTCGTCGTCGAGAAGTCCGACGAGGGCGTCTCCTTCGGTGCCCCGGAGAAGAAGCTCGGCATCAAGGGCTCCCCGACGCGCGAGGTCTACCTCGACAACGTCCGCATCCCCGCCGACCGCATGATCGGTGCGGAGGGTACCGGCTTCGCCACGGCGATGAAGACCCTGGACCACACCCGCATCACCATCGCGGCCCAGGCCCTCGGCATCGCCCAGGGTGCGCTGGACTACGCCAAGGGCTACGTCCAGGAGCGCAAGCAGTTCGGCAAGCCCATCGCCGACTTCCAGGGCATCCAGTTCATGCTCGCCGACATGGCGATGAAGCTGGAGGCGGCCCGCCAGCTCACCTACGCGGCGGCGGCCAAGTCCGAGCGCCTCGACGGCGACCTCACCTTCTTCGGCGCCGCGGCCAAGTGCTTCGCCTCCGACGTCGCCATGGAGGTCACCACCGACGCCGTCCAGCTCCTCGGCGGCTACGGCTACACGCGCGACTACCCGGTCGAGCGCATGATGCGTGACGCCAAGATCACCCAGATCTACGAGGGCACCAACCAGGTGCAGCGCATCGTCATGGCCCGCAACCTGCCGTAGCACCTCCCGCAGTTCCGCACCGCGGCCCCCGGCACTTCTGCCGGGGGCCGCGCGTGCTTCCGCCGAGGTGGACGACTTTGCCGCCCTCGGGACCAGGGTGCCTGCGACGCCTGGCCGGGCCCACACCTGCGGCCCGTCGTTCCGTCCGGTGGCGCACCGGCCGGGACGCGGTGAGGTCCTGCACGCCCGGGACGCGGTGAGGTCCTGCACGCCCGGGAGGCGGTGAGGTCCTGCACGTCCGGGACGCGAAGAGGTCCCTCACCCGCGACGGGTGAGGGACCTCGTGCGGCCGGAGGGGCGTCAGCTGCCCTTGACCGTGACCTTCTCGTCGTTCTTCAGCTGCTCCACGAGCTGCTTGACCTTCGTCTTGTCCCAGACCAGGTTGCCGTTCACGCTCTCGCCCGTGAGCGGGATGTTCATCGACGTGCCCTCGCCACCCGTGACGCCCTTCATCGCGAAGAACATGTTGCCGAGCGACCAGAGCGACATGTCCTTGTCGACGACCAGCGTGTCCAGGCCCGCGCCCATCGTCGGGTAGAGCTTGAACGGGTTGAGGACGGTCGACGGGGTCGCCGTCTGCGAGGCCAGGGCCGCGAGGAACTTCTGCTGGTTCTTCGTGCGGTCCAGGTCGCTGCCCGCGAACGCGTACCGGGTGCGTACGAAGGCGAGCGACTGCTCACCGTCCAGGGTCTGCTTGCCGGCCTGGAAGTCGGCGCCGGACTTCTTGTCCTTGAACGCCTTGGGGATGTCCAGCTCCACGCCGCCGATCGCGTCCACGATCTTGGCGAAGCCGCCGAAGCCGATCTCGACGTAGTGGTCGATGCGCAGCCCGGTGTTGAACTCGACCGTGCGGACCAGCAGCTCCGGGCCGTCCTCCGCGTAGGCGGCGTTCAGCTTCGTCGTGCGGCCGGTCCCCGCGAACTTCTTGCCGGACTCGGAGCCGACGAACGAAGGGATCTCGACGTTCGAGTCGCGGGGCAGGGAGATCAGCGTCGGGCCGTTGGACCCGTCGTGCAGGATCATCATCGAGTCGGTCCGCTTGCCCTCCGCGGAGCCGGTGTGCAGCTTCTTCTTGTCCTCCGCCGTCATGCCCTCACGGCTGTCGGAGCCGACGACCAGGTAGTTCGTGCCGTCTCCCTCGCCCGGCCGCTCGATGACCTTGGACAGGTCGACCTCGCGCTTGAGTTTGCCGTCCGCCCAGAAGTACGTGCCGACGGAGACGGCGAGCAGCACCACCACGAGGGTCAGCGCACCGACCTTGATCCGCCGGCCCCAGTCGGCGGCCGGACGGGGCCGGACGTAACCGCTGTCGCCGCCTCCGCGGCGGCCACCGCCGTTACCGCCCCCGCCACCACGGCTCTGTCCGGCGTAGACCTGACCCGTGTTGTAACCGCTGTCGTAGCCGGGGCCCTCGTCGTAACCCTGTCCCTGCTGCGGCGGGATGCGGGGCGGGGACTGCGGCGGAGCGGGACGGCGCCGGACGTGCGGCATCGCACGGGCGCTCTCGGGCCGGGAGCTCGCACTGCCCTGTCCGTAGCGTTCGCCGGATCCGCCGTTCCGCCCATCGGGCCATTCGCTCATGGGGACCAGTGTGCCGTCTCGGCCCTCGGCTCTTACAGGGTGTACCGGATTTCGGGCCGGGGCTGTTGCGAAGCTGATGCAATGCAACCGTGCGCAAGCCCCCGCATAAGGTGGAGGGCATGACAGATCAGGCCCAGATCCCGGCGGGTGAGGTCGTGGACAAGCCGACCTCGGCCTCCCGGACCACCCTCAGCCACATCATGACCGGCAACGACACGAACCTCCTGGGCACGGTCCACGGCGGTGTGATCATGAAACTGGTCGACGACGCGGCGGGTGCCGTCGCAGGCCGGCACTCGGGTGGCCCGGCGGTGACGGCCTCGATGGACGAGATGGTCTTCCTGGAGCCGGTCCGCGTCGGTGACCTCGTCCACGTCCGTGCGCAGGTGAACTGGACCGGCCGCTCCTCGATGGAGGTGGGGGTCCGGGTCATGGCGGAGCGGTGGAACGAGTCGACCCCCGCCCAGCAGGTCGGCAGCGCGTACCTGGTGTTCGCCGCGGTCGACGAGGAGGGCAAGCCGCGCCGCGTACCGCAGGTGGTGCCGGAGACGGAACGGGACAAGCGGCGCTACCAGGAGGCGCAGATCCGGCGTACGCACCGCCTGGCCCGCCGGCGTGCGATCAAGGAGCTGCGGGAGAAGCGCGCCGCGGAGGGCATCGACGACTGAGGCCGGGGGCGGTGACGCTGTCCGGCCACCAGGCAGCGGGCCGGGCATCCATGTCGCTCCGGGACCGCCCTTGGGCCGGACGACCCGGCTCACCTACGGTGCGAAAGACCTGCCCGCGTACAGGTTCGGACGGCCCGGGGCCCGTTCACGGGCAGACGACCTGGTCGCCCGTCACCGCGTCGAACTCGCCCCGCTGCGGGTCCTCGCCCTTCACCCGCCGTACCTCGGTGAAGTCCGCGCCGGCCGTCACCTTCATCGTGCCGCCCTGCCCCTTCACCGCCTTGAGCTCGCAGCCGGGCAGCGCTGCGGCCAGGGACCTCGCGGACCGGTCCCACCGGGGGTCGTAGCTGACCACCGTCCGCTTGACCACGTCCGCGCCGCCGTTCAACGGCAGCCGCGTGGTGTCGAAACCGGTGCCCCGCAGCGCGGCGTCCACCTCCTGGCCGAGGCCGTCCCGCGGCGTCCCGTTGTAGACCTGGACCCGGATCTGCTGCGGAGCGACGGCCACGAGCGTGGCCTTGGGCTGCTTCGGCAGGTGCGCGGTGAGCGGCTTGTCCTCACGCAGGGCCCGGAACAGCTTCTTCGCCTTCGGCGCGTCCCACTTCACCGTGGCACCGATGCCCTTGACCTGGTAGCCGTCCTTCTCCAGCGGCACGGAGGTGAACTCGGACGAGGCCGGGGTGAAGCGGCGCATCGCCTTGCCGAGCTCCAGCATCTGCTCCGTGTCGAAGCCCTCGTCGGCGCGGACGGAGTCGAGCATCGACGCCGCGAGCTGCCGGAACTTCACCGGGTTCATCAGGACGCCGCTGCTGGTCGTCCGCTTGATCAGCGAGGCCATGAACTTCTGCTGGCGCTGCATCCGGCCCAGGTCCGCGGCCCCGTCGATGTGGCGCGAGCGCACGTACTGCAGGGCCTGCCCGCCGTCCAGCTTGTGGGGGCCCGCGCTCAGGTCGAGGCCGGTGTAGGAGTCCTTGAGCGGCTTCGCGGTGCAGATCTCGACCCCGCCCACGGTGTCCACGGTCTTCATGAAGCTGGTGAAGTCGACCTCCAGATAGTGGTCGATCTTGATGTCCGTCATCTGCTCGACGGTCCGCACGGTCAGCTGCGGGCCGCCCTCGGCGTACGCGGCGTTCAGCTTCAAGGGGTGGGCGGAGTGCTGCTGACCGGTGTTGCGGTCGGTGTGCGCCGGGATCTCCGCGTAACTGTCGCGCGGCAGACTGACGACGCTCGCCCGCTGCTTGTCGGCCGAGAGGTGCACGAGCATGAGGGTGTCGGTGCAGTGACAGGGCTCACCGCCCAGCCTGTACTTCTTCTTGTCGTCCTTGCTGATCTTGTCGCGACCGTCGGTGCCGACGAGCAGGAGGTTCATGCCGTGACCACCCTGTGGGCGGTTCTTCATGTCCTTGAACGGGTCGACCCGGTCGATCCCCGTCTCCAGTCCGCTCACCACGGCATGGCCGATCCCGCCGGCGCCGAGCACCAGCACGGAGAGCCCGGTGGCCACCCGCATGCCCCAGCGGGGCGGCACCTTCCGGCCGCCCGGCAGGCCGCTGCCACGGCCTTCGGCCCTTGGCTGCCGAGCGGGTCTGCGCTGCACAGGGGCGGTACGGGGGCGAGGGGGCCGGGGCGATCGGGGCGGCGTGGGCACGAGGGACACCTCCGCAGTGCTAGTGGGACTTTCGCACGGTAGGCCCATACGATCAGCGGACCGGGAGGAGAACTGGCGGCGCGCGCCGGTGTCCCCCGTTCGCGGTAACGTGGCGGCCGAATCACGCCGCCTTCCGGGGTGCGAAGCCCGGAGCCGTCGGCACCCCCCGAGGACCCCCGAGGACCACATGTCTGCCGCGCAGTACCCCGCCGTCTCCGTGATCATGCCGGTGCTCAACGAGGAACGTCATCTCAGGAACTCGGTCCGGCACATCCTGGAGCAGGTGTACGCCGGTGAGATGGAGGTCGTGATCGCCCTCGGCCCCTCGGCCGACCGTACCGACGAGATAGCCGCTGAGCTGGTGCGGGAGGACTCCCGGGTCCACACCGTGCCCAACCCGACCGGCCGTACCCCGGCCGCGCTCAACGCCGCGATCAAGGCCTCGCGTCACCCGATCGTGGTGCGGGTCGACGGTCACGGCATGCTCTCGCCGAACTACATCGCCACCGCGGTCCGGCTCCTGGAGGAGACCGGCGCGCAGAACGTCGGCGGCATCATGCACGCCGAGGGCGAGAACGCCTGGGAGGAGGCCGTCGCCGCCGCGATGACGTCGAAGATCGGCGTCGGCAACGCCGCCTTCCACACCGGCGGACAGGCGGGTCCGGCCGAAACCGTGTATCTGGGGGTCTTCCGGCGCGAGGCGCTGGAGCGGGCGGACGGCTACAACGTGGAGTTCATCCGCGCCCAGGACTGGGAGCTCAACTTCCGCATCCGCGAGGCGGGGGGGACCGTCTGGTTCTCGCCCGAGCTGAAGGTGCAGTACCGTCCGCGCCCCAGCGTCCGCGCGCTCGCCAAGCAGTACAAGGACTACGGCCGCTGGCGCCACGTCGTGGCCCGCTACCACTCCGGCTCGATCAACCTGCGCTACCTGGCTCCGCCGACCGCCGTCTGCGCGATCGCCGCGGGCATCGTCGTCGGTGCCGCCGTCACCCCGTGGGCGTTCGTCGTGCCGGCCGGGTACGTCGCGGCCATCGTGGCCGGGTCGCTGCCGGCGGGCAAGGGCCTGTCGCTCAGGGCGCGGGCGCAGATCCCGGTGGCGCTGGCCACCATGCACATGTCGTGGGGGTACGGCTTCCTGACCAGCCCCCGCTCACTGGCGAAGAAGGTCATCGCGAGCCGCCGCCCGGCGGTGCGGGAGCAGACGGTCTGACGGCCGTACGGAGGAGGGCCCCACCGGCCCCCACCGGCTTCGGGGGCCCTCCTTTCCGCACGGGCTACCAGGTGTAGTTCGGGTTGACGTGCATGCACGCCCCCTCGTCCTCACCGTTGAGCGCCTTCGCGGTGTCCGGGGTCTTCTCCTCGGCCCCGGAGGCGGGATAGGCGCCGTCCTCGCGCCAGTCGGCGCCCACGGCCAGCGTGATGCCCGAGACGTCGGTCGACTTCTTCACCTGGGACACCGGGATCCCGAGGGTCTTGGCGACGGCCTGCGCGTCACCCTCCATGTCCGCGGAGGGATAGAGGATGCCGGTACGGGCGGCCGGTTCGACGTCCTGCGAGTCGATCGTGGCCCGGGCGAACCCCGCGTCCGTCAGCAGTTTCCCGACGGTGCTCGCACGGCCCCGGGCCGGAGCGAGCGTGTCCGTACCGGTCGCGTTGCGCACGCTGACCGCGATCTCACCGGTGGGCGCGGCAGGGTCCTTGGTCACCGGGGTCTTGCGCTTGGACGCCTTGCCGTCCAGGGGGATGTCGTCGCGGATCATCCGGAACAGCTGCTCGGCGTCGCCCGGCTTGGGGAACACCCGGCCGTCGAGAGCCCCCGTGCCGTAGACGTTCGGCATCGTCGTCATCGTGATGCGGCCGGTCGGGGCCTTCTTGAGCTCCTCGGCGAGGTCGTACAGCTTCTTGACGGTGTCGAGGCCCTTGTCGACCGTCAGCGCGCTGGTGGCGGCTTCGGCGAGGTCCATCAGCTTTCCGGGGTCGGTGAGCTTGGTGCCCTTGCGCAGCTCGCGCACCATCGAGTTCAGGTACTGGTGCTGGGCCTCGGCGCGTCCCAGGTCCGTGTTGTCCTCGAAGCCGTACCGGGTACGCAGCCACTGCAGGGCCTGCGTGCCCTTGATAGAGGTGGTGCCCTTCTCCAGGGTCAGCCCCGACCCCTTGCCGTCGGAGCCGCGCGAGCGGATGTTGGCGTCGACGCAGACCGGGACACCGCCGACCGCGTCGGCCATCGACACGACACCCGAGAAGTCGATCATCATGAAGTGGTCGATCGTGATGCCGGTGAGCTCGTACCAGGTGGCGACGGTGCAGCCCGGCCCACCGCGGCCGAGGCTCTGGTTGGTCTGTACGTTCCCCGCGCTGGCCGGATACACCTTGTCCGTGTCGGGGTCGGTGCACTTCGGCATCTTCAGCATGGTGTCGCGCGGCATGCTGACGACCGAGATGTTGCTGCGGTCGGCGGAGAGGTGGAGCAGCATCTGCACGTCCGCGAGGGGCGCGGCGCCGAAGGTCTCCTTCGCACCGCCGAGCTTCTGGTTCTCCTTGGAGTCCCGGGCGTCGGAGCCGATGATCAGGATGTTCAGCGGGGTCTGCCCAGCGGCGTTGGCCTTGTGGTCGGCCATCTCCTTGTCGCCGAGCGTCAGGTCCTCTTTCCTGAGGTTGCCGTTGAGGTGCCTGTAGTAGAGGTAACCGGCCGCGCCGGTGCCGAGTATCAGCAGGGCGAGCACGGAGGCGACCCAGCGCAGTATGCGGCGCCTGCCGCTCCTGGGGGCACGTCTCGAGCGGCGGCCGGGCCCGGCCTGGCGACGTCCGCCCTCCGGCGGGGCGGACCGCTCCCGCCGGCCACGACCGCCGCGTCCCGTACCGCCCTCGCTCTCGCCCTCGTGGGGCCCGTCGGCCGGGTCGCCGTGCCGGACGCGCGACCGCGTCCCCTCCCCGCGCGTGCTGCTTCGTCCCACCAGGACCCCCCTGCTGCTCAGACTTTCGCTGTGGCGCTGCGACCTGTCGTCACTTCGCGCACTCCGCCTTGTCGGCGCTGGCCTTCTGAATGTCGTCCGGCGCCTTCGCCGGACCGGTGACGGGCACCCCCGCGCCCTTGAAATCGGCCCCGAGGGTCAGGACCATCGCCTGAAGCCCCTCGGCGTCGCTCGTTCCCTGCTTCAGTGCCGTGGCGGGCAGCCCCATCATGTCCGCGAGCGTGCGGGCCTGGTCCGCCTGGTTCGGCGCGTACGCCAGTGTCGTCCTGTCGATCTTCGACGGTGCGTTGGCCTTGTTGGTGGACTCGAGGACGCCCTGCTCGTTCCGCAGCCAGGTGACCGTCGACCGGGCGGCTCCGGGGATGTCGCCGCCGTTGAGGACGTCGACGTGTACGTCGGCCGGTGCCGCCTTGGTCCCCCGGAGTGCCGCCGCCTGCTCGGTCCTGGCCGCCTTCTCCTTCTTCTTCACCTCGGTCAGGGAGGTGTCGGAGCGCATCGTCGCGAAGAGCTGCGGGGACTTCCGCGGATCCACGACCACGGTGACGGGCGTCGGCTCGGCGGGGTTGTCGATCACGGGCAGCGTGACGAACGTGATGTTCTTCGTGTCGATCTTGCCGAGCTCCTTGGCGAGCGAGGTCAGCTTCTTGATCGAGCCGATGCCGGAGTCGACGGTGAGCGCCTTGGTCGCCGCGTCGGCGAGGCTGAAGAGCTTGGACGGATCGGTCAGCGTGTCGTCGGACTTCATCTGCCGGATCATCGAGCCGATGAACTGCTGCTGGACCTTGATCCGGTCGAGGTCGCTCTCGTTGCCGAAGCTGTGCCGGGTGCGGACGAAGGCCAGCGCGTCCTCGCCCTGGACGGTGGATTCCCCCGCCGGCAGATCGAGGTGCGAGTCCGGGTCCTTCACCGCCTTGGCCAGGCAGACCTTGACGCCGCCGACGGCCGTCGAAAGCGTCTTGACCGCGTTGAAGTCGACCATCATGAAGTGGTCGACCGAGAGGCCCGTGATCTCCTTGACCGTACGCATCGTGCAGCCGGGGTCGCGCCCCTCCTGGCCGAGGCTGACGTTGAAGCGGACGTTCCGCGAGCCGGGTATGACCTTCTCGGAGCCGTCCGGTTGCTTGGTGGTGCATTCAGGGATATCCGTCATCAGGTCCCGGGGGATGCTCAGCGCCGTGGCGTTGGTGCGGTCCGCGGAGACGTGGAAGAGGATGTTGGTGTCGGCGTGGCCGGTGCTGCCCTTGTCGCCGTACCCCTCGTTGCCCTCTCCGATGCGCTTGTCCGTGCCGATGATCAGGATGTTGAGCGGCCCGTCGGCGGTGACGCTCTTGCTGCCCGCGTCACCGACGTCGACGGTGTCGAGGTTGCCGTTGAACTTCTGGTAGAGGGCATAGGCTCCGGCCGAACCGGCGACGATCACGAAGGCCATGACCCCGCCGGTCCACAGCAGGGCCTTCTTCCGCCGGGAACCGGGGGACGGGCGCTTGCGGCGGCCGCCGGCCGGGGGTTCCTGGGCACGGCCGTTGCGCGTCGAGCGACGGTCGCGCTGGACCGGCACCTCACCGCCGGCGGAGCGACGGCCGGCTGGACGGGGGGCTTCGGACGACTCTCCTGCGGAGTTGTCCGGTCGCAGTTCGTAATGGCCGGTCTGCGGGTTGAGCACCCACTGGTCGGCGGGATCGATTTCGCCCACCTGCCCACGGCTATGCGCGTCCACGTCTTCCTGAATCCTTCGTCGGTGCCACGCGAGGCGCCTCCCCCGGCAAGCGCTCGGTCTTTCCCTCCAGCAGTGCGCGACCTGACGGCCACAAGCACCGGATCGCGTCACACTATCCGGCCGATTCGGCGATCGGTGACACGCGTGAGATATTCCACGCCCCTTACAACCGGGCATTCCGCCTATTCCGCTCCGTTCGGCTCCCGTCACTTGAATATCGCTTTACGCGTCGCACGGGTCGTCGGCGGCATTCGATCCCGAATAGGTGGGAGAGGGTGTCGGGCTCCCGGTAACGGCCTCGGGCTTTTGGCCGGACGAGTTCCCGTCCGGACTGTGATCCGCCTGTGAATCGGCTGTGCGGATTTCATCGGCGGGAACGACGGCGACGGGTTCGTCTTTGCGCAACTGCTCGAACAGCCGGTCGGCGTCCGGCTGCACGAGCTCGTCGCGGTTCGGATTCGCGCGGTAGGGCTGTCGGGGCACGGTCAGGAACTGCACTTTGTCCGTCGGTACGTTCCGCATTCCTCGCACCAGGTCGTACAGATCCCGGAGGGAGTTCAGCCCCGGGTCGGTGGTGAGTGATTTGGTCGCCGCGTCCAGTACCGGGTAGAGGCGCGTCGGGTTCAGCAGGACCCCGTTGCTCTGCATCTTGTTGACGAGAGCCCCGAGGAATCTCTGCTGGCGCTCCATCCGATCGGTGTCGCTGCCGTTGCCGATCGACTTGCGCGCCCGTACGTACCCGAGCGCCTCCTCGCCGTCGAGCTTCTGGCGACCCGCCGGGAGCTTGAGGTGGGCGTCGGCGTCGTCGACCGGCTTCTTGAGACAGATCTCGACACCCTCCACGGCGTCGACCATGTCCTTGAACCCGTTGAAGTCGATGACCATGTGGTGGTCGATGCGAATGCCCGTCATCTTCTCCACGGTGCGGATCGTGCAGGCCGTGCCGCCGAGCTCGAAGGCCCAGTTGAACTGCGCGAACTGCTTCCTGGTCGCCTTCTTGTCCGCGTCGTGGCAGCTGGGGATCTCGGCCATCAGGTCGCGCGGCAGCGACACCGCGGTCGCGCTCCTGCGGTCGGCGGCGAGGTGCAGCAGGATCGTGGTGTCCGAGCGCTGGCTGCCGCCGTCGTCGCGGCCGTACCTGCTGTTGTCGCCCGCCCGGGTGTCGGAGCCGATGAGCAGGATGTTCTGCGCGTCCTGCGCGATCGGCGTAGGGCGCTCCTTCTCGTACGCCTTGAGCTCGGCGGCGGCGCCCGTGTCGGTCGTGATGTTGCCGTCGAGCTTCTTGTAGAACCACCAGCCCGCGCCGGCGGCCACCAGCACCAGGAACGACAGGGCGAGGGCCGTCCACCGGATCCAGTGGCCCCTGCGGCCGGGCAGGCCGTCCTTCGGCCGCTCGGCCCAGGTGCCGTCGCCGTCGCCCGCCCCTGCGGGGGAGCCGTCGTCTTCCGCGGGCCGTGACGCGTCCTGTGTCCCGTCCGTGGGCTCGTCCCCGGGCGAGTGGTCCGGGTGGTCCGGGGGGCCGGCACTGTCGGTCACGTCTGCGTCCATCCTTCACGGTCGGCGGCGCGCTGGGCCGCCGGTCGCAGGAGTAGACGGCTGAACCTCACGCTTGGTTGTGCAATCGGGCAGCGTTCTCGGCGGCGCTTCGTACCGCCCGATCATGTACCGCCGTCGGTGCTCAGTCCCGGGGGCTCGGCCCGCCCTGGGCCGGACGGGTGGCCCTCGGAGCGCTTGTCATACCGCGCTGCCGGTGACGCGCTCGCTCTCCACACGCTTGGCGAGACCGTCCTCGTCCAGCCGGTCCAGGTGGCGGCACAGGACCACCGACCCCCCTGCGGCCAGCGGCGCGAACAACCCGGCGGAGAGTCCGTCCCAGGTGTCGTACGTGCGCCCCGTCAGCAGCCGCGATCCAGGGACGAGCCCGAGTTCCGCCGCGTCCTGACGGGCCCGGGCCACCAGCTGGTCCGCCGTCAGCTCGACGCCGCCCACGGCCAGGGCGGGTGCGGCGGGGTCCACCGGCGCGAACGGGGCGAAGCGGTCGCCCTGGCCCGGCACCTCGACGGCGTAGTCCGAGAACCCGTCGGGTGTCTGCGGGAAGCGGCTGCCGAGGGGGCGCAGGGCCAGGGCGACCCGCTCACCGCGGCACGTACGCGCCCGCTCCAGCGTGTCCGGTCCGCTGACGACCAGATCGGCGGTGGCGGGGTCGCCCTGGACGTCGGCGACGACGCCGACGGAGGCGCAGGCGAGCAGCCAGACCGCGGACTGCCAATGGGCCGGCAGCAGCAGGGCGAGCCGGTCGCCGGGCTCCGCGGCCAGGTCGCCCTGCAGCAGATTGGCCGTCTTGGCCACCCAATTGGCGAACGTCGCCACCGACAGTTCGACGCGCTCTCCGGTTGCGTCGTCGTAGAAAGTGACGAGGGGGCGGGCGGGGTCCGCGACGAGCGCGGATCGCAGCAGGTCGGCGGGGGTGCGATCACTGGCGTTCATCCGGGCAAGGGTACGCGGCGGGAGCCGCCCGGGCGGGGCGGGCGGGCGGCGCGTACACCGGTTCGGCAGACGGGTCGTCAAGTAACGGCGGATGCACTCCAGTAGCCGGGAATGCCGGACTGAGCAAAGTATTTCCTGTATGCGTGCACTTCTTTCCTCTTCCATCGGCGTCACCTGCGCGGCGGCACTCACCCTCCCGCTCGCCGCGCCCGCGCCGGCCGTCCCCGCTCCCGTCCCGGTCGCCCAGGCGCCCGCGGTCCCCGCTGCCGAGCCCCTGGGCTCGACCCAGTCCCTGCCCCTGCGGCCGCTCACCGGCGCCGCCTCCCGGGCCGCCGGTGAACCCACCGACTCCACGTCGTCCCCGTCTCCCGCCGCTCAAGGGCTGCGGCAGCTCGACTCGCACCGCTTCTCGCTCGTCGGCGTGGTCTGGGACGACGCCGACACCGAACTGCACGGCACCGTGCAGGTCCGTACCCGTGCGACCGGCACCGGCCGGTGGTCCGGCTGGCAGGACCTGGAGACGCACAACGCCGACCACGGCGCCGACGCCGGAAGCGCCGAGCGTGAATCGGGCACGGTCCGCGGCTCCACCGCCCCCCTCTGGGTCGGTGACTCGGACGGCGTCGAGGTACGCGTCCACGGCGAGGCCGGGGGGCCGCGGACGGGTGAGGGCGACACCGCCGCACTTCCCGCAGGCCTGCGGGTGGAGCTCGTCGACCCCGGCGACGACCCCCAGCAGACGCCGGCCGCGGGCGCCACGGGCGTGGCGACACCGGCCGTGGCCACCCCGTCGGCCGGGACCGCGACACCGGCCACCTCCCCGCAGCCGGGCGCGCTCCCCGACTACGCCGGCCTCACCGTGGCGGCAGCCGAGGCCTCCGCGGTCAACGCCGACCTCGCCCCGCTCGGTGCGGCCGAGATCCCGGCCCTGAGCAAGGCCGAGTCCGAGGAGCAGGCGGTCGTCGCGGCGGGTGCCAAGCCGTTCGTGGGGCCCCGCCCGCGCATCGTCACGCGCAAGGGCTGGGGCGCCGACGAGAGCCTGCGCGAACGCGCCTTCGCCTACACCAGCACGGTCAAGGCCGCCTTCATCCACCACAGCGCCACCGGCAACAACTACACCTGCTCCCAGGCGCCCTCGGTCCTGCGCAGCATCTACCGCTACCACGTCAAGAGCAGTGGCTGGCGCGACTTCGGCTACAACTTCGCCGTCGACAAGTGCGGGAACATCTACGAAGGGCGGGCCGGAGGCGTCACGAAGGCCGTCCTGGGAGCCCACACGCTCGGGTTCAACACCAACAGCATGGGCATCGCGGTACTCGGGACGTACAGCTCCAAGAACCCGCCCGCCGCCGCGGTGACCGCGATCGCCAAGCTCACCGCCTGGAAACTCGGCCTGTACGGCCGCAACCCCAAGGGCAAGGTCACGCTCGTCTCCGGCGGCAGCGGCAAGTACAAGAAGGGCGCGAAGGTCAAACTCAACGTCATCGCCGGTCATCGCGACGGTTTCGCAACCGAATGCCCCGGGAGCCGTCTCTACAAGAAGCTCGGCACGGCCCGGACCAGTTCGGCCAACCTGCAGGGCCGCTGACCGAAGGAGCTGCGGACGGTCTGCATACACTGGCCAGCCGATACGAGGCCCGGCCCCAGCAGGAAGCAGAGACGGCGCTGTGACAGAGGCAAGAGAAGCGATCCTCCTGGTCGGGGGCAAGGGCACCCGGCTGCGCCCGCTCACGGTGAACACCCCGAAGCCGATGGTGCCCGCGGCGGGCGTCCCGTTCCTCACGCACCAACTGGCGCGCGCCAGGGCGGCGGGGGTCGAGCACATCGTGCTCGCGACCTCCTACCTGGCGGAGGTGTTCGAACCGCACTTCGGCGACGGTTCCTCGCTCGGCCTCTCCATCGAGTACGTCACCGAGCACGAGCCGCTCGGCACCGGCGGTGCCATCCGCAACGTGGCGGCGCGACTGTCCTCGGGCCCGGACGACCCCGTCCTGATCTTCAACGGGGACATCCTCACCGGCCTCGACATCCGGGCCCTGGTCGCGTCGCACGCCACATCCGGGGCGGACGTCTCCCTGCACCTGACCAGGGTGGAGGACCCCCGTGCCTTCGGCCTCGTGCCGACGGACGCGACCGGCAGGGTGACGGCCTTCCTGGAGAAGCCCCAGACACCCGAGGAGATAGTCACCGACCAGATCAACGCGGGGGCGTACATCTTCCGCCGCTCCGTCATCGACACCATCCCGGCCGGCCGGCCCGTCTCGGTGGAGCGCGAGACGTTCCCCGGGCTCCTCGCCTCCGGCGCCCACCTCCAGGGCATGGTCGACTCCACCTACTGGCTGGACCTCGGCACCCCGCAGGCGTTCGTCCGCGGTTCGGCCGACCTCGTCCTGGGCCGTGCGCCGTCCCCCGCCGTCCCCGGCCGCTGCGGCGACCGGCTCGTCCTGCCCTCCGCCTCCGTGGCCGTCGACGCCAAGCTCACCGGCGGTACGGTCGTCGGTGAGGGCGCGGTCATCGGTGAGGGCGCCAGGATCTCGGGCTCCACCGTGCTGGCGGGCGCCGTCGTCGAACCGGGCGCGGTGATCAGCGACTCACTGGTCGGGGCCGGCGCCCGGATCGGCAGCCGCACGGTCCTGGCAGGCGCGGTGGTCGGCGACGGTGCGCAGGTCGGCGCCGACAACGAACTGCGCGACGGGATCCGCGTCTGGTGCGGCGCGGTCCTCCCGGACGCCTCGGTCCGCTTCTCGTCCGACCAGTGAACGGTCCCCGTCGGCCGTACCCTCGATAGGCACCCCCCCCCGACGACCGAGGACCTCACCCGTGGCAGGACGCTTCGTACCCCTCACCACCGCCGTGCCCCGGCAGCAGCAGCAGCAGCCGGCGGTCGCGGAAGCGTCCGCCTCGCACCGGACCTGGACGCCGCCGGGGCCGCTGGACCTGAGGCTGGTCCTCTCCCCGCTGCGGCGGGGGCCCGCCGACCCCACCTACCGGGCGCTGCCCGACGGCACGTTCTGGCGGGCGACGCGTACCCCGGCCGGCCCCGGCACCCTGCGAGTCGCGGCGGCCCGGGACGGCCGGATCGCGGCGGCGGCCTGGGGCCCCGGGGCGCAGTGGCTCCTGGACCAGCTGCCCACGCTGCTCGGTGAGGGCGACGCACCCGACGCCTTCCGCCCCCGCCACCGGCTGGTCGCCACGACCCACCACCGGCGGCCCGGCCTGCGTCTGCTGCGCACCGGGCTGGTCATGGAGTCGCTGATCCCGTCGATCCTGGAACAGAAGGTCACCACCGACGAGGCCTACCGCGCCTGGCGCCTGCTGGTCCGTACCTACGGCACCCCGGCCCCCGGCCCCGCGGACGCGGAGTTCGCCGCGTACGGCCTCCACGTCATGCCGGACGCCCGGACCTGGGCGAGGATCCCGTCCTGGGAGTGGCACCGGGCGGGCGTGGACTCCAAGCGCTCGGCGACGATCCTGCGCGCGGTCCGGGTGGCCCGCCGCATGGAGGAGGCGGCGTCGATGGAGCTCCCCGAGGCCATGGCGCGGCTGCAGCTGATCCCGGGCATCGGGCCCTGGACGGCGGCGGAGACCCTGCAGCGTTCGAACGGCGCGGCCGACGCGGTCACCGTCGGCGACATCCACCTCCCGGGTATCGTCGGCTACGCCCTGGCCGGTGACAGGGACGCCGACGACGACGCCATGCTGGCCCTCCTGGCCCCGTACGCGGGCCAGCGCCACCGTGCGACCCGCCTGATCCTGCTCTCGGGCCACACCCCGCCCCGACGGGCTCCCCGCATGACGCCGCGCGACATCGCCCGCCTGTAGGGCGGTGGCGGGACACGCCGCCGTACGCCTATCGCACGGTGATGAACGCCTCCGCGTCCCGGGCTCCCCGGGCCGGCGGAGCCGTCTTCGCGTGCCCCACGGCCACCGCGCCCAGCGGGTCCCAGCCGGCCGGCAGGTCGAGGACCTCGCGCACCACGTCCCGGCAGAACATCGTCGAGGACACCCAGGCCGAGCCCAGCCGCTCACCGGCCAGCGCCACCAGGAAGTTCTGCACGCCCGCGCCCGCCGCGACCACGAACATCTCACGCTCCGCAGCGTCCCGGCGCTCGTCCCCGTAGGTGTGCGAGCCGTCCGTCACGAGGCAGGGCACCGCCAGGTACGGCGCGTTGCGCAGGACGTCGCCGCGGCGTACCCGCTTGGCGATCGACTCCTCGCTCCGGCCGTCCCGGCGCAGGTCCGCGATCCACGCCTCCCGCATCGCGTCGAGCAACCGGGTCCGCGACCGCGCCGACTCCAGCAGGACGAACCGCCACGGCGTCGTGTGGTGCGGCGCAGGGGCCGTCACCGCCGCCGCGACCGCACGCCGTACGGCTCCCGGGTCCACCGGCTCGTCCGTGAACTCCCGCACCGTGCGGCGCAGCTGCAGTGCTTCGCGCACCGCCTCGGAGGTCCCCAGCCGGAACATGTCGTCGGCCGCCACCCGCACCATCGCCCTGGCCCCGTCCTCGGAGCCGGGCGGGGCCACCACATGGGCCAGTCCCCGCACGACCGCGACCGGCAGACCGGACGCCTTGCCCTTCACCAGGTCGCCGGCCGAGGCCAGCTCGTCGGCCGTGGCGACGACGGTGGCGCTCAGCGGATTGCCGTGCGCGTCCGTGCCGCCCCGCAGGTCGTCCAGGACCCGGACGCCCGCCGCGCCGATCGCCACATCGGTGAGCCCGTTGCGCCAGGGACGCCCGAAGGTGTCCGTGACGACGACCCCGACCTCGACGCCGAGCGTGTCCCGGAGCCCGTCCCGGATCGACCGGGCCGAGGCGTCGGGGTCCTCGGGGAGCAGCAGCACCGTCCCGGCCGGGGTGTTCGACGCGTCGACGCCGGCGGCGGCCATGACGAGGCCCTGCCGGTTCTCCACGATCCGCAGTGTCCCGCGCCGGGCCACCACCCGGACGGTCTCGGCGTCGATCGCCGCCTCCCGGTCGGCGGCCTCGACGATCCGGCCCTCCGCCTTGGAGACGATCTTCGAGGTGACCAGCAGGACGTCGCCGTCCACGAGGCCCGGCTCCGTCGCGGCGATGAGCTTCGCGAGGTCGTCCCCCGCCCGGACCTCGGGCATGCCGGGCAGCGCCCACACCCGGTAGGAGGGTGCTCGGGTGTCCGGGGTGCTCATGCCCGTACCTCTTCGGCCAGCGCCAGTGCCTGCCGTGCCATCTCGGCCGTCGTCTCCACGTCCGTCATCATCAGCGGGACGGCGCGGCAGCGGATCCCGGCCGCCTCCACCTCGCCGACGGCTCCGGCGTCCACGGTGTCGACCAGCCAGCCGTCCAGGAGCCCCGACCCGTAGTGCCGTGCGACGGCAGAGGCCGTCGACTCGACGCCCACGGCGGCCAGCACCTTGTCGGCCATGCCGCGCACGGGCGCGTCCCCGACGATGGGGGAGAGCCCGACGACCGGCACGCCCGCCTCGGCGATGGCCTCCCGGATACCGGGTACGGCGAGGATGGTCCCCACCGACACGACCGGGTTGGACGGCGGGAAGAGGATGACGTCCGCCTCGGCGAGGGCTTCCAGGACGCCCGGTGCGGGCTTGGCCTGCTCGGCTCCCACCGGGACGATCGCGTGCGCCGGGACGGAGGCGCGCAGCTTCACCCAGTACTCCTGGAAGTGGATGGCCTTGCGTTCGCCGTCCACGTCGACCGCCACGTGGGTCTCCACGCGGTCGTCGGACATCGGGACCAGCCTGACCCCCGGCTTCCAGCGCGCACAGAGCGCTTCGGTGACCGCGCTCAGGGGGTAACCGGCGCCGAGCATCTGCGTACGGACGATGTGGGTCGCGAAGTCGCGGTCTCCGAGCCCGAACCACTCGGGTCCGACGCCGTAGGCGGCCAGCTCCTGCTTGACCTGGAAGCTCTCGTCGGCGCGCCCCCAGCCCTGCTCCTCGTCGATGCCACCGCCGAGGGTGTACATCACGGTGTCCAGGTCGGGGCAGACCTTCAGCCCGAACAGATGGATGTCGTCACCGGTGTTGCCGATGACCGTGATGTCCGCGTCCGGCGCGGCCTGTTTGAGGCCGCGCAGGAAACGAGCACCACCGATACCGCCGGCCAGAACCACAATGCGCATACAGACAGTCTGTCAGGCGGAGCCTGGCGTGTGTGGGGTGGTGGTGGGTGACGGGTGGGGCTGTCAGGCGGAGCCTGGCGTGTGTGGGGTGGTGGTGGGTGACGGGTGGGGCCGTCAGGCGGTCACGGTCTCCTGGGCGCACTGTGCCGCGTGCATGGGCATGTCGGTGAGGCCCGGGTAGTAGATGTGGAGGCTGACGGCCGGTTCGAGGGAGTCGTTGACGACTTCGTGGACGTACCCCGGGGCGAAGACGCGCTGTGCGCCGGGGGCCAGAGCGCGTGTCCCGCGCTGCGTGTGCTCCGTCAGTTCGCCCTCCAGGACGGTCAGTACGCCGGAGGAGAGGCCGTGGTCGTGGAGTCCGCTGCCCTGACCGGGGACCCAGCTGAGCAGCCATACCTCGTAGCCGAGCGGGGTTTCCCCCGCAGGGGCCGTCCCGGGAGTCGGCGGTACCGCCTGCAGCCGGTGGTACCAGCGCGTGGTGGTGTCGTACCGGACGAGCGGGGCCCAGCGGTCACGGTCGGCCGCGATGGTGCGGGCGAGCCCGGCGAACCCGGCCACGGTGGAGGGGTGGGGGCGGGCCGGCTGGAGGAGGTGCTGGACCTCGAGGATGTCGCCGGCGATCTGGAGGTCGCTGTCGCTGTTCATGGGTGCGGGAATTCCTCGGCGTGGGGATGCACGTGCGGGGGGTGTCGCGCAGACGCGGTTCTCGGGCAGACACGCGGGTCTCGGGGAGACACGCGGCCCGAGGAGACCGGAAAGCGCTGGAAGGCGAGCTGGTCAGAGCTGGAGCGTCAGGGCTTCAACAGCTGTGACAGCTGGAACAGCAACAGCGGGCCTGGACAGCCGTACGGAACCCACGGACGTGGGTCGGGTACATCGCTGCGGTCGCTGGCATACGGGCAAGGAGACCGGTTCGGCGGATGTTCTGTCAACTCTATGCCCGGTTTGGCGGCAATCTTTCATCCCATCCGGTTGCCGAAGGAGGAGAAAGGTTTTGGCAGCCCCAGGAGAGGCAAGGTGGCGCAACAACCGTGCTCCCAAACGCGGCTGACGCCTGTGACCCGACTGTGATCTTGATCGCTTCGATGATCGAATCGAAACATCGAGGTGGCCGCGGTCGTCTCACCCGGTGAGAAGCGGTGGCCGGGGAGACCGGCGGCATATGTCAGGTTTTTGGTGATTTGAACACTTTCCGCATACGCTTGGTTCCGCAGAGTGAATACCGAGGCCAATAGCAGATCTTCGCTTGACTGGCCCAGAGCTACACACTTGTAATTTCACTCGTGTTGTTCGGCCTCACATAACGGCCGCATCACGGGGACGCAAGAGACAGACGAGGGGCGCACATGACCGAGCTGTTCCAGCAACTGCTGGTCGAGGACGCGGACGAAGAACTCGGCTGGCAGGAGCGCGCGCTGTGCGCCCAGACCGACCCCGAGTCCTTCTTCCCCGAGAAGGGCGGATCGACCCGCGAGGCCAAGAAGGTCTGTCTCGCGTGCGAGGTCCGCTCCGAGTGCCTCGAGTACGCCCTCAACAACGACGAACGGTTCGGCATCTGGGGCGGCCTCTCCGAGCGGGAGCGGCGGCGCCTGAAGAAGGCCGCCATCTGACGCGCCACGCGCCACGCGCCACGGACCCGGCAGCCCGGGCCGCTGATGGCCCGTGGCCCCGGACCCGTACGCGGTCCGGGGCCACGGGCCATCAGCGTGTCCGCACGCCCTCCCTGCCCGCCGGTCAACCGCTCGGAGCGGGGCGCACATCCGTACCGTTAGTGTGGGGCCCCGTCCGAGAGACGCGCCAACGCCCCGCCGGGGCGCGCGTGTACACCGATGCAGCCCCCGGGGGGACGCCCCTCCGGACCCGGCCGGAGGGCCCGTACCTCGATGTCCGTGCACAGCCACCCGGCGGCGCCGAACCCGGCCGCCGCCGCCCCAGAGTTCCCCCGGCACGTCGTCACCGCCGTGCTCGTCTCCCATGACGGCGCGCGCTGGCTGCCCGACGTGCTGGCCGGGCTGCTCGGGCAGGAACGCCCCGTACAGAACGTCGTCGCCGCCGACACGGGCAGCGCCGACGACTCCGCGCACCTGGTCACCCAGGCGCTCGGCGGCGAGCGCGTCCTGCACCTCGCACGCCGTACGAGCTTCGGCACCGCCGTCGACGAGGCGACCCGCACGGCCGGCGTCCTCACGCCCGACGACCTGCCGTACCTGAAGCGCCCCAGCGGCTGGGACCCGGCCACCCGGAGCTGGCGCGACGACGCGTACGACCTGCCGGAACTCCCGCACGGCGAACCCGTCCAGTGGCTCTGGCTGCTCCACGACGACAGCGCGCCCGAGCCGGACGCGCTCGCCGAGATGCTGCGCGTCGTCGACCACGACCAGCACGCCGCGATCGTCGGACCGAAGCTGCGCGGCTGGTACGACCGCAAGCAGCTCCTCGAAGTCGGCGTCTCCATCGCCAACAGCGGACGCCGCTGGACCGGACTCGACCGGCGTGAGCAGGACCAGGGGCAGCACGACCAGGTGCGTACCGTGCTCTCCGTCTCCTCCGCCGGGATGCTCGTACGCCGCGACGTCTGGGAGGAACTCGGCGGCTTCGACCGCAGGCTTCCGCTCATGCGTGACGACGTGGACCTGTGCTGGCGCGCCCACATGGCCGGCCACCGGGTGCTCGTCGCACCGGACGCGGTGCTGCGGCATGCCGAGGCCTCCGCCAGGGAACGCCGCCCCATCGACTGTGCCGGACGCTCCGTCTCCAGCCCGCACCGCGTCGACAAGGCCGGAGCCGTCTACACGATGCTCGTCAACGCCCGGGGCAGACAGCTCCCCTGGGCGCTGCTCCGCATCGTCCTCGGGACCCTGCTCCGCACCCTCGCCTACCTCGTCGGCAAGGTGCCCGGGCAGGCGCTGGACGAGGTCGCCGGACTCTTCGGCACCCTGCTGCGACCCGGGCGGATCCTCGCCGGACGCCGTGCGCGGGGCAAGGGAGGCGTGGACGCCGCCGAACTGCGGTCCCTCTTCCCGCCGCCCGGCGCCACCGTCCGCGCCACCGTCGAGCAGGTCGCGGGCAACTTCGGCACTCGCACCGACGCGGAATCCGGTGGTTCACGGCACGGAGCCGTCGAATCCGGCCCCGGCGGCGACGACGCCGACTTCCTGGAGATCGAACAGTTCGCACGGGTCAAGCGCATCGTCCGCAAGCCCGGCCCCGTCCTCTTCGCACTCCTCCTCCTGGTCTCGCTGGTCGCCTGCCGCGGCCTTCTCGGCGGCGGCGCCCTCGCGGGCGGCGCGCTGCTGCCCGCCCCGGCGGACGTCTCCGACCTCTGGGGGCGGTACGCGGACGGGTGGCACACGGTCGGCACCGGCGGCACACAGACCGCACCGCCCTACCTCGGCATGGTCGCCGCCCTGTCCGCCCTCTTCCTCGGCTCCACGGGCTTCGCCCTCACCGTGCTGCTGGTCTGCTCGGTACCTCTCGCGGGGCTCACCGCGTACTTCGCCTCCCGGCCGCTGCTCCAGTCCCGCCTCCTGCGGGCCTGGGCGAGCGTCGCGTACGCCTTCCTGCCCGCCGCGACGGGAGCACTGGCCACCGGCCGCATCGGGACCGCCGTCCTTGCGGTACTGCTGCCGCTGATCGCCCGCGCCGCCGTCGCCGCGTACGGGCTGCGCGACGGCAGCGCCACCACGCGTGGCAGTTGGCGTGCGACCTGGGCGTACACGCTGCTGCTCACCCTCGCGACGGCCTTCACTCCGGTGGTCTGGCCGCTCGCCGTGGTGCTCGGACTCGGGGTCCTGGTCCTGCGACGGGGTGACATCACCGCGTACGGGCTGCGCTTCCTGGCCACGGCGGGCACGCCGCTGCTGGTCCTCGCTCCCTGGTCGCTGTCGCTGCTGACCAGCCCGTCCGGCTTCCTGAAGGAGGCGGGTAAGGACCTGGGCACGGGCACGGCCACCGCCCTCGACCTGCTCGGCATCAGCCCCGGTGGGCCCAAGGCCGCGGGGGGCGTCCTGCTGCTGGGCATCGTCCTGGCGGCGCTGGCCGCGCTGCTGCGCGGTGAGCGGCAGTTCGCCATCCGTACCGCCTGGACCACCGCACTCGTCGGTCTGCTCTTCGCCGCAATCGCCAACGGTTCCACCTGGGCGGGGCCCGCCACCCTCGTCTACGGCAGCGCGCTGATCGCCGCCGCGCTCCTCGGCGCCGACGGCGCCCGGGTCCGGGTCGCCGAGCTCAGCTTCGGCTGGCGCCAGCCGGTCGCCGCACTGATCGCGCTGGCCGCCGGGGTCGCTCCCGTGCTGGCCGCGGCCGGCTGGATGATCGGTGGCGCCGCAGGGCCGCTGGAGCGCCGCGACCCGGTGCAGGTGCCCGCCTTCGTCGCGGAGGAGAGCACCACCCGGGACCAGCCGCGGACCCTGGTCCTGGGCGGTTCGTCACCGGCAGCCGTCTCGTACAGCCTCGTCCGCGGCTCGGGCGCCCGGCTCGGGGACGCCGAACTCACCGAGGCGGGCGGCGGCAACGCCCACCTCGACAAGGTCGTCGCCAATCTCGTCGCGGGCTCCGGCGCGGATCAGGGCAGCCAGCTCAGCGGCTTCGCGATCCGTTACGTCCTCGTACGGGACGGGGCGCCGCGGGAGATGAGCCGCGTGCTCGACGCGACGCCGGGTCTGAGCCGGCTCAGCCAGCTGGACGGCAGCGCCTTGTGGCGGGTCGACCGCCAGGTGTCCCGCGTCATGATCGTCCCGGCCGGTGCCGGCGCCGAGCCGGTCGCCGTCGGTTCGCTGCCCGTCGAGGCGCACTCCAAGATCCCGGCAGGCGACTCCGGCCGGGTGCTGCGGATCGCCGACGGGGCCGACCCCGGCTGGCAGGCCACGCTGAACGGCCGGGCCCTGAAGCCGAAGACGGTGGACGGCTGGGCCCAGGGCTTCGAACTCCCGGCCGACAGCGGCACGCTGGACCTCACCTACGACACTCCGCTCACACACACCGTCTGGATCTGGACCCAAGTGGTGCTCGGTGTCGTGCTGCTGGTCCTGGCCCTGCCGGGCCGTCGCCGCGAGATCGACGACGACCTGCCCGAGGAGACCGCGACCGTCGCGGCCGAGCCGGTCGCGGGGGAGGGGCGCCGGGCCCGCAGGCTGCGCGCCGCGGCACAGGCGGAGGCAGCCGTGGCCGGGGAGGACGGCGAGGCCGAGGAGAACGGTGCCTTCGGCGAGCCGGGTGCCTCCGGTGAGTCCCATGAGTTCCATGGGACCGGCGGGTCCGTTCAGGAGGCCGTCGGGCAGGAGACCCCGTACGGCCCGCAGAGTGGGACAGCCGTCCCGGACGCCGCCCGGCCGGCCCAGGAGGGCTACATCCCGGCGCAGCAGAACACCGATCCGTACGCCGCCGCCCCGGACGACCAGAACGGCACCGGTTCGTACGCGGCGGTCGGACAGCAGGGCTACGGTGACGGCGGGTGGGACGCGCAGCAGTACCAGGACGCCGACCACGGCCAGTACCAGGCCGGGCAGGACACGGGCCAGTACCACACCGGGCAGGACGCGGGCCGGTACCAGGCCGGGCAGGACGCGGGCCAGTACTACCAGGCCGATCCGTACCAGCAGGAGCCCTACCCCCAGGATCCGTACCAGCAGGACGCCTACCAGCAGCAGGGCGCCTACGACCCGTACGGCTACGCCCAGCAGCAGCACTACACCCCGGGGGCGGGCGGCGAGGCCGCTCCGTACGACGGGCAGGAGAACGACGCTGCCTACGACGGGCACGACGAGAACCCAGCCCCGGGCCAGGGCCCGTGGCCGACCGGCAACGCATCGCGAGGCGAGTCCGAGTGAAGTCCACCCCCCTGTCCCTCATCGCGGGCGTTGTCGCCCTCGCCGCCGTCACCGGTTTCGCCGCGCTCAACGCGCCCGGCGACACAGGCGCACCAGAGGCGAAGGCCGCGGCCCGGCTCCCCGTCGAGCGCTCCAGCCTGCTCTGCCCGGCGCCCAGCAGTTCCGAGCTGGCGGACACCACCTACACGTCCTTCACACCGGCTGGAGCCTCGGCGGGAGAGGGCGGCGGAGAGGCCGGAACGGCCGAGCTGACACCGTCCGTGCCCCTCCCGGTGGACGGCGAGGACGCTCCGGCCGGGGACGCGGACAAGGAGAAGGGCAAGGACGGGAAGACGAGCAAGGATGCTGCCAAGCCCGTCGTCGCCCTCAAGGGAAACGGCAAGCCGGCCACTGCCGAGACCTCCGCGTCGAACGCCCCCGCACTGATCGGTACCGCCACCGGCCGGCTGGCCCCGGGCTGGACCGCCCAGCAGACCACCATGACCTCCGCGGGCGACGGGCGTGGCCTCCTCGGCGTCACCTGCACCGCCCCGGACACGGATTTCTGGCTCCCGGGCGCCAGCACGGCGAAGAGCCGCCAGGACTACATCCACCTCACCAACCCGGACGACACGGCCGCGGTGGCGGACGTCGAGCTCTACGGCCCCGAGGGCGTCCTCGAGTCCGATGCCGCAGAGGGCATCACGGTTCCGGCCAGGTCGAGCGTCCCGTTGCTGGTCTCGACGCTCACCACCGAGGCCGTCGACGATGTGACCCTCCACGTGACCACCCGGACCGGCCGCGTCGGCGCGGTGGTCAGGGTCGCCGACGAGAAGGCGGGCAGTGACTGGCTGACCGCCTCCGACGACCCTTCGGGCACCCTGGTCCTGCCCGGCATCCCGGCCGACGCGACCTCCGTTCGCCTGGTGGCCTTCGCGCCGGGGGAGGACGACGCCGATGTGAAGGTGCAGCTCATGGGGAAGAGCGCGACGTTCTCCCCGGCCGGCAATGCGAGCCTGCACATCAAGTCAGGGATGACCACGAGCCTCGACCTCAAGAACGTCACACGGGGGGAGCCCGGCTCGCTCCGGCTGTCCCCCGAGGGCGGCAGCGTGACACCGATCGTCGCCGCGCTGCGCGTGGTGCGCGGGACCGGTGCCGAACAGGAGGTCGCGTACATCCCTGCGACCGAGCCCGTGGGCGCCCGGGCGAGCGTCGCCGACAACCGGGCGAAGGGCTCGGTGCTGTCACTGACCGCGCCGGGCGCCACGGCCAAGGTCAAGGTGACCGTGTCCGCGGGCAGCGAGGGCGGGGGCAGCGCCGTCAAGACGTACACGGTCGAGGGAGGGACGACCCTCGAGGTCACCCCCGAAGCTCCGCCGGGGCTCAAGGGTTCCTACGCGCTGACGGTGGAGCCGGAATCGGGCGGCCCTGTCCACGCGGCCCGCACGCTCACGGTCGAGGAGGACGGCATCAACATGTTCACCGTGCAGACGCTGCCGAACGACGGGGGCACGGTCGAGGTGCCCGCCGCCGAACAGGACCTCTCCGTCCTCGACGACTGAGGCGTTCCCGGACGACTGAGGTGTTCCCGGACGGCTGAGGTGTTCGCGGACGCCGGAGTCCTGTCCGGCGACGGAGGTTCGTGCGACGACTGCGGGCAGGACCGAGGGCTCCTGGGGGAGGAGGCCCGGCCCTGCCCGCAGCCCGGCGAACGGGCCATGCCGGTGCCCGGGGCTCAGTCCTGGCCGTAGCGTGGGTCGACCGACTCGGGCGAGAGGCCGAGCAGCTCAGCGACCTGCTCCACCACGACCTCGTGCACGAGCAGGGCGCGCTCGTCGCGGCCCTTGGTGCGGATCTCGAGGGGACGCCGGTAGATGACGATCTGGGCCGGCTGCCCCTTCGCTGCGGACACCGCGCGGCCCAGCGGCACGCTCTCCTCCAGCGACCCCGGCACGTCGAGGACCAGGAAGTCGACATCCGCCAGCTGGGGCCAGCGCCGTTCGAGCCGCTCCACCGAATCCTGGACCAGGTCGCGGAAGCTTTCCGCCCTGCTGACGGACAACGGCACCTGGGGCGGGGCGACCGGCCCGCGCATACCGCGGCCGTGACGGTCGCGGCGACGGGGCCGTGGCTCGGACGGGTGGGGAGGTACGGGACTGTCCATCACCGACGCAGCGTAACCCTCCTCCCGCCGGGCGGATCACGGGTGCTCCGCAGGTCGGCTCGATGTCCACACCTGAACATTTCGGCCAGGGATGAGTCCGGATCCGGCCCCTCATTCGATCGCCGAGCCTTCGCCGAATGACTCCTCAGGTACTCCCCGGCGACCGGGAGGCAAGCGGTCCCAGGCCGCGCGAACCGGCTGCCGCGCAGGTCAGGGCAGCCCGGAAGAATCGCTTCGGTCCGGGCCTCGCAGGGCGACACGAGGGTGCGACCTGAGCCAGAGTCGTCGCAGCCCGCTCAAGAGTGCGGTACCGTCCAACATCGTGAGCCCTGTACGTCGCTGTTCGCGAACCGCGTGCGGCCGTCCCGCCGTCGCGACACTGACGTACGTCTATGCCGACTCGACCGCGGTCCTCGGCCCGCTCGCCACCTATGCCGAGCCCCACTGCTACGACCTCTGTGCCGAGCACGGGGAGCGGCTCACCGCGCCGCGCGGCTGGGAAGTCGTCCGGCTCTCCGACCCCTCCGGGCCCACCCACCCCAGCGGTGACGACCTGGAAGCGCTTGCCAACGCCGTGAGGGAAGCGGCCAGGCCCCGTGAACGGGCGCCCGAAACGGGCGGCCGGGGGCCGCGTACCGCGGATCCGGTCGAGGTCGCGCGCCGCGGCCACCTCCGGGTGCTGCGCTCCCCGGACTCCTGACGGCCCGTCCGTCCTTCCCGCGCGCGTTCCTCCGTCCTTCCCGCGCCGCGTTCTCCGTGCTGCCCGCACCTGGCCCGACGCCCCGTCGTGGTGGCCGGGCGCGAGGGCCGGACGCTCCCCTGACGGGATGTGCGGGGCCGCCGGGTAGTTTGGGCGGTCCGTAAAGACCCCCCAGGAGGACCGGCCGTGGTTGCTGACCTGTCGCAGCTCGTGAAGGCGTACGACGTGCGCGGAGTGGTGCCCGACCAGTGGGACGAGTCGCTGGCCGAACTGTTCGGCGCCGCCTTCGTCCAGGTCACGGACGCGGACGCCATCGTCATCGGTCACGACATGCGGCCCTCCTCGCCCGGCCTGGCCCAGGCCTTCGCCCGCGGTGCGACGGCACGCGGGGCCGACGCCACCCTCATCGGGCTCTGCTCGACCGACCAGCTGTACTACGCCTCGGGGGCGCTGGACCTGCCGGGAGCGATGTTCACGGCCTCGCACAATCCGGCGCGGTACAACGGCATCAAGATGTGCCGCGCGGGAGCCGCGCCCGTCGGCCAGGACACCGGCCTGACCACGATCCGCTCCCTCGTCGAGGAGTGGTCGGAGCACGGCGCCCCCGCGACGACCACCACCACCCCGGGCACGATCACCGAGCGCGACACCCTCGCCGACTACGCCGCACATCTGCTGGGCCTCGTCGACCTCTCCGGGATCCGCCCGCTCAAGGTCGTCGTGGACGCGGGCAACGGCATGGGCGGCCACACCGTCCCGACCGTCTTCGCCGGCCTCCCCCTCGAACTCGTCCCGATGTACTTCGAACTGGACGGCACCTTCCCGAACCACGAGGCCAATCCGCTCGACCCCGGCAACATCGTCGACCTCCAGGCCCGCGTCCTCGCCGAGGGCGCCGACCTCGGCCTCGCCTTCGACGGTGACGCCGACCGCTGCTTCGTCGTCGACGAGCGCGGTGAGGGCGTCTCCCCGTCCGCGATCACCGCCCTGGTCGCCGCTCGGGAGCTCGCCCGCAACGGCGGCACGGGCACGGTCATCCACAACCTGATCACCTCCTGGTCGGTCCCCGAAGTCGTCCGCGAGCACGGCGGCAAGCCCGTCCGCACGCGCGTCGGCCACTCCTTCATCAAGGCGGAGATGGCCGAACACGGGGCGATCTTCGGCGGCGAGCACTCCGCCCACTACTACTTCCGCGACTTCTGGAACGCCGACACGGGCATGCTGGCCGCCCTCCACGTGCTGGCCGCGCTCGGTGGACAGGAGGGCCCCCTCTCCGGGCTCGTCGACCGCTACGACCGCTACGCGGGCTCCGGCGAGATCAACTCCACCGTCGCCGACCAGGCGGACCGGCTCGCGGCGATCAGGGCGGCGTACGGGAACCGCGACGACGTGTCCCTCGACGAACTCGACGGACTCACCGTGACGAGCACCGACTGGTGGTTCAACCTCCGCGCCTCGAACACGGAGCCGCTGCTGCGCCTGAACGTCGAGGCCCGTGACGGGAAGACGATGGCGGCGGTACGCGACGAGGTCCTGGCCCTGGTCCGCGCCTGAAACCTGGCGCCCGGACCGTAGCGATGTGGCGATGTATCCGGCCGTCCGGATCCTGACACCCCTGCCGTCCGGCTCGTGGCGATCGGTCCGGACGGACCCCGAGGGCCTCGGTGCCGCCGCTCCACCGGCGGATGCGCGGCCGGACCGGGCCCGCCGCGCCGCGTCCCTCCCGGCCCGGCGGTAGGCTGACGAGGCCCCGGCGCGCGGACCCCGATCGGTCCGCACCCGATCCGTACCGCATGCCCGAAGGGACCCACCCCATGCCGCTCGAAGCCGGCCTCCTGGACATCCTCGCCTGCCCGGCCTGCCACGCCGCGCTCGACGACCGGTCCGCAGCCGACGACCCCGAGCTGGTCTGCACCGGCACGGACTGCGGCTTGGCCTACCCCGTGCGGGACGGCATCCCGGTGCTGCTCGTCGACGAGGCCCGCCGCCCCGCCTAACGCCGGGACACGCGCACCCCGCGTCCCGTACCTGATCAGCACGGTGATCGGAGGCCCACCGCCATGCTCGACGAGTCGTTGCTCGACGCCCCGGAAGCTCTGGCCCGAGCCGACCGGCGCGGTCTGCTCCGCGGCGCGGCCGAGGCCGGCGCCCGGGTCCGCACCGCCGCCCGGCACGCCTCGGAAGCGGGCATCGAGGGCCTGGCTCCCGAAGGACGGCCGCGGGCCGTCCTCGTCGCGGGCCCCGGTACCGCCGCGCGTGGCGTCGCCGACCTGATCGGCGCACTCGCGGGCGCCGCCGCACCCGTCACCCAGATCCGTCCCACCGGGGTCGCCGCGGCAGCCGGGGCCCTGCGCTGGGCGCTGCCGGGGTGGGCGGGATCGGTGGACCTGCTGCTCATCGCCACGGCGGACGGTTCGGAGCCCGGCCTCGCCCTTCTCGCCGAGCAGGCGTACCGCCGCGGCTGCACGGTCGTGGCCGTCGCGCCCGTCCGGTCGCCGCTGCGCGAGGCCGTCGACGGAGTCCACGGCCTCGTCGTGCCGATGGCCGCAGCCCCGCACGGGGAGTACGACGCCGAGACCTCCGCCGCCGGCCCGGGGACTCTCTGGGCGCTGCTCACCCCGCTGCTGGCCCTGCTGGACCGGCTGGGCCTGGTCGACGCGCCCGCCGACGGTCTCCAGAAGGTCGCCGATCGCCTCGACCGCACGGCCGAACGCTGTGGCCCGGCCATCGCCACGTACGGCAACCCGGCCAAGACCCTGGCCGCGGAACTGGCCGACAGCCTGCCGCTCGTCTGGACGGAGGGCGAGACCGCAGGTCCGGTCGGACGCCGCTTCGCCGCCGTGCTGGCCGAGCTCGCCGGCCGCCCGGCCCTCGTGGCCGAGCTCCCCGAGGCGCTGCCCTCGCACGGGGCGCTGCTCGCCGGAGCGTTCGCGGCAGGGGCCGACCCGGACGACTTCTTCCGCGACCGGGTGGACGAACCCGAAGCGATGCGGGCGCGCGTCGTCCTGCTCCGTGACCGGCCCACCGGCGGTCTCACCGCGGCGCCCGCGGCACGGGAACTGGCTCTCGGCCACGAGACGGCGATCAGCGAGATCGAGCCCGAGGACGGCAGCGCACTCGAAGCCCTCGCCGAGCTCCTCGCGATCACCGACTTCGCCGCCGTCTATCTCTCCCTCGCCTCCGACAACCGGGTGTGACGGAGTACCTCCGGGGCCCGTCTCCGCTGCGTGCGGCGGCCTCACGCGCCCGCGCGTCCGAGCCGTCCCGCCCGTCCCTTGCTCCGCCGCCCGTCCTGCGCGGCCCGACCGCGTGAGACCCCACGCCCGTCTCGCGCGTCCCTGTAAGCCCCGTCTTGCGCATCCCCTGTAACCCACGCATCCGATGAGGACGAATTCCCATGGACCGGCTCTCCAACACCGTGCGCCCCTACGCCTGGGGCTCCACCACGGCCATCCCCGAGCTGCTCGGCACGGCCCCCACGGGCGAACCGCAGGCCGAGATGTGGATGGGAGCCCACCCGGGAGCCCCCTCGCGTCTCACCCGTCCCGCGGGTGACGGTGTGGAACAGGCCCTCGACGACGTCATCGCGGCCGACCCCGAACGCGAACTGGGCGCGGCAGCCGTGCGCGCCTTCGGCCCCCGCCTCCCCTTCCTGCTCAAGCTGCTCGCGGCGGGCGCCCCTCTCTCCCTGCAGGTCCACCCGGACCTCGCGCAGGCGCAGGAGGGGTACGAGGACGAGGAGCGCCGGGGCGTTCCGATCGACGCGCCGCAGCGCACGTACAAGGACGCCAACCACAAGCCCGAGCTGATCTGCGCCCTCACGCCCTTCGACGGACTCTGCGGCTTCCGCAGGCCGGCCGAGGCCGCGGAGCTGATGGAGGCACTCGGCGTCGACTCACTGAAGCCGTACGTCGACCTGCTCCGCGCCCGCCCCGAGGAGGCGGCCCTGCGTGAAGTCCTGACGGCGGTCCTCACGGCGGACCCCGCCGAGATGGCCGGCACGGTCGGCGAGGCGGCCGAGGCCGCCGGACGGCTCGGTGGTACCCACGCCCCGTACGCGCAGATCGCCCACCACTACCCCGGCGACCCGGGTGTCATCGCGGCCATGCTGCTCAACTACGTACAGCTGCAGCCCGGCGAGGCCATGTTCCTCGGGGCCGGTGTGCCCCACGCCTACCTGGGAGGCCTCGGAGTCGAGATCATGGCGAACTCCGACAACGTGCTGCGCTGTGGACTGACCCCCAAGCACGTCGACGTCGCTGAACTGCTGCGCATCGTCCGTTTCGAGCCCACCGAGCCGGGTGTGCTGCGACCGGAGGCGGCGCCCTCCGGAGAGGAGCTCTACGAGACGCCGGTCGACGAGTTCCGGCTCTCGCGCCACGTCCTCACCGCCGGCGGAGCACCCGTCGACCTGACGGCGGTCACTCCGCAGATCCTGCTCTGCACGGCGGGCGCCCCCCTGGTGGGCGAGTTGACTCTCGCGGCCGGTGAATCGGTGTTCGTCCCGGCGGAAGAAAAGGTCGAAGTGTCCGGTACGGGAACCTTGTTCCGGGCCACCGTGGTGGTCTGACGTACCGTCCGCACCAGCGGCTGCAACAATGTCGGGCCGTACCGCGGCGTCCGTGCCGCAGCATCGAGGAAGGGACACCAGGCACCCATGAGCGCGTCAGGCGGAACCAGGGCGATCGTGGCGGCACTCGCCGCCAATCTCGCGATCGCGGTGGCCAAATTCGTGGCGTTCCTGTTCAGCGGCTCGTCGTCGATGCTCGCGGAAAGCGTCCACTCACTGGCGGACTCGGGCAACCAGGGGCTCCTGCTGCTCGGCGGCAAGAAGGCCCAGCGCGAGGCGACGCCCCAGCACCCCTTCGGTTACGGGCGCGAGCGGTACATCTACGCCTTCCTCGTCTCCATCGTGCTGTTCTCGGTCGGCGGCATGTTCGCGGTCTACGAGGGGTACGAGAAGATCAAGCACCCGCACGAGATCGAGGCCTGGTACTGGCCGGTCGGTGTGCTGGTCTTCGCGATCATCGCGGAGGGTTTCTCCTTCCGTACGGCCATCGCCGAGTCCAACGTCACCCGCGGGACGCTGTCCTGGACGCAGTTCGTCCGCCGCGCCAAGGCCCCCGAGCTTCCCGTCGTCCTCCTCGAGGATCTCGGAGCGCTCATCGGCCTGATCCTGGCCCTCGGCGGCGTGGGCCTGGCGCTGGGCACCGGAAACGGCGTGTGGGACGGCATCGGCACCCTGTGCATCGGCATCCTGCTGATCGTGATCGCGATCGTTCTCGCCGCGGAGACGAAGTCGCTGCTGCTCGGTGAGGCGGCCGGCATCGAGGACGTGGAGAAGATCAGGACCGCTGTGGTCGACGGGGACACCGTCACCCGCATCATCCACATGCGTACGCTCCACCTCGGCCCTGAAGAACTGCTCGTGGCGGCCAAGATCGCGGTGCGGGCCGAGGAGTCCGCCGCCGAGGTGGCCGAGGCGATCAACGCAGCGGAGACGCGCATCCGGACGGCTGTCCCGATCGCCCGGGTCATCTACCTCGAGCCCGACATCTACGACGAGGCGGCCGCTGCCGCGGGCGCCGACCCGGACAAGGCCCCCGGCGGGCCGGTCCCGGCCGACCCGAGCGGGCCGTCCTCTCCCTCCGCACCGACCGGATCCGGCCACTGACACGTTGGAGATCGGCCCCGGACGGCCCTGCGCCGGCCCCGGATGCCCGGACGGGCTGGGGCTCGCTGGGCCGTTCGGTGTAGATTCGTCTCAGTACCAGACGTCGCTGCTGATGGCGGTCGATCGGTTCGCGGACGCGGGCCGGCCGAGGGAGAGAGGGCCTCCGACGGACTGCACTGCGATCGACCGGGCATCCGTATGCCCGTGCCGCCGCAGCCAGCCAGCCCACCCTCGACCCACCAGGAGCAGCCCGTTATGACGACGGCCGCCAACCGCCAGGACTTCAAGGTCGCCGACCTCTCCCTTGCCGCCTTCGGGCGCAAGGAGATCACCCTCGCCGAGCACGAGATGCCCGGCCTGATGTCGATCCGCAAGGAATACGCCGCCACGCAGCCGCTGGCAGGTGCCCGCATCACCGGTTCGCTGCACATGACGGTGCAGACCGCCGTGCTCATCGAGACCCTCGTCGCCCTGGGCGCGGAGGTCCGCTGGGCCTCCTGCAACATCTTCTCCACCCAGGACCACGCCGCGGCCGCCATCGCTGTCGGCCCGAACGGCACCCCCGAGGCTCCCGCCGGAGTCCCGGTCTTCGCCTGGAAGGGTGAGTCCCTGGAGGAGTACTGGTGGTGCACGGAACAGGCGCTGACCTGGCCCAACACCCCCACCGGCGGCCCGAACATGATCCTGGACGACGGTGGCGACGCCACCCTCCTCGTCCACAAGGGTGTCGAGTTCGAGAAGGCCGGCTCGGCGCCGGACCCGTCGACCGCGGACAGCGAGGAGTACGCCCACATCCTCACGCTGCTCAACCGCACCCTCGGTGAGTCCCCGCAGAAGTGGACCCAGCTGGCGTCCGAGATCCGCGGGGTGACCGAGGAGACGACGACCGGTGTGCACCGGCTGTACGAGATGCACCGCGACGGCACCCTCCTCTTCCCGGCGATCAACGTCAACGACGCGGTCACCAAGTCGAAGTTCGACAACAAGTACGGCTGCCGCCACTCGCTGATCGACGGCATCAACCGCGCCACCGACGTCCTGATCGGCGGCAAGACCGCCGTCGTCTGCGGCTACGGCGACGTGGGCAAGGGCTGTGCGGAGTCCCTGCGCGGCCAGGGCGCCCGGGTGATCATCACGGAGATCGACCCCATCTGCGCCCTGCAGGCCGCGATGGACGGATACCAGGTCGCCACCCTCGACGACGTCGTGGAGACCGCGGACATCTTCATCACGACGACGGGCAACAAGGACATCATCATGGCCGGTGACATGGCCCGGATGAAGCACCAGGCCATCGTCGGCAACATCGGCCACTTCGACAACGAGATCGACATGGCCGGCCTGGCCAAGATCGACGGCATCGTCAAGGACGAGGTCAAGCCCCAGGTCCACACCTGGACGTTCTCCGACGGCAAGGTCCTGATCGTGCTGTCCGAGGGCCGCCTGCTGAACCTCGGCAACGCCACGGGTCACCCCTCGTTCGTCATGTCCAACTCGTTCGCGGACCAGACGCTGGCCCAGATCGAGCTGTTCACCAAGCCCGAGGCGTACCCCACCGACGTCTACGTGCTGCCGAAGCACCTGGACGAGAAGGTCGCCCGTCTCCACCTCGACGCGCTGGGCGTGAAGCTCACGACCCTGCGCCCCGAGCAGGCCGAGTACATCGGTGTCTCCGTGGACGGCCCGTACAAGTCCGACCTCTACCGCTACTGAGCCGCCCGCCGGCCGGTGGCCGGCGCGCCCTCGCAGCAGCAGATCCGAGCGCAGGCCCCCGCACCCCCGTGCCGGGGGCCTGCCCCGTTATCGCACCCGCACAGCTCGAGGAACCCGAAGGACCCCATGCCCCGCGGCCGTTATTCGCTCCACGACCTCCACGACCACACCCCCCTCGGCGAAGAACACTTCCACTGCGCCCCCGGCCCTTCCGGCTGGCGCTACGTCTCCCGGACGACGGCCCCCTCCGGCGACGACCTGGGCTCCGTCGATCTGGCCCTGGACGAACTCGGCCGCCCCATCCGTCTCGAGCTGCACACCGCGAGCTGGCAGGTCCGCGGCGCCGCACTCGACGGCGTCACATGGGTACGGACCGACCCGAGCGGCACTCACGCCACCGAAGGCAACGTCCGCGCTCACACCTTCTCCGGCACGTCCCCCGCCTTCCTCGTCGCGACCGCCCGGCTCCTGCGCCTCACCCCCGCTTCCCCCGCGACCCGGGTCCGCCTGGTCACCTTCACGGATCCGGTGCTCGCGCCCCGGACCGTCGACCAGTCCTGGGCGCTGGTGAACAGTGAAGCGCACGCCACTGACAGCGGCCCTCTGATCGTGGACGAGTACCAGGTCAACGCACTGGACACCGGCGATCAGCACACCGTCCACATCGCCGGTGACGTGGTCCTGACAGCTCCTGGCATCGAGTTGGAGGACCTCGAAACACCGCCTTCGCCGCCGCCGTCCCCGGCCGCCTAGGCGGGCGGGGCGAAGCCGGTCCCGGTCGTGACCGAGCCCTCCGGCGCGCCCGCCACCGCGCCGTTCGGCGCGGTGGCGGGCGGCCCGGGCACCGGTCCTGTCGGCCCGGGCGCCGCGGTGGCCGTCGTGGTGGGGGAAAAAGCCATGGCCGGTCCCGGCGGGAATCCCGCGGGCGCGGCCCAGGGCCCGGTTCCCGCCTGCGTTCCGTGGGGCTGACCGGTGCGGCCCGGTGCCGGGGCACCGCGGCCGGCGGCAGCGACCACGCGCCTGACATCCCGCGCCTGCCGCTCGTTCACCACGGCCGCCAGATACGCGGGCGCCGGCACCCCCTGCGGCACCGGAGCCCCCGTACGGGCGGCGAGATCGGCGGCCAGCCGCTCGGCCATCGACCGGCCCACTCCGGCCTCGAGCTGGTGCATCCGCGTGAGGTACTGCCGTATCGCCAGCCAGAGAGCGTCCGGGACACCCGACAGGTCCAGCTGCGCGAAACGGCCCACGAGCCACGGCGGGGGAGGGGGCACGGCGGCGGCCCGCCCGGACGGCACGCGCTCACGTACGACGAGCGTCCCGGCGAACACGTCACCGAGCCGCCGCCCACGGGCCGAGACCAGGGAGGAGACACAGGCCACGACGCCGAGCGTCCCCAGGATCTCGACCACGCCCATCGACCCGCGGACGAGCGAGTGCCGGAACCGGATCGGACCGCCGTCGTCCCGCACCACGCGCAGTCCGCAGGCCAACTTGCCCAGCGAACGACCGTGGCTGAGTGTCTCGACCGCGATCGGCCCGCCCACGAGCACCAGGAGGAAGGTGGCGACCGCGATCGCGGCACTCGCCGCCTCGTCGAGCGCCACGGTCGCCAGCGCCGTACCGATCGACACGAGGACGAACGCCGTCACGACCACCGCGAGATCGATGGCGATCGCCAACGCCCGGCTCGGCAGCCTCGCCGGCTGCAACCCCAGTACGACCGCGTCCCCGGTCACGAGCTCATTCATCGCCACCCCACCCCTCGCCGCCCTTCCCTGCCCGCGCAGACATCAGTCTGCCAAGCTGACCCGCAGCGCGCCGTAGTACGGACCCGTACGCACCCATGCCTGGAGCAGCAGCCGACCATGGACCTCGACGTCTTCGTGACCACCCACCGCACCGAGTGGGACCGCCTCGACCACCTCCTGCGCCGCGGCCGCAGTCTGACCGGTGCGGAGGCGGACGAACTCGTCGACCTCTACCAGCGCACAGCCACACACCTGTCGCTGCTCCGGTCCAGCGCCCCGGATCCCTCGCTGACCGCCCGCCTCACACAGCTGGTGGCGCGGGCCCGTTCGACCGTGACGGGCACCCGGCGCGCTTCGTGGCGCGACGTCGCACGTTTTCTGACCGCGGGCTTTCCCGCCGCCGTCTACCGCTCGCGGCACTGGTGGGTGCCGACGGCCGTCCTCTCCACCCTCCTGGCAGCCGTCATCGGCTGGTGGATCGGCACGCATCCGGAGGTGCAGGCGGCGATCGGCGCACCGGAGGACCTCCGCAGCCTGACCCGGCCGGGCGGAGAGTACGAGACCTACTACTCCAGTCACCCCGCCGCCTCGTTCGCCGCCCAGGTCTGGACGAACAACGCCCAGGCCGCTGCGATGTGTCTGGTGCTGGGCGCCTTCCTCTGTGTTCCGGTGGTCTGGATCCTCTTCGTCAACGTCCTCAATCTCGGCGTGGGCATCGGCCTGATGTCGTCGGCCGGCCGCCTGGACACCTTCCTGGGGCTCGTCCTGCCGCACGGCCTGCTCGAGCTGACCGCTGTCTTCGTCGCGGCGGGGACCGGCCTCCGCCTCGGCTGGACCGTCGTCGACCCGGGACCCCGGACCCGGAGGGCGGCCCTGGCACAACAGGGCCGGGCCGCCATAGGCATGGCCATCGGCCTGGCACTGGTCCTGTTCGTCTCCGGGGTCATAGAAGGCTTCGTGACCCCGTCGGGCCTGCCCACCTGGGGAAGGATCACCATCGGTGTCGTTGCCGAACTGGTCTTCCTCGCGTACGTCTACGTACTGGGAGGGCGGGCGGCCCGGGCCGGCGAGACGGGCGACGTCGACGCGGCCGAACAGAGCGCCGAGCTGCCCTCCGCCGCCTGACGGCCGATGTGCGACGACGGCCGCTGACCTGCTAGTCTCTGCTGGCCCGCAAGAACTGTTGACACAGTTCGCGTGGGGAGGTAGATTTAAACAGTTCCGACGAACTGGACACGTCCGGTCGGGAACGGTTGAAGTTCATTTCGCTCGTGTCGAGGGCAGAGCCCTCGTAGAGCCGATCGATTCTTCTCTTTCGAGCAAACAGCCGATTAGGTTCGGTCGATTTGCTTCTGATAAAGTCGAGTCAGCCGAAAGGCAAAGGCCCTCCGTAGGCCGCTGGAATCGAACTCGGACCGGAAACGGAACGAAAAAGAGTCTGGTAAAGTCGGACTCGCCGGAAAGGGAAACGCGAAAGCGAAGAACTGGAAAGCGAAACAGCAGGAACCCGCTTCGGCCGGGAATCGGACACGAAAGAGTCTGATAGAGTCGGAAACGCAAGAACGAAGGGAAGCGCCCGGAGGGCCCCGGTGAAACGGGACCGAAGGAAGCGTCCGTTCCTTGAGAACTCAACAGCGTGCCAAAAGTCAACGCCAGATATGTTGATACCCCGGCCTGCTTCGGCAGGTTGGTGGTTCCTTTGAAAAAGTCCTGCCGGCCTTTACCGGTCCGGTAGGCAACAACAGCGAGGACGCTGTGAACAACCGTTCTTATTCCGATCGGTTGTTCCGCTCTCGTGTTGTGATCCCGATTACGGGAAAACATTCACGGAGAGTTTGATCCTGGCTCAGGACGAACGCTGGCGGCGTGCTTAACACATGCAAGTCGAACGATGAAGCCTTTCGGGGTGGATTAGTGGCGAACGGGTGAGTAACACGTGGGCAATCTGCCCTTCACTCTGGGACAAGCCCTGGAAACGGGGTCTAATACCGGATAACACTCTGTCCCGCATGGGACGGGGTTAAAAGCTCCGGCGGTGAAGGATGAGCCCGCGGCCTATCAGCTTGTTGGTGGGGTGATGGCCTACCAAGGCGACGACGGGTAGCCGGCCTGAGAGGGCGACCGGCCACACTGGGACTGAGACACGGCCCAGACTCCTACGGGAGGCAGCAGTGGGGAATATTGCACAATGGGCGAAAGCCTGATGCAGCGACGCCGCGTGAGGGATGACGGCCTTCGGGTTGTAAACCTCTTTCAGCAGGGAAGAAGCGAAAGTGACGGTACCTGCAGAAGAAGCGCCGGCTAACTACGTGCCAGCAGCCGCGGTAATACGTAGGGCGCAAGCGTTGTCCGGAATTATTGGGCGTAAAGAGCTCGTAGGCGGCTTGTCACGTCGGATGTGAAAGCCCGGGGCTTAACCCCGGGTCTGCATTCGATACGGGCTAGCTAGAGTGTGGTAGGGGAGATCGGAATTCCTGGTGTAGCGGTGAAATGCGCAGATATCAGGAGGAACACCGGTGGCGAAGGCGGATCTCTGGGCCATTACTGACGCTGAGGAGCGAAAGCGTGGGGAGCGAACAGGATTAGATACCCTGGTAGTCCACGCCGTAAACGTTGGGAACTAGGTGTTGGCGACATTCCACGTCGTCGGTGCCGCAGCTAACGCATTAAGTTCCCCGCCTGGGGAGTACGGCCGCAAGGCTAAAACTCAAAGGAATTGACGGGGGCCCGCACAAGCAGCGGAGCATGTGGCTTAATTCGACGCAACGCGAAGAACCTTACCAAGGCTTGACATATACCGGAAAGCATCAGAGATGGTGCCCCCCTTGTGGTCGGTATACAGGTGGTGCATGGCTGTCGTCAGCTCGTGTCGTGAGATGTTGGGTTAAGTCCCGCAACGAGCGCAACCCTTGTTCTGTGTTGCCAGCATGCCCTTCGGGGTGATGGGGACTCACAGGAGACTGCCGGGGTCAACTCGGAGGAAGGTGGGGACGACGTCAAGTCATCATGCCCCTTATGTCTTGGGCTGCACACGTGCTACAATGGCCGGTACAATGAGCTGCGATGCCGCGAGGCGGAGCGAATCTCAAAAAGCCGGTCTCAGTTCGGATTGGGGTCTGCAACTCGACCCCATGAAGTCGGAGTTGCTAGTAATCGCAGATCAGCATTGCTGCGGTGAATACGTTCCCGGGCCTTGTACACACCGCCCGTCACGTCACGAAAGTCGGTAACACCCGAAGCCGGTGGCCCAACCCCTTGTGGGAGGGAGCTGTCGAAGGTGGGACTGGCGATTGGGACGAAGTCGTAACAAGGTAGCCGTACCGGAAGGTGCGGCTGGATCACCTCCTTTCTAAGGAGCACTTCTTACCCGGTTTTCCGGGTCAGAGGCCAGTACACCGGCGAATGTTCGGTGCTGGTTGCTCATGGGTGGAACGTTGACTATTCGGCACGGTTGGCTGGTTTTCGTTAGTACTGCTTCGGCGTGGAACACGAGAACGGGTTGATTGTGTCGGGCACGCTGTTGGGTATCTGAAGGTATGGCCGTGAGGTCGCCTTCGGTTGCCGGCCCCAGTGAACTCGCCTGTAAGGGTGGGGTGATGGGTGGCTGGTCGTTGTTTGAGAACTGCACAGTGGACGCGAGCATCTGTGGCCAAGTTTTTAAGGGCGCACGGTGGATGCCTTGGCACCAGGAACCGATGAAGGACGTGGGAGGCCACGATAGTCCCCGGGGAGCTGTCAACCAAGCTTTGATCCGGGGGTTTCCGAATGGGGAAACCCGGCAGCCGTCATGGGCTGTCACCCGCTGCTGAACACATAGGCAGTGTGGAGGGAACGAGGGGAAGTGAAACATCTCAGTACCCTCAGGAAGAGAAAACAACCGTGATTCCGGGAGTAGTGGCGAGCGAAACTGGATCAGGCCAAACCGTATGCGTGTGATACCCGGCAGGGGTTGCGCATACGGGGTTGTGGGATCTCTCTTTCACAGTCTGCCGGCTGTGAGGCGAGTCAGAAACCGTTGATGTAGGCGAAGGACATGCGAAAGGTCCGGCGTAGAGGGTAAGACCCCCGTAGCTGAAACATCAACGGCTCGTTTGAGAGACACCCAAGTAGCACGGGGCCCGAGAAATCCCGTGTGAATCTGGCGGGACCACCCGCTAAGCCTAAATATTCCCTGGTGACCGATAGCGGATAGTACCGTGAGGGAATGGTGAAAAGTACCGCGGGAGCGGAGTGAAATAGTACCTGAAACCGTGTGCCTACAAGCCGTGGGAGCGTCGCTGTATGTGCTTGCACATGCAGTCGTGACTGCGTGCCTTTTGAAGAATGAGCCTGCGAGTTAGCGGTGTGTAGCGAGGTTAACCCGTGTGGGGAAGCCGTAGCGAAAGCGAGTCCGAATAGGGCGATTGAGTTGCACGCTCTAGACCCGAAGCGGAGTGATCTAGCCATGGGCAGGTTGAAGCGGAGGTAAGACTTCGTGGAGGACCGAACCCACCAGGGTTGAAAACCTGGGGGATGACCTGTGGTTAGGGGTGAAAGGCCAATCAAACTCCGTGATAGCTGGTTCTCCCCGAAATGCATTTAGGTGCAGCGTCGTGTGTTTCTTGCCGGAGGTAGAGCACTGGATAGGCGATGGGCCCTACCGGGTTACTGACCTTAGCCAAACTCCGAATGCCGGTAAGTGAGAGCACGGCAGTGAGACTGTGGGGGATAAGCTCCATGGTCGAGAGGGAAACAGCCCAGAGCATCGACTAAGGCCCCTAAGCGTACGCTAAGTGGGAAAGGATGTGGAGTCGCAGAGACAACCAGGAGGTTGGCTTAGAAGCAGCCACCCTTGAAAGAGTGCGTAATAGCTCACTGGTCAAGTGATTCCGCGCCGACAATGTAGCGGGGCTCAAGCGTACCGCCGAAGTCGTGTCATTCATACACATATCCCCAACGGGAGTATGGATGGGTAGGGGAGCGTCGTGTGCCGGGTGAAGCAGCCGCGGAAGCGAGTTGTGGACGGTTCACGAGTGAGAATGCAGGCATGAGTAGCGATACACACGTGAGAAACGTGTGCGCCGATTGACTAAGGGTTCCTGGGTCAAGCTGATCTGCCCAGGGTAAGTCGGGACCTAAGGCGAGGCCGACAGGCGTAGTCGATGGACAACCGGTTGATATTCCGGTACCCGCTTTGAAACGCCCAATACTGAATCAGGCGATGCTAAGTCCGTGAAGCCGGCCCGATCTCTTCGGAGTTGAGGGTAGTGGTGGAGCCGACGAACCAGACTTGTATTAGGTAAGCGATGGGGTGACGCAGGAAGGTAGTCCAGCCCGGGCGATGGTTGTCCCGGGGTAAGGGTGTAGGCCGTGTGGTAGGCAAATCCGTCACACATTAAGGCTGAGACCTGATGCCGAGCCGATTGTGGTGAAGTGGATGATCCTATGCTGTCGAGAAAAGCCTCTAGCGAGTTTCATGGCGGCCCGTACCCTAAACCGACTCAGGTAGTCAGGTAGAGAATACCGAGGCGTTCGGGTGAACTATGGTTAAGGAACTCGGCAAAATGCCCCCGTAACTTCGGGAGAAGGGGGGCCATCACTGGTGATTGGATTTACTCCATGAGCTGGGGGTGGCCGCAGAGACCAGCGAGAAGCGACTGTTTACTAAAAACACAGGTCCGTGCGAAGCCGTAAGGCGATGTATACGGACTGACGCCTGCCCGGTGCTGGAACGTTAAGGGGACCGGTTAGTGCACTTTCGGGTGTGCGAAGCTGAGAACTTAAGCGCCAGTAAACGGCGGTGGTAACTATAACCATCCTAAGGTAGCGAAATTCCTTGTCGGGTAAGTTCCGACCTGCACGAATGGCGTAACGACTTCTCGACTGTCTCAACCATAGGCCCGGTGAAATTGCACTACGAGTAAAGATGCTCGTTTCGCGCAGCAGGACGGAAAGACCCCGGGACCTTTACTATAGTTTGATATTGGTGTTCGGTTCGGCTTGTGTAGGATAGGTGGGAGACTTTGAAGCGGCCACGCCAGTGGTTGTGGAGTCGTCCTTGAAATACCACTCTGGTCGTGCTGGATGTCTAACCTGGGTCCGTGATCCGGATCAGGGACAGTGTCTGATGGGTAGTTTAACTGGGGCGGTTGCCTCCTAAAGAGTAACGGAGGCGCCCAAAGGTTCCCTCAGCCTGGTTGGCAATCAGGTGTTGAGTGTAAGTGCACAAGGGAGCTTGACTGTGAGACCGACGGGTCGAGCAGGGACGAAAGTCGGGACTAGTGATCCGGCAGTGGCTTGTGGAAGCGCTGTCGCTCAACGGATAAAAGGTACCCCGGGGATAACAGGCTGATCTTCCCCAAGAGTCCATATCGACGGGATGGTTTGGCACCTCGATGTCGGCTCGTCGCATCCTGGGGCTGGAGTCGGTCCCAAGGGTTGGGCTGTTCGCCCATTAAAGCGGTACGCGAGCTGGGTTTAGAACGTCGTGAGACAGTTCGGTCCCTATCCGCTGTGCGCGTAGGAATATTGAGAAGGGCTGTCCCTAGTACGAGAGGACCGGGACGGACGAACCTCTGGTGTGCCAGTTGTCCTGCCAAGGGCATGGCTGGTTGGCTACGTTCGGAAAGGATAACCGCTGAAAGCATCTAAGCGGGAAGCCTGCTTCAAGATGAGTATTCCCACCACCTTGAGTGGTTAAGGCTCCCAGTAGACGACTGGGTTGATAGGCCAGATGTGGAAGCCCGGTAACGGGTGGAGCTGACTGGTACTAATAGGCCGAGGGCTTGTCCTCAGTTGCTCGCGTCCACTGTGTTAGTTCTGAAATAACGAACGGCCGTGTTTTCATCCGGTGTTGGTTAATTTCATAGTGTTTCGGTGGTCATTGCGTTAGGGAAACGCCCGGTTACATTCCGAACCCGGAAGCTAAGCCTTTCAGCGCCGATGGTACTGCAGGGGGGACCCTGTGGGAGAGTAGGACGCCGCCGAACAATTATTCCGGGAAAGCCCCGTGCCCTTGTGGCACGGGGCTTTTCTGCGTTCACGACCCGGCCGGGAGAGACAACTCCTCCCTGCTCCCGATCTCGGCTTCGCTCCTCAGCTTCTTTTTTCGTGGCGCCGCCCCGCCGTCACCGCCACGAATCAGAGTCGACCGCTCGCTTTCAGCGCGAGATAGGCGTCAGCCAGAGCGGGCGCCAGGTCATGGGGTGGGGCATCGACGACGACCACCCCATGACGGCGGAGTTGATCCGCCGTCCGCCGGCGCCGGGCCTGTGCCTGCGTGGCGGCAGCGGCTTCGTATGCGGCGTCAACGGTGCCTCGCGCGCCGGCCATGGTTTCCACATGGGGGTCGGCGACGGCGGCGACCAGGACCGTGTGGCGGTGCGTGAGCTGGGGGAGCACAGGAAGCAGTCCTTCCTCGATGGGAGCGGCGTCCAGGCCGGTGAGCAGCACGATGAGCGAGCCACGGGGCGCACTCGCGAGTGCGGCCGTGCTGAGACCGCGGGCGTCGGTCTCCACCAGTTCGGGTTCGAGCGGGGCCAGGGCGTTGACGACGGTCGACAGGACGTCGCCCGTGGCGGACCTGCCCCGTACCTGGGCGCGGACACGGCGGTCGTAGGCCAGCAGATCGACGCGGTCGCCTGCCCGGGCTGCGAGAGCCGTGAGCAGGAGCGTCGCGTCCATGGCCGCGTCCAGGCGCGGTACGTCGCCGACCCGGCCCGCCGACGTACGACCGGTGTCGAGGACGACGAGAACATGGCGGTCCCGCTCCGGGCGCCAGGTACGGACGGCGACCGCGGACCGGCGGGCCGTGGCCCGCCAGTCGATGGAACGGGTGTCGTCCCCGGGCACGTAGTCACGCAGGCTGTCGAACTCGGTGCCTTCGCCGCGCGTCAGGACACTGGTACGGCCGTCGAGCTCTCGGAGCCGGGCGAGCCGCGACGGCAGGTGCTTCCGGCTGGTGAAGGGAGGCAGGACCCTGACCGTCCAGGGGACGACGTGATCGCCCTGACGGGCCGCGAGCCCCATCGGGCCGAAGGAGCGAACGGTGACGCGCTCGGCCCGGCGGTCGCCCCGCCGAGCGGGCCGGAGCAGCGTGGTGAGGCGGCGACGCTCGCCCGCCGGCACGGTCAAGGCGTGCCGGGAAGCGGCCTGCTCGGCTTCCGCCGTCCAGCTGCTGGGTGGCCACGCGTCACGGAGCTGGGCGCGGAGACGGCGACGGGACGCGTTGGTCACGGTGAGTTGTACCTGGGCGGTGTCACCGAGTCGAACGGATGTGTCGCCGGATCGGGTGAACTGCAGGGTTCGCACTGGCGCTGCCAGGGCGTAGTCGCACAGAATTGCCAGAGAGAGCGGGGCGTTGACCGCGAGCATGCCTGTCCAGCTCGGGGCCAGAATGCCTACGGGGAGTGATCCCAAAGCGGCGAGCAGTGCGGTTCGTCCGGTGAGGGCCATGGTCACCGCCTCATCGGGGGACGGGGACGTGGGCGAGCACGGCGGTGATGACGGAGTCGGGGGTGACTCCTTCCATCTCCGCCTCGGGCCGCAGTTGCACGCGATGCCGCAGCGTGGGAAGAGCCAGGGCTTTCACATCGTCCGGGGTGACGTAGTCCCGGCCGGTGAGCCAGGCCCACGCACGGGCGGTGGAGAGCAGGGCGGTCGCTCCTCGAGGGGAGGCCCCGAGGCTGAGTGAGGGGGATTCACGCGTGGCACGGCAGATATCCACCACGTAAGCGGCGATCTCGGGTGACACCGAGGTCTTGGCCACGGCGGCGCGTGCCGCTTCCAGGTCGGCAGGGCCGGCCACGGGCCGTATGCCCGCAGCATCGAGGTCGCGCGGGTCGAAGCCGTCCGCGTGGCGGGTGAGGACGTTGATCTCGTCCTCACGTGACGGGAGGGGGACCGTCAGTTTGAGCAAAAAGCGGTCCAACTGGGCCTCGGGCAGCGGATAGGTGCCCTCGTATTCCACGGGGTTCTGAGTGGCCGCGACGAGGAACGGGTCGGGCAGCGTGCGCGGAGTCCCGTCGACGGTGACCTGGCGTTCCTCCATGGCTTCCAGGAGCGAGGACTGCGTCTTGGGCGGGGTCCGGTTGATCTCGTCGGCCAGCAGGAGATTCGTGAACACCGGGCCGGGCTGGAAGGAGAATTCGGCGCTGCGGGTGTCGTAGACGAGTGAGCCGGTGACGTCACTCGGCATCAGGTCGGGGGTGAACTGGACGCGCTTCGTGTCCAGTTCGAGAGAGGCGGCAAGAGCGCGGACCAGAAGGGTCTTGGCGACTCCGGGCACGCCCTCGAGCAGGACATGGCCTCGGCAGAGCAGTGCCACGACCAGTCCGGTGACAGCCGGGTCCTGGCCGACGACGGCCTTGGCGATCTCGAAGCGCAGGGCTTCGAGGGATGCGCGGGCACTGTCGGTGGCCACGGGGGTCGCAGGGGTTCCTGTGGTCACCGCAGGCGCGGAGGGCTCCGGGGTCGGGGCGCTCATGAGGTGCGTACCTCTCTTTCGAGGGCGTCGAGTTGGTCGGTCAGGAGGACGAGCGCGGCGTCATCGGCCGGAGCCGGGCCGAAGAGCAGGGAGTCGAGGCCGCCGCCCGGGGTGCCGAGGCGTGCGGCGACGGCAGGCACGAGGACGGCGGGGGAATGGCTGTCGCGGGCGGCCACACCGACGAGGGGGGCGATGCGGGTGCGGGTGGCGGAGCGCAGCGCGGTGGCGGCGCGGTCGCGGGCGTTGGTCTTGCGGTAGAGCCGGGCCCGGCCCTCGGTGGATTCCGAGGCACGGATGGCCACCGGGAGCCGTTCGGTGACCAGCGGTCCCAGACGCCGTCCTCGCCAGATGGCGGCGAGGACGGCTGCGAGAGCGAGTTGAAGGGTGCCCCAGAGCCAGCCCGAGGGGACGAGGTCGAGGAATCCGCTCTCGCCCTCGGTGCTCCCGCCGCTTTCGTCATCGCCGCTGTCGCGGCCTCCGCCTTCCGTGTTGCCGATGGACGCGGAGGGATCGTCGAGTGAGGGGAGGTACCAGACGACATGCGGCCGGGAGCCGAGGAGTTGCAGGGCGAGGGAGGCATTGCCCTGCTGATCGAGACGATCGTTGTACAGGATGTCGGGGGAGCCGAGCAGGACGGTGTCGCCGGCCTGGGTCTCCGGGAGAAGAAGGAGGGTGGGAAGGCCGTTGTCCGGGTAGCAGGCGGTCGCGTCAGTGACGTCCGGCAGGTAGCGGATGCCTCCCATGTCGGCCGTCCCCGCGGTGCGTGCGGCGGAGAACGCGCATCGTGGGACCCGGGCGGCCACCGGGCCGGACGACTGTGCGCGCGCGCCGGGGGCGAGGGTGGTCACGGACGGACGGCCGGCAGCGACCAGGACGGTTCGGCCGGCGGAGCCGCCGGTTGCTGCTCGGAGGCGCTGCTGCTGGTACGCGGTGAGCGCGTCGGGCCCGGCGACGACGAGAGTGGTGTCGGCTCCTGCCGCGCCGGCTGCGTCGTCGAGGGTGTCGACGACGTCCACGGAGACGTCGCGGTCCTTGAGGAGTTCGGCGACGACCCTGCTGCCGTACCGGTCGGCGGAGCGGGGATCGAGTCGGCCGTGCTGGCCTTCGGAGCGGACTGCGGCGACGGCGATGCCGGCGATGACGAGGATGAGAACGGCTGTCATCAGCCCTCGGACCCCTCGCCAGATCTGGCGAGGGCTCCGGGCGGTCGAGGTGCGGGCGGTCGCGGGGGTGCGCTCAAGGGCGGTCCCGGTCATCCGGCGGCCTCCCGGACCGAGCCGGCCGGCAGCAGGGGCTTGGCGGTCTGGAGATCGAGGTCGAGTGCGCGCATGTCGGTGTACGTCGCCTCGTGTGCGGTGCGGCCACCGTATGTGACGTCGTCGAAGGCACGGGCTGCGGCGCGCAGGCGTGTGGCGTGTCCTGGCAGGAGCCGGCCCGCGTCGGTGGCGGCCTCGTCCGCGGTGCGGCCGGGGCGGCGGTCGAGTACCGCCCGGTCCTCCAGGGAGCGTACGACGGCACGCATGCGTTCCTGGACGGCCTCGGTCCATCGACGGGCGGCGGCATGTGCCTCCGCTGCCGTGCGGTGTTCCGCGGCGCTTCGCTCACTGCCGCCGAGCAGGGCCTCGGCCGCGCGCACGGAGCGCTGCGGTGTGCCGAGCCGCCACCAGAGGGCGGCGCCCAGGCCCATGACGACCAGGGCGATGACGACGAGTCCGAGCGGCCCGCCGGGAGCGGACCCGGCGGCGCCGTCGAAGAGGTCGCCGACCCAATGCCAGAAGCGGTCGATGCCGCGCTGGAGGAGGTTCGGGTCGTGTTCGTGGTACATCGGCTCGGACAGTTCGTCCTGTGCGGCTTCACGGGCGGGGACGCGTGAGACGTCCACGGGTATGTCGTCGCCCGCCCGGATGAGCCGTACCGCGGCTGTGGTGCCCCCCGCCCCCGTCACCGCATCAGCTCCTGGAGGTGTCGTAGCCGGGCACACCCGCGGCTCGTGCGAGGTCGATGTCGAGTGCCTCGCGGCGAATGCGCTGGTCGATGTAGAGCAGGGCCATCACTCCCGCGGTGAAGGGGTAGGTGAGCGTCGAGACGATCACCTCGCCCACGCCGGTGATGATGAGGAAGGGCCAGCCGAAGTCGGAGGAGTCGCCGTTGAGGATCTCGCTCAGGCCGTCGCTGCCCACGGTCACGGCGATGATGCCGAACGGGACGGCAATGATCAACGTCACGACGACGACCAGCAGGTAGGTGAGCGCCAGGATGCCGAAGGTGCGCCACCAGCTGCCCCTGACCAGCTTGGCGGACCTGCGCAGCGAGGTGAGGACGGGCTGCCGTTCCAGCATGAGTGCCGGTGCGGCCAGCGTGAAGCGGATCATCAGCCAGAGGACGATGACGCAGGCGGCGACGAAGCCGACCGCGGCCAGAGCGATTCCCGCGTCGCCGCCCAGCAGCATTCCGGGCAGCAGGCCCACCGCCATGATCGCGGCGCTCATCAGGCTCAGCAGCAGCGTCAGCCCGAGCAGGGGCAGCAGCCGGGGCCGGGCCTCGGTGAAGGCCTCGGAGAGCGTCACCCCGCGGCCCAGTACGGATCGGCTGATGACCACGGTGAGGACCGAAGTGGTGAAGAGCGTGGCGATCATCGCGAGGAACGTGGCGGGGGCGCTGGAGATCAGTTCCGACTGCATCGAGTCGGTGGCCTGCCGCAGGGCCTCGGCTCCGACGGCGTTCGGGTCGATCGAGGCCGGTTCGGGCATGAGGTAGCGCTGGACGAGCAGGATCACGACCTCGGTGATCACGGAGACCGTGAGACTGACGCCGAGCACGGTGCGCCAGTGCGTACGCATCGTGGAGACGGCGCCGTCGAGGATCTCGCCGACGCCCAGCGGGCGGAGCGGGATGACCCCGGGCTTCGCCGCCATCGGCGGCCCGCCCCATCCGGCCCCGGGTGGCATGCCGCCCCAGCCCGGGGGAGGCGGGGGTGCGCCGGGCCCGCTTCCGGGAGCGCTCGGCGGCGACCACTGCCCGGGCGGCTGCTCAGGAGACCACTGTCCAACAGGGCCGCTTCCGTCGACGGGCGAGGAGGGCCTTGGGATGCCTGTCTCCTGGTCGTCGGAGGGGGCGGATCCGGGCGAAGCCCAGCCCGGAGAGTCGTTCATCGTCGCTCCTTCACGGTCCTGTCCGCTCATCGGGGCGGCAGGTTGTCAGCCATCGTGCCACGCGTTGCCCTGGTGCGGACCGGGCGCCGTATCTCGTTCTCGCCTTCGTATGCGGGCGGTGCAGCGGGCAGACTGGGCAGATGGCTGATCAGGACGCGCGACCGCCGGCGGATATCGAGTCTCCGCCCCTTTCCGTACTCCGCTGGGAGGAGCCCCCGGGAGGTCCCGTGGTGGTCCTCCTCGACCAGCGGCGGCTGCCCGCCGCGGAGGTCGAGCTGGTGTGCGCGGATGTCCCCGCGCTGGTGGGGGCGATCCGTGCGCTGGCGGTGCGGGGGGCGCCCCTGCTGGGCGTAGCCGGAGGCTACGGGGTGGCGCTGGCTGCCGCCCGGGGCGATGACGTGATGCGGGCGGTGCAGGTGCTGGAGCAGGCGCGGCCCACCGCTGTGAACCTCGGCTACGGGGCACGGCGGGTGGCGCGCGCGTACACGTCGGCGGTCGGCGAGGGGGCCGGCCAGGAGGCGGCAGCAGCCGCGGCGCTGGCCGAGGCGCGAGCGCTGCACCGGGAGGACGCGGCGGCCAGCGGGCGCATGGCGCAGTACGGTCTGCGACTGCTGGCGGAGCTGCTGCCCGCGGGCGGGCATAGGCTGCTCACCCACTGCAACACCGGTGCGCTCGTGTCGGGCGGCGAGGGCACGGCCTTCGCCGTGGCGCTCGCGGCGCACCGGGAGGGCACGCTGAGGCGGTTGTGGGTGGACGAGACGCGTCCGCTCCTCCAGGGCACCCGGCTGACGGCGTACGAAGCCGCGCGGAACGGGATGCCGTACAGCGTGCTCACGGACAACGCGGCGGGTTCGCTGTTTGCCGCAGGAGAGGTGGATGGCGTACTCATCGGGGCGGACCGCATCGCTGCGGACGGCTCGGTGGCCAACAAGGTGGGGAGTTATCCGTTGGCGGTGCTCGCGAAGTACCACCATGTGCCGTTCATCGTCGTCGCACCGACCACGACGATCGATCTGGGGACGGCGGACGGCGCGTCGATCGTGGTCGAGCAGCGCTCCGCGAGTGAAGTGACGCAGTTCACATCGCCGTGGATCGTCGGCGACGGAAGCGACGGTGGCGGAGGGGCCGGTCCGGCCGTGGCACCCGCGGGAGCCCCGGCGTACAACCCCGCATTCGACATCACGCCGCCCGAACTGGTCACGGCGATCGTCACGGAGGAGGGCGTCATTTCCCCGGTCACGGGGGTCGGACTGGCAGAGCTGTGTGCCAGGTCATCGCAGGTAACGATTAGCTAATGGGATGATGTCGTTTATGAAGGGACGCGTCCTTGTCGTCGACGACGACACCGCACTCGCCGAGATGCTCGGGATTGTGCTGCGTGGAGAAGGTTTCGAGCCGTCGTTCGTAGCGGACGGTGACAAGGCACTGGCTGCATTTCGTGAGGCCAAGCCGGACCTGGTGCTGCTGGACCTCATGCTGCCCGGACGGGACGGCATCGAGGTCTGCAGGCTGATCAGGGCCGAGTCCGGCGTGCCGATCGTCATGCTCACTGCCAAGAGCGACACGGTCGATGTGGTGGTGGGCCTGGAATCCGGGGCCGACGACTACATCGTCAAGCCGTTCAAACCTAAGGAGTTGGTCGCCCGGATCAGGGCACGTCTGCGGAGGTCCGAAGAGCCCGCGCCGGAGCAGCTGGCGATCGGGGACCTGGTCATCGACGTGGCCGGTCATTCGGTGAAGCGGGAAGGGCAGTCCATCGCCCTCACCCCTCTGGAGTTCGACCTGCTGGTCGCACTCGCCCGTAAGCCGTGGCAGGTCTTCACCCGTGAGGTCCTGCTCGAGCAGGTGTGGGGTTACCGCCACGCCGCAGACACCCGTCTGGTGAACGTGCACGTCCAGCGGCTGCGCTCCAAGGTCGAGAAGGACCCCGAGCGTCCGGAGATCGTCGTGACCGTCCGCGGTGTCGGTTACAAGGCCGGACCGAGCTGACATGACCCTGGGCAGCGCTGCTCCGAAACCCGGGGGGCCGGGAGTCCGTACGGAGCGGGCTGCCGGCCCGGCACGGAGGTTCGCCGGGCTCCGCCGGCTCCTGGCGGGTGGCCGGTTGTTCCACGACCGGTCGCCCGGCGGTCCTGTGCCGCGGCTGCTGATGCGGTGGATCCGCCGTCCGCTGCTGCCCGCTGCCCGTCTGTGGCGGCGGAACCTGCAGTTGCGCGTGGTGGCGGGCACGCTGCTGATGTCGATCGGCGTGGTGCTGCTGCTGGGCTTCGTCGTGATCGGGCAGGTCAAGAACGGTCTGCTCGACGCGAAGGGCAAGGCCGCGCAGATGCAGGCGGCCGGTGGCTTCGCGGCCGCGCAGGCGGACGCCAACGCGCCGCTCGCCCCGGGGGCTCAGGGCGAGGAGGGCGCCGACGGCATGATGGCCAGCACCTCCTGGCGCACCGAGCTGGTCGATCAGCTCGCCAGCGGTGGGACCAACGCCTTCAACGTGGTGGCTCTGAGCGCCGACTCCGTGGGGCAGAGCGCCACCAGCCGCGCACCACGTGGATCGGGTGACGTGGAGGCGTCCAGCGTCCCGCAGAGCCTGCGGGAGGCAGTGGGCAAGGGGCCCGGAGCGTTCCAGACGTACTCCCTGATCCGCTACTCCTACGGGAAGGACCCGCAGCCGGGGCTCGTCGTGGGCAAGAGGCTCTACGACATCGACCACAATCCGTACGAGCTCTACTACCTCTTCCCGCTGACGCAGGAGGAGAAGTCGCTGACCCTGGTCACGACGACGCTGGCCACGGCCGGCCTGTTCGTCGTCGTGCTGCTCGGCGCCATCGCGTGGTTCGTGGTGCGCCAGGTCGTCACGCCGGTGCGGATGGCGGCGGGGATCGCGGAGAGGCTCTCGGCGGGCCGTCTGCAGGAGCGGATGAAGGTCACCGGTGAGGACGACATCGCCCGCCTCGGTGAGGCCTTCAACAAGATGGCGCAGAACCTCCAGCTGAAGATCCAGCAGCTGGAGGAGCTCTCCCGTATGCAGCGGCGCTTCGTGTCGGACGTCAGCCACGAGCTGCGCACACCGTTGACCACCGTGCGGATGGCCGCCGATGTCATCCATGAGGCACGTGTCGACTTCGACCCTGTCACCGCCCGTTCCGCGGAACTTCTCGGGGACCAGCTGGACCGGTTCGAGTCGCTCCTGTCCGACCTGCTCGAGATCAGCAGGTTCGACGCCGGTGCCGCGGCGCTCGAGGCCGAGCCGATAGACCTGCGTACGGTCGTGCGCCGGGTCATCGGCGGTGCCGAGCCGCTGGCGGAGCGCAAGGGCAGCCGGATCCGGGTCGTGGGCGACGAGCAGCCCGTGGTCGCGGAAGCCGACGCACGCCGGGTCGAGCGGGTCCTGCGCAACCTCGTGGTCAACGCCGTCGAGCACGGTGAGGGCCGGGACGTCGTCGTACGGATGGGTGTGGCCCAGGGTGCTGTGGCGGTGGCGGTCCGGGACTACGGGGTGGGGCTCAAGCCGGGCGAGGCCACTCGGGTCTTCAACCGCTTCTGGCGGGCCGACCCGGCGCGCGCCCGCACCACCGGGGGAACCGGGCTGGGATTGTCGATCGCGGTCGAGGACGCCCGGCTGCACGGTGGCTGGCTGCAGGCCTGGGGCGAGCCCGGTGGCGGCTCGCAGTTCCGGCTGACTCTGCCGCGGACGGCGGACGAGCCGCTGCGAGGGTCGCCCATACCCCTTGAGCCCGAGGACTCCCGGCGCAACCGGGAGAACCGTGAACGCGCGGAGGCGGCCCCGGCGGCGGCCGACCACCGGCTGATGTCCGTACCGACCCAGAGCGGTTCGGCCACGCGTCCCCAGCTCCCCGTCACGGCACACAGCCCCGCCGCACCCCGTACGGCCCCTGCTTCGGTCGATCCGGCGGCCCTGCCGGGCAACGGCTCCCGTGTGGTGGCACGTCCGGCCGGGGAGCGGCCGGGCGGCGGCACCGACCCAGAGGCGCACCATCCGGAGCAGGAGGACACGACTCGTGGACACTGACCGCCGTCGGGACGGACGTCGGCGGGCGGTGCGGATGTCCGCGCTGCTCGGCTGCGGCGCCGTGGTGCTCGCGGGATGCGGGGCGATGCCGGTCACCGGTGACGTCAAGGGGGTCGGTGCCTCGCAGCCGGGCGACTCCCAGGTGCAGGTGTACGCCGTGCCGCCGAGGGAGGACGCCGAGCCGATCGAGATCGTCGACGGATTCCTGGAGTCGATGACGAGTGACGACCCCGACTTCAGGACGACCCGCACCTATCTGACGACGGAAGCCGCCCGCACCTGGAAGCCGAGTGAGGGCACGACGGTGCTGGCGCAGGCTCCCAATCGCAACGGGCCCACGTTCCGCGACGACGAGCGCAGGACCACCGACACCACGTACACGCTGACGGGTGAGCAGGTTGCGGTGGTGGACGCGCAGAGCTCCTACCGGCCGCTCGCGCCGACGGACTACTCCCAGACGCTGCATCTGGTGCGGCAGAAGGGACCGGACGGCAAGCAGGAGTGGCGCATCGACATCGTGCCGGACGGCCTGGTGCTCGGGCAGTCCGACTTCAAGCGGCTGTACCGGTCCGTGAACAAGTACTACTTCGCCGCCGGGCGGACCGACGGCGGTGCCGCGCTGGTCGCCGATCCCGTCTACGTAAGGAACCGCACGGACCCCGTCACACGGATGGACACGGCGACGCAGACCGTCCGGTCGCTGCTGCAGGGGCCGTCGGACTGGCTGCGGCCGGTGGTCGATTCCCGCTTTCCCACCGGTACGGCCCTGCGGAGCGATGTGACCGCTCTGGCACCCGACGACCAGAACGTCCTGAGGGTGCGGCTCAACAAGAAGGCCGACAAGGCCGGACAGGGCGCCTGCCGCATGATGGCGGCCCAGGTGCTCTTCACCCTGCGGGACCTGACCTCCGCCCGGGTGGGCCAGGTGGAACTCCAGGGTGAGCGCGGCCCGCTGTGCTCCCTGGGGGCCGACGAGGCCGAGGAGTTCGCGTCGGACAGCGGCTCGGAGGCTCCCGACAGTCAGTACTTCGTCGACGACAAGGGGCGGGTCCAGCAGATTCCCGGGAGCAGCAAGGGAAGCGGTGAACCGGAACCGGTGGCCGGTCCGCTCGGTTCCGGGCAGGTGGCCATGAGCGCCGTGGGGGTGGCCAGGGACGAACAGCAGGCCGCCGCGGTCTCGGCGAACCGGCAGCACCTCTACGTGTCCTCGCTGTCCTCGGAGAGCGAGCCGGCCGCCCCGGTGGTGACCAGCCAGGCCGTGAAGGCCGAGGACCGGCTGTCGGCACCGAGCTGGGACGGCGCCGGCGACCTGTGGGTCGCCGACCGTGATCCGTCCGGTCCGAGGCTGCTGCGCCTGGTGGCCGGCGCGGGCAAGCCCCAGGAGGTCGCGGTGCCCGGACTGGGTGGCGGGCGCATCGAGGCACTGAGGATGTCGGCCGACGGTGTGCGGATCGCCCTGCGGGTGTCGGAGGACGGGCACACCACGCTGAAGATCGGCCGGGTCGAGCGCCACGGCTCGGGGAAGTCCGAACGGGCTTCCGTCGAGGACCTGCGTCAGGCCGCGCCCCAGCTGGCCGAAGTGACCGCTGTCTCCTGGTCGGGTCGCAGCCGCCTCGTGGTGGTCGGCAAGGAGGAGGGCGGTGTGCAGCAGGTGCGCTACGTGCAGGCCGACGGCTCCACGTCCTCCTCCGGGGTCCTGCCGGGTGTGAACCAGGTGACGGCGGTCGCCGCCGCGGACGACGAGCAGTTGCCGTTGATGGCGGACACCGAGAGTGACGGAATAGTGAAGCTTTCGCCTGGGGACAACTGGCAGACGGTCCTCAAGGACGGTTCGTCGCTCGTCTACCCGGGCTAGAGCTCGTCCACCTGGGCCAGGGCCGGACGGCTCGTCCGCCCGGGCCGGCCGGACGGCGGCGCGGCGCGGGCCCCGGACGGCCGGCACCCACCGGCCCACGAGGTTGTCCACAGGCGCTGTCCACAGGACCGGCCAGGTTCTCCGACTCCGGGCACAGTGGAGTCATGAGCGCATGGTGGCGGGAGATCACCGGGCTGGTCCTGCCCGTGGCCTGTGGTGGCTGCGGCAGACCGCGCACGGAACTGTGCGAGACGTGCGCGGCGGTGCTGGAGGCGGCGCCGCGTCGCGTGAGGCCCACGCCCGAGCCCGCCGGGTTGCCGCTCGTGTACGCGGTCGCCCCGTACGGGAGCGCGGTGCGCGCCGTGCTGCTGGCCCACAAGGAGCGAGGGGCACTGGGGCTCGCCGGACCGCTCGGCGGGGCGCTGGCGGCCGCGGTGCGGGCCGGGGCGGGGTGCACGGGGGGCACGGGGCCCCTGCTTCTTGTGCCCGTACCGTCGGCGCGGCGGGCCACCGCCGCGCGTGGGCACGACCCGACGCGCAGGATCGCGCTGGCCGCCGCGGCCGTGCTGCGGCGGAGCGGGACGCCGGCGCGGGTGCTGGCCGTGCTGCGGCAGCGGCGGGCGGTGGCCGACCAGGCGGGGCTCGGTGCCCGGGAGCGGCAGGCGAATCTGGCGGGCGCGCTCGACGTGGCGGTCGGTGGCCGCGACCTCCTCGGCGGAGGCCGGGTGTGGCTGGTGGACGACCTGCTGACGACTGGGGCGTCGCTGACGGAAGCGGCACGAGCGGTCCGCGCGGCCGGTGGCGCACAGCAGGCCGGCAACGCCTCCGGCCAGGGCGCTGTGCGCTCCCCGGCATCCCTACGGGCCGCTGTCGTCGCAGCATCTCCGTCGGCTTTCGAAATAAACCGGAACTGACAGAAAATTTGCATCGCTGCAGGTAGTGAGTGGGTAAAGCGACCTGATCGGAGGTACGCGCGAGTAGCGGGTGCCGACACGGCGCTGGGCAGGCTATGTTCGGTTGTGAGGGACGGTGAACGCCGAACCTCGAAGAATGCACCACCGCGTTTCGGGCAGGTGAGTCACCAAGGCCAGAGGCATGGAAGTCGGTGGGGTGGAAACCCTGCCGATGGGGGAGGAGGAGGTGAAAGCCACCGAGTCCGCGGCTCCGGCGATTACCGGAGCCTGGTGCAAAAGGGAGATGCTCCGCCGCTGAAGCGGAGCGATCCGGGAACGGAGTTCTGCGTGGACATCGTCGTCAAGGGCCGCAAGACCGAGGTGCCCGAGCGGTTCCGCAAGCACGTGGCCGAGAAGCTGAAGCTGGACAAGATCCAGAAGTTCGACGGCAAGGTGATGAGCCTGGACGTCGAGGTGTCCAAGGAGCCGAATCCCCGTCAGGCCGACCGCGCGGCCCGCGTGGAGATCACGCTTCGCTCGCGAGGGCCGGTCATTCGCGCGGAGGCGGCGGCAGGCGACCCGTACGCAGCGCTGGACCTGGCCACCGACAAGCTGGATGCCAGGCTGCGCAAGGAGCACGACAAGCGCTACAGCAGGCGCGGTAACGGCCGGCTGCCGGCCTCCGAGGTGGGAGATGTCGTGCCGGGCGTCGCTTCCTTCAACGGGGACGGTGAGCTGATCCCCGAGGAGACGGAACCGGCGGTGCCCACCACCAGGATCGGTTCGCTCGAGGTGCAGGGCGAAGGGCCGCTCGTGGTGCGCGAGAAGACGCATGTCGCGGCACCCATGACGCTCGACCAGGCGCTCTACGAGATGGAGCTGGTCGGTCACGACTTCTACTTGTTCATCGACTCCGACACCAAGGAGCCCAGTGTCGTCTACCGGCGGCACGCCTACGACTACGGTGTCATCCACCTGAGGACCGACCCGCTGGCCTCCGACGGGGCGGGCGGCGCGGGCGGTGCGCTCGGCGGCTGACACGCACCATACACAGCTCATACACGGTGCCCCTGGAGCGTCTGCGCGCCCCCAGGGGCACCGGTGTGCGGCCACACGGTCACCGCTGCCACCGCTGGGCATGGAATCATGGCGGCCCAAGCCAATCGGCGCTGTGACAAGTGCCGTTGGCGGACAGCCTGTGACCTCAGGCCGTGGCCTTCAGGGGGAGGAACGATGGCGGACACCTTCGGGCCCGTGCACAGGACGAACGCTGCCGACGACGTTTCCGGTGCGGATTCCGGCGCGGACGGCGACACTTCCGGCAAGGAGCCGATCCGGGTCCTCGTGGTCGACGACCATGCGCTCTTCCGCAGAGGGCTGGAGATCGTCCTCGCGCAGGAGGAGGACATCCAGGTCGTCGGGGAGGCGGGGGACGGGGCCGAGGCGGTCGACAAGGCGGCGGATCTGCTGCCCGACATCATCCTGATGGATGTCCGCATGCCCAAGCGCGGCGGCATCGAGGCGTGCACCTCCATCAAGGAGGTGGCCCCCAGTGCGAAGATCATCATGCTGACGATCAGCGACGAGGAGGCCGACCTCTACGAGGCGATCAAGGCGGGCGCCACGGGTTATCTCCTCAAGGAGATCTCCACCGACGAGGTGGCCACGGCCATTCGCGCAGTGGCGGACGGCCAGTCCCAGATCAGCCCGTCGATGGCCTCCAAACTGCTCACCGAGTTCAAGTCGATGATCCAGCGCACCGACGAGCGGCGGCTCGTCCCGCGCACCACGGCTCACCGAGCGGGAGCTGGAGGTGCTCAAGCTGGTGGCCACGGGGATGAACAACCGTGATATCGCCAAGGAACTGTTCATTTCCGAGAACACGGTGAAGAACCACGTCCGCAACATTCTGGAGAAGCTGCAGCTGCACTCCCGGATGGAAGCCGTGGTCTATGCCATGCGGGAGAAGATTCTCGAGATCGGATAGTGCGGCGGGCGGCTGCTACGCCAGGGCGCGGGTGATCTCCGCGCTCAGCGGTCCACGCAGTTCCGGGGCGTCGACCCGCTCCAGCCGCACGTCCGTGCAGCCGACCCAGGACGCCGCTTCCACGAGAGCCTGCGCCATCGGCGTCACGGATTTCCTGCCGTCCAGGGACACCTGGCGGGCGACCAGCGTGGTGCCCTCACGCGCGGGGTCCACGCGGCCCTGCAGCCGGCCACCCGCGAGCAGGGGCATGGCGAAGTAGCCGTGGACGCGCTTGGGCCGGGGGACGTACGCCTCCAGGCGGTGGGTGAAGGCGAAGATCCGCTCCGTGCGTGCCCGCTCCCAGATCAGCGAGTCGAACGGTGACAGCAGCGTCGTACGGTGCCGGCCGCGTGGCTCCGAGGCCAGAGCCTCGGGGTCGGCCCAGGCCGGCTTGGCCCACCCGCGCACCGACACCGGCACGAGTCCCGAGTCCGCCACGACGGCGTCGAACTGCTCGCCCTTGAGCCGGTGGTAGTCCGCGATGTCCGCGCGGGTCCCGACTCCCAGCGACCGGCCTGCCAGCGCGACCAGGCGGCGCGTGCACTCCGTGTCGTCCAGGTCGTCGTGGAGGAGGGCGTCCGGGATCGCGCGCTCGGCGAGGTCGTAGACGCGCTTCCAGCCGCGCCGCTCGGTGCACACCACCTCGCCGTACATGAGGGCGCGTTCGACGGCGACCTTGGACGCCGACCAGTCCCACCATTCCCCGCCGTTCTTCGCGCCGCCGAGCTCCGTGGCCGTCAGCGGGCCCTCGGTGCGCAGTTGCCTGATCACCGTCTCGTACGTCCCGGTGGGCAGGTCGTGGTTCCAGTGCGGACGGGAGCGGTAGGCGCGGCGGCGGAACGCGAAGTGCGGCCACTCCTCGACCGGCAGGATGCACGCGGCATGGGACCAGTACTCGAACGACCGGCCCCCCGACCAGTAGGCGTCCTCGACGGTGCGGCGGCCGACCGCGCCGAGCCGGGCGTAGGGAACGAGCTCGTGCGACCGGGCGAGGACCGAGATCGTGTCGAGCTGGACGGCCCCGAGACGGCGCAGGACTCCGGGCGCCCCGCCCCGGCGGTCCGGCGCCCCCAGCAAGCCCTGCGCACGCAGGGCCATCCGGCGTGCCTGATCGGCGGAGAGTTCCAGTACGGGCAGCGGCACAGGCGTCATGGATCGAACACTAGAGGGCCCCACTGACACCGGGCGCCGGCAGATACGGGTGGGTGCCGGGCAGCCCCAGGTCGGCGGGGATCAGAGCCCCGGCCCAGGTGTCGCGCCGTATCCCCTTGTTGAGCAGGGCCGACCGCTGCTCCCCCTCCATGCGGAAGCCCGCACGCAGTGCGACGGCCCGGGACGGTGCGTTGCCGATCTCGGCCCGCCACTCGAGCCGGTCGGCCGCGAGGGCGGTGAACGCCCACCGGGCGGCGGCGAGCACCGCCTCCGTCGTGAAGCCCCGGCCACGGTGCTCCTCGGCCGTCCAGAAGCCCACCTCGTAGGTGCCCGGCAGGCTGCGGGCGTTGACGCCGAGTGCGCCGGTGAGCTGCCCGCCGTCCCGGGCCACCACGGCGAAGTCGTACGACGTGCCGTCTTGCCAGCCCCGGGGGGACAGTTCGCGGGTGAACAGCTCCGCGTCGGCACGGGTGTACGGGGAGGGGACCACCGTCCAGCGCTGGATGTCCGGGTTCTGGCAGGCGGTGTACACCTCGTCCGCGTCCTGGGGGGAGAAGGGCCGCAGGAGCAGGCGCTCGGTGGTGAGGGTGATCGGTTCCATGCGGGAATTGTGGTGATCCGCCACCCGTGATGCGAGCTCTTTCCCGGCTTCCCGGCACCTTCCGCACCCTCCGGCCGTTGTCCAGGGAGGGTGCGGCGAGGTCAACGCGGCAGCAGCCCTCCCGGCGCGGCGGGGTCCTCGCTTACGATGGCCGTTGCGGTGGGGTCCACCTGCCGTGCCCGCGCCAGAGTCCATAACACGACCCAGTGCCAGGCCCGACCGGCAAGGAGACCAGCCTCAGTGTCCGTCTTCAACAAGCTCATGCGTGCAGGCGAAGGCAAGATCCTGCGCAAACTGCACCGCATCGCGGACCAGGTCAGCTCCATCGAAGAGGACTTCGTCAACCTCTCCGACGCCGAGCTGCGGGCGCTCACCGACGAGTACAAGGAACGGTACGCGGACGGCGAGAGCCTGGACGACCTGCTTCCCGAAGCCTTCGCGACCGTCCGTGAGGCCGCCAAGCGTGTCCTCGGACAGCGCCACTACGACGTCCAGATGATGGGTGGCGCCGCCCTGCACCTCGGCTACGTGGCCGAGATGAAGACCGGTGAGGGCAAGACCCTCGTCGGTACGCTGCCGGCGTATCTCAACGCGCTGTCCGGCAAGGGCGTGCACCTGATCACGGTCAACGACTACCTCGCCGAGCGCGACTCCGAGATGATGGGGCGCGTCCACAAGTTCCTCGGTCTCGAGGTCGGCTGCATCCTCGCCAACATGACGCCGGCGCAGCGCCGTGCGCAGTACGCCTGTGACATCACGTACGGCACGAACAACGAGTTCGGCTTCGACTACCTCCGCGACAACATGGCGTGGTCCCAGGACGAGCTCGTCCAGCGCGGCCACAACTTCGCCATCGTCGACGAGGTCGACTCGATCCTCGTCGACGAGGCGCGTACGCCGCTGATCATCTCCGGCCCCGCCGACCAGGCCACCAAGTGGTACGGCGACTTCGCGAAGCTGGTCACGCGTCTCACCAGGGGTGAGCCGGGCAACCCGCTGAAGGGCATCGAGGAGACCGGCGACTACGAGGTCGACGAGAAGAAGCGGACCGTGGCGATCCACGAGCCCGGTGTCGCCAAGGTCGAGGACTGGCTGGGGATCGACAACCTCTACGAGTCGGTGAACACCCCGCTCGTCGGTTACCTCAACAACGCGATCAAGGCCAAGGAGCTCTTCAAGAAGGACAAGGACTACGTCGTCATCGACGGCGAAGTCATGATCGTCGACGAGCACACCGGCCGCATCCTCGCCGGCCGCCGCTACAACGAGGGCATGCACCAGGCGATCGAGGCGAAGGAAGGGGTGGACATCAAGGACGAGAACCAGACGCTCGCCACGATCACCCTGCAGAACTTCTTCCGCCTGTACGACAAGCTCTCGGGCATGACCGGCACGGCGATGACCGAGGCGGCGGAGTTCCACCAGATCTACAAGCTGGGCGTCGTGCCGATCCCGACGAACCGGCCGATGGTCCGGGCCGACCAGTCGGACCTGATCTACCGCACCGAGGTCGCGAAGTTCGCCGCGGTCGTCGACGACATCGCGGAGAAGCACGAGAAGGGGCAGCCGATCCTGGTCGGCACGACCTCGGTCGAGAAGTCCGAGTACCTCTCGCAGCAGCTCTCCAAGCGCGGTGTCCAGCACGAGGTCCTCAACGCCAAGCAGCACGACCGTGAGGCGACGATCGTCGCCCAGGCCGGCCGCAAGGGCGCGGTCACGGTCGCCACGAACATGGCGGGCCGAGGCACCGACATCAAGCTCGGCGGCAATCCGGACGACCTCGCCGAGGCGGAGCTGCGGCAGCGCGGTCTCGACCCTGTCGAGCACGTCGAGGAGTGGGCGGCCGCTCTGCCCGCCGCACTGGAGAGGGCCGAGCAGGCCGTGAAGGCCGAGTTCGAAGAGGTCAAGGAGCTCGGCGGGCTGTACGTGCTGGGCACGGAGCGGCACGAGTCGCGGCGTATCGACAACCAGCTGCGCGGCCGTTCCGGCCGCCAGGGCGACCCGGGTGAGTCCCGCTTCTACCTCTCGCTGGGTGACGACCTGATGCGCCTGTTCAAGGCGCAGATGGTCGAGCGCGTCATGTCGATGGCGAACGTCCCCGACGACGTGCCCATCGAGAACAAGATGGTGACCCGCGCGATCGCTTCCGCGCAGTCCCAGGTCGAGCAGCAGAACTTCGAGACGCGCAAGAACGTCCTGAAGTACGACGAGGTGCTCAACCGGCAGCGCGAGGTCATCTACGGCGAGCGTCGTCGTGTCCTGGAGGGCGAGGATCTGCAGGACCAGATCCGCCACTTCATGGACGACACGATCGACGACTACATCCGCCAGGAGACGGCCGAGGGCTTCGCCGAGGAATGGGACCTGGACCGGCTGTGGGGCGCCTTCAAGCAGCTCTACCCGGTGAAGGTCACGGTCGCCGAGCTCGAGGAGGCCGCGGGTGACCTGGCCGGGGTCACGGCCGACTTCATCGCGGAGTCCGTCAAGGACGACATCCACGAGCAGTACGAGGAGCGCGAGAAGACGCTCGGCTCGGAGATCATGCGTGAGCTGGAGCGGCGCGTGGTGCTGTCCGTCCTCGACCGCAAGTGGCGTGAACACCTCTACGAGATGGACTACCTCCAGGAGGGCATCGGCCTGCGGGCCATGGCGCAGAAGGACCCGCTGGTCGAGTACCAGCGCGAGGGCTTCGACATGTTCAACGCCATGATGGAGGGCATCAAGGAGGAGTCCGTCGGCTACCTGTTCAACCTGGAGGTGCAGGTCGAGCAGCAGGTCGAGGAGGTTCCGGTGCAGGACGCGGCGGAGCGGCCCTCCCTGGAGAAGCAGGACATGGCGGCCGGCGGCGGCCGTCCGGAGATCCGTGCCAAGGGCCTCGACGCCCCCCAGCGGCCCGACCGGCTGCACTTCTCCGCTCCCACGGTGGACGGGGAGGGCGGCGTCGTCGAGGGCGACTTCGCCAGCGGTGACGGTGACGCCGGCCGTCCCGACGGTGACGGGATGACGCGTGCGGAGCGCCGCAAGGCGCAGAAGAGCGGTGGCGGCGGGCGTCGCCGCAAGAAGTAGCGCGCAGCGCTTCGAACGGGTCTGGGCCGGGGCACCGCGGGGTGTTCCGGCCCAGACCCGTTTCCGCACCCTTCCGGAGGGTGAGGACGGCCTGGGGATTCCTCGGTCCCTGGCCCGCAGGCAGGGGACCCGGGTGGGAGGGCGGGGCCTGCGCGGGCCCAGGAAGGCGCCGGGACGGCCGTGGCGGCCCCGGGGGAGGGCTATCTCACCGCAGGCAGGCGTTCGCCGCCGAGGTCGACCGCCGCGCAGCGCCAGCGCAGGTCGCGCCCCTGTTCCAGGCGGAAGGCCAGGGCGCGGATCTGTTCGCCCGTCGCGATGCTGGCGAAGGCTTCGACCACGCCGGTGGCGGGCTGGACGCCGTGGCAGGTGCGTACGACCGGCCGGCGGTACCCCGCACCGAGCGGTGCGCTCGGCGCGAGTTCGGCGAGCTGGTCGTAGGCCTCCCCGATGGTGTGGCCGAGCATCCAGTGCACCGGGCGCTGGCCGCTGAGGACCGCGAGGAGGCGTTCCGCGAACCACTGGTGCGGGCGCAGCGCGTGCCGGGGCCGCTGCGTCCGCTGCGGCGGTACGGTGCCCGGCCTGCTGCTGTCCCGTCGTCCGGCCGGCCTCGTCCTGTCCGTGTTCATGTGTGTAGCCCCCGTGGCTGCTGTCCGGCGCCCGGAGAATACCGGGCGGTAACTTTCTGCTGGGCATCTTCTACGGGTCCGGCCGAGGGTGCCGCAAGCCGCGGAGGGGCCGTACGGGAGCCCCGCTCGATTCACCTATCCGGGTGGCGGGCCCCGCGCCGCACGGCGTCGACGGGGGTGACGGCCGTTGCCGGGTGGACAGCGGGGGGTAGCTCGCCGACCCCGATGGGGGACCTCCCACGTATCCTGAGGGCGTCATCGACTACGAAAGCGGTCATCCATGCGTGTGTACGTCCCCCTGACCCTCTCCGGTCTTGCCGAGGCGCACAGCGTGGGCCGGCTCGGCCCGGGCCCGCTGACCGCCTACGCGGTGACCCCCGGACTGCGCGAGTGGTACGTCTCCGACGACATCGAGGAGCTGGAGTACGCCGCGCTCAACCGGGCCGCGTCGGCTTCTCTGCGCCTGATCGCCGCAAAGCCGGACGAGCCGAGGCGGCGGGTCGTCGTCGCCGTCGACGTGGCGGACGGGGCGGCGGTCGCCGATCCGGATCACGTCCTGGACGCTTCGTCCCTCGGTGAGGTGCGCATCGCGGAAGCCGTGGCGCTGTCGAAGGCCGCCGCCGTGCATGTGGACTCCGACGACGCCGAGAAGGACGTCGCGGCGGCAGCGGCGGCGCTGGGCGCGGCGGACCTCGGGGACGACGACGCGCAGTTCACCGTGGACGGCGCGGAGGACCACGAGCTGCTGTGGTTCGGGATCCAGGAGATCCCCGGCCTGATCGGCTGAGCGGGGGCTGCCGGGGGCCGGGAGCTGACGGGCCCGGCACCGAACGGCCGGGCACCGGCCGGGCCGGTGGACTGTCCTACCCGGCGAGTATTTTCTACCTATGGCGACACCGGGGAAGCACCACACACATCTGGTCTGGGACTGGAACGGCACACTGCTCGACGACGTCCACGCGGTCCTCGGGGCGACGAACGCCGCGTTCGCGGAGCTCGACCTGGCGCCTCTCACGCTCGAGCAGTACCGCGAGATGTACTGCGTACCGATCCCCAGGTTCTACGAGCGGCTGCTCGGACGGCTGCCCACGGACGCCGAGTGGGAGCGTATGGACGGCATCTTCCACCGTCATTACACCGAACGGCGGTCCACCTGCGTGCTGACCGCGGGGGTCGAGGAGCTGCTGTCGCGGTGGAGCCTGGCGGGCCGCAGTCAGTCGCTGCTGAGCATGTACGGCCACGAACACCTGGTCCCCGTGGTCCGGGGGTACGGCATCGAGCGGCATTTCGTCCGCGTGGACGGCCGCACGGGTCCCTCCGGCGGCAGCAAGGCGGAGCACATGGAGCGCCACTTCGAGGTGCTGACGGCGCTGGAGGGGACGGCCCGCATAGCCCCCGAGCACGCGGTCGTCATCGGCGACGCGGTGGACGACGCCGTGGCCGCCGCGCATGTCGGGGCGCGCGCGGTGCTCTACACCGGCGGTTCGCACAGCCGCGGCAGCCTGGAGGCGGCGGGGGTCCCCGTGGTCGACACGCTCGCCGAAGCCGTCGCCCTGGCGGAACGCATGGTGGACTGACGGCGCGGCCCGCAGGTGGCCTGACCGCGCGGCCTGCGGGCGGACTGACGCCGCGGCCTGCGGGCGGGCTGACAGCGGCCGCCCGAAGACGCGTCGAGCGCATCGAGGCGCAGCGGCGAGCGCGGGGGCGCGCTGCGGCCGGGAGCGCGTCGACGGCGGACCAACGAGCGCGTGCGTCCGTCGTGACGGTCCGGGACCCCCGGCGCGATGTCCAGAGTGTCAAAGTTCGGGGTCTTCTTTTGTACATATACGGCCCATGACGGTTGCGGGTGCGGGAGAGATAGCCTTGTGCCGTGATCAGCGCGATACGCCTCGGGGGCAGCGAAGCCCCCGGCCTGCGCCCGGAGTGCCACCGCACCCGGGCGATCCGCGATCTCCGCACCCCGGGCCTTCTGCCAAAAATGGCCAATATGGCCCCGGGTATCTCCCATGGCGGCATAGCGTCGACCGAGACCGGTAACCCCGTGTCGTGGCGGTACGTCGTCTTTTACACCTACGTCACGCAACGGCGCGCGACAGGAGCCAGAGGACATGCAGACCAAGCTGGACGAAGCCAAGGCCGAGCTGCTCGAACGGGCGGCCCGGGTAGCTGACAACAGTCCGGGCGGTGGTGTCGGTGGCCCGGGAGGTATTCCCCGGGTGCTCCCTGCCGAGGAGGGCACGGGGGCGGACCGGAGTGAGCGGTCGGGCCACGACATGCTGCTCGCCTATCTCCAGCGCTACTACCTGCACACCGCTCCGGAGGATGTCACCGACCGCGATCCGGTCGATGTCTTCGGTGCCGCTTCCTCCCATTTCCGCCTCGCCGAGAACCGCCCGCAGGGCACCGCGAACGTCCGGGTGCACACCCCGACCGTCGAGGAGAACGGCTGGACGTGCAGCCACTCCGTCGTCGAGGTCGTCACCGACGACATGCCGTTCCTGGTCGACTCGGTCACCAATGAGCTGTCCCGGCAGGGTCGCGGCATCCATCTGGTGATCCACCCGCAGGTCATCGTGCGCCGTGACGTCACCGGCAGGCTCATCGAGGTCCTCGCCGACGACAGGCCCGGGGGCAACCGCGCCGAGCGGGCCAAGGGCCGCAAGGAGGTCCGGGCCGAGCTGCCGCACGACGCGCTCGTCGAGTCGTGGATCCACGTCGAGATCGACCGGGAGACGGACCGCGCCGACCTCAAGCAGATCACCGCCGATCTGCTGCGCGTCCTGTCCGACGTGCGGGAGACCGTCGAGGACTGGGAGAAGATGCGCGAAGCCGCCCTGCGGATCGCCGACGACCTTCCCGCCGAGCCGCTCGACGAACTCGGCGACGAGGAGGTCGAGGAGGCCCGTGAACTGCTGCGCTGGCTCGCCGCCGACCACTTCACCTTCCTCGGCTACCGCGAGTACGAACTCAGGGAGTCCGACGCGCTGACGGCGGTGCCCGGCACCGGCCTCGGCATCCTGCGCTCCGACCCGCACCACAGCGAGGACGAGGCGCATCCGGTGAGCCCGTCGTTCGACCGGCTGCCCGCCGACGTACGCGCGAAGGCCCGGGAGCACAGGCTGCTCGTGCTGACGAAGGCGAACAGCCGGGCGACCGTGCACCGCCCCAGCTACCTCGACTACGTCGGCGTGAAGAAGTTCGACGCCGACGGCAACGTCATCGGCGAGCGGCGCTTCCTCGGCCTGTTCTCCTCCGCCGCCTACACCGAGTCCGTACGCCGGGTGCCCGTGGTGCGCCGCAAGGTCGCCGAGGTGCTGGAGGGTGCGGGCTTCACGCCGCACAGCCACGACGGCCGCGACCTGCTGCAGATCCTCGAGACCTACCCGCGCGACGAGCTCTTCCAGACGCCCGTCGACCAGCTGCGGTCCATCGTGACGTCGGTGCTGTACCTCCAGGAGCGCCGCCGGCTGCGGCTGTACCTGCGCCAGGACGAGTACGGGCGCTACTACTCCGCCCTCGTGTACCTGCCGCGGGACCGCTACACCACCGGGGTGAGGCTCCGCCTGATCGACATCCTGAAGGAGGAACTGGGCGGCACCAGCGTCGACTTCACCGCCTGGAACACGGAGTCGATCCTCTCCCGGCTGCACTTCGTCGTGCGGGTCCCGCCGGGCACCGAGCTCTCGCACCTCACCGACGCCGACGCGGACCGCATCGAGACACGTCTCGTCGAGGCCGCCCGGTCCTGGTCCGACGGCTTCCAGGAGGCGCTCAACGCCGAGCTGGGCGAGGAGCGCGCCGCCGAGCTGATGCGCCGGTACGGGCACTCCTTCCCCGAGGGCTACAAGGCCGACCACTCGCCGCGCGCCGCGGTGTCCGACCTGGTGCACCTCGAAGCGCTCAAGAGCGACGCGAGGGACTTCTCGCTCAGCCTGTACGAGCCCGTCGACGCCGCTGCCGGTGAGCGCCGCTTCAAGATCTACCGGACCGGTGAGCAGGTCTCCCTCTCCGCGGTCCTGCCGGCCCTCCAGCGCCTCGGCGTCGAGGTCGTCGACGAGCGCCCGTACGAGCTGCGCTGCGCCGACCGCACGCACGCCTGGGTCTACGACTTCGGGCTGCGGATGCCGACGGTCGCCAGCAGCGGCGACTACCTCGCCGACGACGCCCGGGAGCGTTTCCAGGAGGCCTTCGCGGCCGTCTGGACCGGCCGGGCGGAGAACGACGGCTTCAACGCGCTCGTGCTGGGCGCGGGGCTGGACTGGCGCCAGGCCATGGTCCTGCGCGCCTACGCGAAGTACCTGCGGCAGGCGGGCTCGACGTTCAGCCAGGACTACATGGAGGACACCCTCCGCAACAACGTCCACACCACCCGGCTGCTGGTCTCCCTGTTCGAGGCCCGGATGTCGCCGAGCCGGCAGAAGGCCGGTACGGAGCTGACCGACGGGCTGCTCGAGGAGCTGGACGGGGCCCTGGACCAAGTGGCCTCGCTCGACGAGGACCGGATCCTGCGGTCCTTCCTCACCGTCATCAAGGCCACGCTGCGGACCAACTTCTTCCAGAGCGCCGACGGGGACGGCACGCCGCACTCCTACATCTCGATGAAGTTCGACCCGCAGGCCATTCCCGACCTGCCCGCGCCCCGCCCGGCGTACGAGATCTGGGTCTACTCGCCGCGCGTGGAAGGCGTCCACCTGCGCTTCGGCAAGGTCGCCCGCGGCGGTCTGCGCTGGTCGGACCGGCGGGAGGACTTCCGTACGGAGATCCTCGGCCTGGTCAAGGCGCAGATGGTCAAGAACACCGTGATCGTGCCGGTCGGCGCCAAGGGCGGCTTCGTCGCCAAGCAGCTCCCGGACCCGGCCGTCGACCGCGACGCCTGGCTCGCCGAGGGCATCGCCTCCTACAAGACGTTCATCTCGGCACTGCTCGACATCACCGACAACATGGTGACGGGCGAGGTCGTGCCGCCGGCCGACGTCGTCCGCCACGACGAGGACGACACCTACCTCGTCGTCGCGGCCGACAAGGGCACCGCGAGCTTCTCCGACATCGCCAACGAGGTCGCCGAGGCCTACGGCTTCTGGCTCGGCGACGCCTTCGCCTCCGGCGGTTCCGCCGGATACGACCACAAGGGCATGGGCATCACCGCCCGCGGCGCCTGGGAGTCCGTCAAGCGGCACTTCCGTGAGCTGGGGCGCGACACCCAGACCGAGGACTTCACCGTCGTCGGTGTCGGCGACATGTCCGGTGACGTGTTCGGCAACGGCATGCTGCTCTCCGAGCACATCCGGCTGGTCGCCGCCTTCGACCACCGGCACATCTTCATCGACCCGAACCCCGACGCCGCCACCTCCTACGCGGAGCGGCGCCGGCTGTTCGAGCTGCCGCGCAGCTCCTGGGCGGACTACGACACGAAGCTGCTCTCCGCGGGCGGCGGTGTCCACCCGCGCTCGGCGAAGTCGATCCCGATCAACGCGCACATCCGTGAGGCGCTCGGCATCGAGTCCACGGTCACGAAGATGACCCCCGCCGAGCTGATGCAGAACATCCTGAAGGCGTCGGTCGACCTCCTGTGGAACGGCGGCATCGGCACGTACATCAAGTCGTCCGCCGAGTCGAACGCCGATGTCGGCGACAAGGCCAACGACGCGATCCGGGTCAACGGCGAGGACCTGCGGGCCCGGGTCGTCGGTGAGGGCGGAAACCTCGGGGCCACGCAGCTCGGCCGCATCGAGTTCGCCCGGGCCGGTGGCCGGATCAACACCGACGCCATCGACAACAGCGCCGGTGTGGACACCTCCGACCACGAGGTGAACATCAAGATCCTGCTGAACGGCCTCGTGCGGGACGGCGACATGACCGTCAAGCAGCGCAACAAGGTTCTCGCCGAGATGACCGACGAGGTCGGACAGCTCGTGCTGCGGAACAACTACGCGCAGAACGTGGCGCTCGCCAACGCCTACGCGCAGGCGCCGTCGCTGCTCCACGCCCACCAGCGCTTCATGCGCAGGCTCGGTCGTGACGGCCACCTGGACCGGGCGCTGGAGTTCCTGCCCAACGACCGGCAGATCCGCGAGCTGCTGAACCACGGCAAGGGGCTCAGCCAGCCCGAGCTGGCCGTGCTGATCGCCTACACCAAGATCACGACGGCCGACGAGCTGATCTCCACCAGCCTGCCGGACGACCCGTATCTGCAGAAGCTGGTGCACGCGTACTTCCCGAAGCAGCTGAGCGCGGCCTTCCCCGAAGCGGTCGACGGACACGCCCTGCGCCGCGAGATCATCACGACCGTGCTGGTCAACGACACGGTCAACAGCGGCGGTTCGACGTTCCTGCACCGGCTGCGGGAGGAGACGGGCGCATCGCTCGAGGAGATCGTGCGGGCGCAGTTCGCCGCCCGGGAGATCTTCGGGCTCTCCGGGGTGTGGGACGCCGTCGAGGCCCTCGACAACCAGGTGGCCGCCGATGTGCAGACCCGCATCCGGCTGCACTCGCGCCGGCTGGTGGAGCGCGGATCACGGTGGCTGCTCGGCAACAGGCCGCAGCCGGTCGAGATCGCTGAGACCGTCGCGTTCTTCGGCGAGGGGGTCGAGAAGGTCTGGAACGAACTGCCCCAGCTGCTCAGGGGCGCCGACCTGGAGTGGTACCGGTCGATCCTCGACGAACTCACCTCGGTGGGGGTTCCCGAGGAACTGGCGGTGCGGGTCGCCGGATTCTCGTCGGCCTTCCCGACGCTGGACATCGTGGCCATCGCGGACCGTACGGGCAAGGACCCGCTGGCCGTGGCCGCGGTCTACTACGACCTCGGCGACCGGCTGGGCATCACCCAGCTGATGGACCGGATCATCGAGCTGCCGCGGGCCGACCGCTGGCAGTCCATGGCCCGCGCCTCCATCCGTGAGGACCTGTACGCGGCGCACGCCGCGCTGACGTCGGACGTGCTGTCCGTCGGCAACGGTTCCTCGACGCCCGAGGAGCGGTTCGCGGCCTGGGAGGAGAAGAACGCGGCGATCCTGACGCGGTCGCGCTCCACCCTGGAGGAGATCCAGAGCTCGGACGCCTTCGACCTGGCCAACCTGTCGGTGGCCATGCGGACGATGCGGACACTGCTGCGCACGCACGCGTGATCCGAGGCGGCCCCGGGGCCGCCTGCGGACGAGACCGCCGGACGGGCCGAAGGGGCCCGTCCGGCGGTCTCGTCACTTCCGGGGCTTGGAGGGCGCGGTGAACTTCTCGTACGCCGCCACGACCTCGTCGGCGGGGCCGTCCATCCGCAGCGTGCCGGCCTCCAGCCAGAGCGCCCGGTCGCAGGTCTCGGTGATCGACCTGTTGCTGTGGCTGACCAGGAACACCGTTCCGGCCTCCTTGCGGAGCTCCATGATCCGGTCCTTGCTGCGCCGCTGGAACTTCGCGTCGCCGGTGGAGAGCGCCTCGTCGATGAGCAGCACGTCGTGGCTCTTGGCGGCCGCGATGGAGAAGCGCAGCCGGGCGCCCATGCCCGAGGAGTACGTGCGCATCGGGAGGGTGATGAAGTCGCCCTTCTCGTTGATGCCGGAGAAGTCGACGATGGACTGGTAGCGCTCGCGGATCTGTTCGCGCGTCATGCCCATGGCCAGGCCACCGAGGACGACGTTGCGTTCCCCGGTCAGGTCGCTCATCAGTGCGGCGTTCACGCCCAGGAGCGAGGGCTGGCCCTGGGTGTGGACGCGGCCCCGGGAAGGGGGCAGCAGCCCGGCGATCGCCTTGAGGAGCGTGGACTTGCCGGATCCGTTGGAGCCGATCAGACCGATGGCCTCGCCCTTGTACGCGGCGAAGCTGACGCCCTTGACGGCGTGCACCTGCCGGGCGCCCCGTGGCTGCCGGCGCGAGACGATCCGGTTCAGGGCCGAGGTGGCGCTGCCCCGCCCGGTGCGCGCGCCGTTGACGGTGTAGGTGATGTGGACGTCGTCCACGACGACGGTGGGTACGCGCGTGCCGGGGGTGCCGGCCACGTCCGTGACGCTCAGCGGCCCTCCGGGAGTAGGGGTGTCAGCCACGTCCGTAACGCTCCTCGGCCTTCCAGAAGTACACGAAACCGCCGATCCCGCAGACGAGCGCCCAGCCCGCCGCGACGGCCCACACGTGCGGGGGCATCTGTTCCCGGGTGAAGCTGTCGATCAGCGCGTACCGCATCAGGTCGATGTAGACGGCGGCCGGGTTGCACTCCAGTGCCACCAGGACGAGGCGCGGGACCCTGTCCGTCGTGAGCAGGGTGTCGAGGCTCCACATCACGCCCGACGCGTACATCCACGTGCGCAGGACGAACGGCATCAGCTGGGCGATGTCGGGGGTCTTGGCGGCCAGTCGCGCCACGACCATGGACACCCCGGTGTTGAACATCGCCTGCAGGGTGAGGGCCGGGACAGCCAGGAGCCAGGAGGGCTGCGGGTACTGGCCGAAGGCGAGCAGGATCAGGAAGAGCGCGCCCAGCGAGAACATCAGCTGCTGGAGCTGCTGCAGGGCCAGGGCGATCGGCAGGGACGCGCGCGGGAAGTGCAGGGCGCGGACGAGTCCGGTGTTGCCGCTGATGGCCCGGGTGCCGGCCGTGATCGAGCTGGCGGTGAAGGTCCAGATGAAGACACCGGTGACGAGGAAGGGCACGTAGTCGGGGACTCCGTGCTTGGTGTTCATCAGGACACCGAAGATGAAGTAGTAGACCGTCGCGTTCAGCAGCGGGGTCATGATCTGCCATATCTGGCCGAGCTTCGCCTGGCTGTACTGGGCGGTCAGCTTGGCGGTGGCGAACGCGGTGATGAAGTGCCTGCGCCCCCACAGCTGCCGGACGTACTCCGTGAGTGAGGGCCGGGCCCCGCTGACGGTCAGGCCGTGCCGGGCGGCGAGCGCGGCCAGCTCGCCGGGTTCGTACACCGGGAGGAGGGTGGGGGAGGCGGGGTCCACCGGGGCCGGCGGTGCTGCTGTCTGGCTCACCGTGATCGCTTTCGACGGGGGGCGTGAGGAACAGGGCGAACGGTGCGGACGTGCCTCCACGGACGGGACGGCACCGTATCGTCGCCACGCTGACAGTAGGACGTTTGTGCGTCGCAACGCAACCGTTTCGTCGTTACGGTCTATCATTCGGGCCATGACCAGCGAACGGCGGACCGGGCGCCGAACCCCGGCAGGCGCCGCGGTGCTGCGCGAGGACGTGACCGACGCGATCCGGGGCGCCGTCTTCGACGAACTGGCCGCAGTGGGCTTCGCGCGGATGTCGATCGAGGGCATCGCGCGGCGCGCGGGCGTCGGCAAGACCGCCGTCTACCGCCGCTGGAAGTCCAAGCTGCACCTCGTCCTCGACCTGGTCGCCGCCGTCGCGGCCCAGGGCATGCCGGCCCCGGCGACCGGTTCGCTGTACGGAGACGTGCGCGCGGTCCTCGAACTGGCCGCGTACGCCCTGCGCCACCCCGTCGCCTCGCAGGTCATCCCCGACCTGCTGGTCGAGGCGGCACGCAGCCCGGAGATCTCCGACGCCATCAAGGCCGCCCTGCTGGACCAGCAGCAGGGGGTGGCCGCCGTGGTCGTGAGGGCGGCGGTGGCCCGGGGCGAACTGCCCGAGGGCAGTGATCCGGACCGGGCGCTGGACCTGATCGTCGGGCCGCTCTACTGGCGTCTCGTGGTGGTGCGCGGCGGTCTCCCCAAGGGGTACCTGGACGACCTGGCCGCCTCGGCGGTCCGGGCGCTCAAGGGCTGAGCCACCGGACCGGGGGAGCCGGGCGGGTTCAGCCGGCGAGGAGCCGGTCCGCGACGCGGCGTGCCGCCCCGCCGTCGTCGAGGTCGCAGAACTCCCGCCGGAAGGTCTCGTACGCGCCCGGGTGGGCGTCCGCCCACGCCCCGGGCGCACGCAGGGCCCGCACGACGTCGTCCGTGGTGGCGAGCAGGGGCCCGGGGGCCCGGGCCTCGAAGTCCAGGCAGAACCCGCGCACGGTGTCGCGGTAGTGCTCCAGGTCGTAGGTGTGGAAGAGCACCGGCCGGCCGGTGTGGACGAAGTCGAACACCAGGCCGGAGTAGTCGGTGACGAGGACGTCGGCGATCAGCAGCAGCTCGGCGGCGTCCGGGTGCGCCGACACGTCGCGCAGGGCCGGTCCCTGCGGCACGCCGCCCGTCACCTGCGGGTGCCTGCGGACGAGCACCGTGGTGCGGTCGTCGAGCCCCCGTGCCAGGGCGCGCAGATCGAGGGCCTGCTCCCATCGGTACAGCCGGGGCGAACCGTCCGCGGCGCTGCCCGGCGCGTGGGCGAGGTGGTCGCGGTACGTCGGCGCGTACAGCACCACACGGTGCCCGTCCGGAACGCCCAGCCGACGGCGTACCCGCTCGGCCGTCTTGTCCCGGCCGGGCGCGAGGAGCAGGTCGACGGTCGGGGAGCCCGCCTCCAGCACCTCACCGCCGTAGGCCAGGGCGCGGCGCAGGTGCGGGGTGGCGAAGCCGCTGGGGGAGACGAGGACCGACCACTGGGCCGAGCGGTGCGCCAGCGACGCGAGGTCCTGGTGGTCGGCGTACAGCGAGTCGGCGAGGTCCAGGCCGAAGCGGCCGAGCGGTGTGCCGTGCCAGGTCTGCACGACCGTCTGACCGGGCCGCCGTTCGAACCACGCGGGCAGCGCGCCCCCGGCGACGATACGGCGGGCGCGCGCCAGTGCGTCGTACCAGGCGGTGCTGTACGCCACCACGGGTACGGCGGCCGGCGGGACCTGGGCGGCGGAGCCCGCCGACCCGTCGGTCACCCAGAGGTGCCCGGCCTCGGTGCTCCGGCGCACGAGCTCGGCGTGGACGGCCCGCGGGGAGCCGCCTCCCGCGGGGAGCCCCGGGTGGAGGCCCGTGTAGAGGACGACGTCACGGAGGGGGAGCCGGCGCTGTGCCGGGTGGTGCGCCGTGCGCAGGAGGCCCTGCCGGTACGCGCCCCGCTCGGCGTCGCCGAGCACCGGATCGGCCCGCACGGTCAGCCGGTCGCCGTGCCGGCGGTCGACGCGGAACGCGGCGCCCTCGGGGCGGGCCGGGAACTGCGCGGCGAGCGCCGCCGTCACCCGTACGGCCAGACCGTCCAGGAGCACCTCCCAGTCGCCCTCGCGGGGCGGAAGGGTGAGCAGGGCGGCGAACCGTCCCTCCCGCCGTTCCAGGGGGACGGTCACGGTCTCACCCAGGGTGCTGTGCCGGAGGACGAGTCCACCGGGTGCGCCGTGGCCCGCCTCCGCCACGGCGAGCGTCCCGCCGATACGCAGCGCACCCTCCCGCGCGGGTTCGGCGCGATCCGCGAGCGGGTGGCCGGTCACCTCCACGACGAGCCGGCCCGCCGCGTCCGCCAGTGCCGGCGGCGGCAGGTCCGGAGCGGCGGCGAGCGGGACGCGGGCGCCGCCGGTCAGGAGCAGGGCCCGCCACCGTGTATCCGGCCCCGCGTCGACGGGCGCGGCGACCGGGGCGACCGGGTCGGCCGCGAGTTCCGCCAGCGGAATCCGTACGGTGAACCGCCCACCGCCGCCGTGCTCCGCGCCGTCCCCATGGTCGTCGCCCCCGGCGTGTCCCCCGCCGTGCCCGTGCGGCCCGCCGTCCTCTTCGAAACGCACCGGGCAGGTGTGCTCCGCCGACCCGTCGCGGGTCAGCACCAGGGCCGTCGGCCGGGCGCCGGTGTACAGCCGGCCGGTCAGCTCCAGGGTCCCGCCGGACCCGCCGTCGTGGGCGACGGCCAGGGCGGGCAGCCGTTCGACGGTCAGTTCGAGCCGGCCGCCGCGGTAGCCGAGCACCGCGCGCCGCCCGCCGGCCAGTTCGTGGACCAGCGGCTGGGCGGCGGCGGCCTCCACCGCGCGCAGGGCCGCCCGCCGGACGACACCGTGTCCGGCCACCACCACGCCCACCAGCCAGCTGCCCGGTCCGAGGCGTTCCGGGTCCAGGACCATCTCGAAGCCCGCGTGGTCGTAGCAGTGCAGCTCCTGCCCCGAGTCGGCGGTGGCCCGGGGCATCCGGATCGTGCGTACGGGCACGGGCCGCAGCCCCCTGCCCTCCGCCTCCCGCACCAGCCCTGCCTTGAGCGAGTGGCGGGCCGCCCGCGCCGGGAGGTTGCGGATGTACGCGTACCCGCGCAGCCTCAGCTTCCCGTCCTCGCCCCAGGACGACTCCACCAGCCGTGCCACGGCGGGGAGATCGCCCCGGCCGAGCCGTACGCCGGTGCCCGGGGCGCCCGCGACGGCAGGGTGCGCCGCCCGCCGCCGGCCCGGGAGCCCTTCGACGGCGAACGTCCCTGTCCCGTTGGCCCGTTCGAAGGAGAGGACGGCCAGCAGCTCCTCCAGCCTCCGCTCACGCACGAGCTGCCACCTGAGGCGGGCCTCGGCCGGCAGCCCGTCCGGCGCGGTGTCGGCAGCCCGGTCCAGGAAGGCGCCCGCATCCGCCATGAACGCCGCGCGGTAGGAGGGGCCGCCCATCGGCAGGCCCTCCAGGAAGTAGACGAAGTCGTCGCGCAGGCAGGACGCGTCGTACAGCCGCTGCTGGGCCGGGTCGCGGTCCGCCAGGAAGGCGCTGACCTGCTCACAGGCCGCGATGCGGTCCCGCACGCCCCGCACGTCCGTGCGCCGCCGGGTGATCGACCCCTCCCGGACGCGCCAATGGTAGACGTGGTCCTGGAGCACGTCCACCGCCGTGGCGAGGTAGTGCGCCGGGATCATCACGGGAGCGTCCTCGTAGAGCTTGCCCACCGGGAAGGTGAAGGCGTGCCGGTCCCAGAAGGAGCGCCGGAACACCTTGTTCCAGGCGACCCGGTCGGCCAGCAGCCGCGCGTCACGGGTGACGTGCGTACGGAGGTGGTCGGCGGTCAGCCAGCGGTACTGCCAGGCCTGCTGCCTGCCCTGCCCGCTCAGCCGCCACACGTTGCCCGTCGCGAGGTCCGAACCGGTCGACTCCAGGGACGCGACCATCCGTTCGTAGGCGTCGTGGACGACGACGTCGTCGCTGTCCGCGAACGCCAGGTACGGAACGCCGGGAGTGGTGTGGGCGACACCCGCGTTGCGCGCGGCGCTCAGACCCGCGTTCTCCTGGCGCACACAGCGGAAGCGGTCGTCCCGGGCCGCGAAGTCCGCGGCGATCCTGCCGCTGCCGTCCGTCGAGCCGTCGTCGACGAGCACCACCTCGAGGGCGTCCAGGGACTGGCCGGCCAGGGAGGCGAGGCACTCCTCCACATACTCCTCGACGTTGTGCACGGGGACGACGACGCTGAGGAGTGGCTTCATGTACGGATCAACCCGGGGGAGCCGTCCGGGTCACCGGAGCTGACCCGAACGGATGAATGTCCGTCACGGAAGGTGTGCGTCGCGCACTACGCTCCGCTGCCATGCTCGTCAGTGTCGTCATGCCCGTCCACCGCGTCCAGGGACACCTGAGGGCGGCCATCGAATCCGTGCTCGACCAGTCCGACGGGAGCTGGGAGCTGATCGCCGTCGACGCCGGTCCGCCCGACGGCAGCCTGGCCATCGCGGAGGAGTTCGCCGAGCGCGACCCCCGGGTGCGGGTGCTGCGCACGGGGCCACCCGAGGGCGCCCGGGGCCTGGGCGCCGCCCGTGACGCCGGGGCGGCCGAGGCACGCGGCGCCTATCTGCTCTTCCTCGACGGCGACGACCTGCTCCTGCCGGGCGCGGCCCGGGAGATCACCGCACGGGTGTCCCCGGAGGAGCCCGTCGACCTCGCCCCGGTGTCCCCCGGACAGCCCGATGTGCTCGTCCTCGGACACGACCGCCTCGACTGGTGGGGCCGGACGGCTCCGGGGGACGCCCTTCCCGCAGCCCGCAACCAGCTCTTCCGCCGTGCCTTCTGGACCGCCCACGGACTGCGCTTCACCGAAGGCCCGTACGACGACGTCGTGCCCGTGCACCGCGCGGTCTTCCTCGCCTCGGACGCGGGCACCCTCGCCACCCTCGACCGGATCTGCGTGCGCCACCGCCTGCGCCGCTCCCGCACGCCGGACACCCTGCCCGGGCGCGGGCACTTCGCCGTCATCACCGCCTACGAGCAACTGGCCGCCGACACCGGCGGCGACCCGCGCGTCCTGCCGGCGCGCACCGCCCACCTGCGGGCCGTACTCGACGATCCGGGCCGGATCGCCCCCGCCGACCGCGCGGCCTTCTTCCGTGCCGCCGGGCTCCCCGGACGGTACGCCGCACACCGTGCCCGGGAAGCCGTCCGCGCCCGCCGCGCCCGGGCGCGGACCGCGCTGCTCGCGGCCAGGAAGACGCTGCGCGCCCGGGTGATGAGGGCTGCCTACCGGGCCGACCTGCACCGGCCGCTGGACCCGTGCCTCGCGGTCTACGGGGCCTACTGGAACAGGGGCGTCGCCTGCAACCCGGCAGCGGTCTACGCCAAGGCCCGTGAGCTGGTCCCGCACATCCGCGGTGTCTGGGTCGTCTCCTCCCGCCATCGTGACCGGATGCCGCCCGGCGTGCCGTACGTGATCGAGGGGTCGCGCGCGTACTGGCGGGCCATGGCCACCGCCACGTACCTCGTCAACAACTCCAGCTTCCCCGGCGGCTTCACCAAACGCCCGGGCCAGATCTACCTGCAGACCCATCACGGGACCCCGCTGAAGACCATGGGCCTGGACCAGTACCCGTATCCCGCGCTCACCAACGGGGTCAGTTTCGAACGCATCCTGGCCCACACCGACCAGTGGGACTACAGCCTCTCCGCCAACCCGCACTCCACCGAGGTCTGGGAGCGCGTCTACCCCTCCTCGTACGAGCACCTGCCGTACGGCTATCCGCGCAACGACGTCTTCTTCACCGCGACGCCGGAGCGGATCGGCAGGATCCGGGCGGATCTGGGCATCGCCCCCGGTGCGACCGTCCTGCTGTACGCACCGACCCACCGTGACTACCGGCGGGGCTTCCTCCCCCGGCTGGACCTGGAGCGTCTGACCCGTGAGCTGGGCGGGGAGTACGTGGTGCTGGTGCGGGCCCACTACTTCTACGGGCGCTCGGCCGGGCAGCTCGCGGGGGGCGGGGTCGTCGACGTCACCGGGCACCCGAGCACCGAGGAACTCTGCCTCGCCGCGGACGCGTTGATCACCGACTACTCGTCCCTGATGTTCGACTACGCCTGCCTGGACCGCCCGATCATCACCTACGCGCCGGACTGGGCTGCCTACCGTGCGGCACGCGGTACCTACGTCGATCTCCTCTCAGGCCGCCCCGGCGACACCCCGGGGGCCGTCGCCACCACGGAGGACGAGCTGCGGGAGGTGCTGCGGACGGGTGCGTGGCGCTCGCCCGGGGCGAGCGCGCTGCGGGCCGCGTTCCGCAGCCGCTTCTGCCCGTACGACGACGGACAGGCGGCGGAACGCGTGGTGCGGCGGGTGTTCCCCGTCGGGTCCGGCTGACGCCTCGCGTCACCCGTACGGGGCGTCCCCTCCGTACCCCGCCGTCGTTGTCCTCAACAGCGCGCGCACACCGCAACGTTGGGAGAAGGCCATGCACCGGTCCGCCTACGAGCAGATGGAACTCTGCGTCGAGGAGTATCTGCCCAGGTCCCGCGGGTATCGGGTGGTGGACCTCGGCTCACGGATCTCGGGCAAGCAGACCCGCACCCACAAGGGGCTGCTGGCGGACCACGACATCGACTACGTCGGCGTCGACGTGCTCGACGGGCCCAACGTGGACGCGGTGATGACCCGGCCCTACCGCATCCCCGTCAGGTCCCGCAGCGCCGACGTGGTCCTGTCGGGTCAGGCGTTCGAGCACATTCCCTTCTTCTGGGTGACGATGCTCGAGATCGCCCGCGTACTGAAGCCCGGCGGCCACGCCTTCATCACCGCTCCCTCGCGCGGTCACGTCCACGACGCGCAGGACTGCTGGCGCTACTACCCCGACGGCTTCCGTGCGATGGCAGCCCACTCGCGCCTCGAACTCCGCGAGGCGTACACGGACTTCCCGCCGGTCAAGGGCATCTGGCACGACTACCGGTCCATCGACGCCAAGGCCGCCTATTGGGGCGACTCCGTCGGTGTCTTCCGCAAGCCGCAGCGCTACCCCCGGCTGGCCATGTTCGCCGTGCGGGAGACGGCGGTCTGGTGGGCCAACCGGGTCGGTGGGGTGGAGCGGGTGCCGCTGCCGCGTCCGCTGGACGGCCGGGAGCGGTGCGGGCGGCCGGAGAGCCCCGCGGTCGCATCAACGGCAGGTTGACGAAAGATGACATGAGCCGCAAAACGCGCGTACTGTCCGGCGGCATGGCTTGGCGCAACGCCGTCAACGGCGTCCTACAGCAACTCACCGGATACGAGCTCAGGCGTGCGACCGTGCCCGCCCCCCGTACCTCCCCGGTGACGAAGACGGAACAGCCCGCCCCTTCGGCGAAGCAGCAGGCGACCGTGAAGCCGGTTTCGGCCGGGCAGTCCGCCGCGGCGAAGAAGCCGCAGTTCCCGGCGGACTACGACGACGAGGCCAAGGACATCATCCGTGCGGTCAAGCCGTACACGATGACCTCGCCGGAGCGGCTCAACGCCTTCGTCCTCGCGACCCGGCACATCGTCAAGCACGACATCCCGGGCGACATCGTCGAGTGCGGCGTGTGGCGCGGAGGGTCCATGCAGGCCTGCGCGAAGACGCTGCTCTCCCTCGGCGAGACAGGGCGCGACCTCTACCTCTTCGACACGTACGAGGGCATGACCCCGCCCACCGCGGAGGACCTGCGGCGTGACGGCAGGCCGGCCCGGGAACTGCTGGACGCCCAGGGCAAGGACCGGCCCATCTGGGCCGTGGCCTCCCTGGAGGACGTCCGGGCCGGGTTCGAGCAGGTGCCCTACCCGAAGGACCGGGTCCACTACGTGCGGGGCAAGGTCGAGGACACCGTCCCCGGGCAGGCTCCCGAGCGCATCTCGATCCTCCGGCTGGACACCGACTGGTACGCCTCGACCAGACACGAGCTGCGGCACCTGTACTCCCGCCTGGTGAGCGGCGGGGTGTTGCTCATCGACGACTACGGCTACTGGCAGGGATCGCGCCAGGCGGTGGACGAGTTCCTGGAGGAGACCGGCGAGCGGCTGCTGCTGCTGCGCATGGACGAGGGCCGCATCGCCGTCAAACCCTGACCGGACGGCACGCGTCGTGAGCCCCGTGCCTCCCCGGCACGGGGCTCGTTCGTTATGCAGAAGACCAGTTGAGCCCGGACCGGCCGGCAGCCGGGGTGCCGTGTCCCCCAGGTGCCGGTCGGTCCCAGTCCGCCCGGAAGGATCGTGCGCAGCGCATGGCACCCCGTCTCACCGTCGTCGTCCCGCTCTACAACGTCGAGGAGTACCTCGGAGCCTGCCTGGAGTCGCTGGCCGCACAGACCATGACCGACCTGGAAGTCGTCATGGTCGACGACGGATCGACGGACGACAGCGCCTGCGTGGCCATGGAGTTCGCCCGCAGGGACACGCGGTTCCGGCTGATCCGGCAGGAGAACGCAGGACTCGGCGCCGCACGCAACGCGGGCGCCGGACAGGCCCATCCCGACGGGCGGTTCCTGACGTTCGTCGACAGCGACGACGTCGTACCGGCCGGGGCCTACACGAGGATGCTGGCCGAACTCGACGCGTCGGGATCCGACTTCGCGACCGGCAACGTCCTGCGGCTCCGGGCGAACGGCGCACTCGAGCAGTCCCCGATGTTCCGCAGGCCGATGGAGACCCACCGAAGGGCCACCCACGTCACCCGGGACTGGATCCTCCTCGGCGACCGCATCGCCTGCAACAAGGTCTTCCGCAGGTCCTTCTGGGACCAGCACGCCTTCGCGTTCCCGACCGGGGTCCTGTACGAGGACATCTCCGTCGTCCTCCCCGCGCACTTCCTCGCCCGGAGCGTCGACGTCGTCGAGGAGCCCGTCTACCACTGGCGGGACAGGGACGGCTCGATCACCACCCGGCGGGCAGTGGCCCGCGGTATCCGCGACCGCGTCACAGCGGTGACCACGGTCAGCCGGTTCCTGGCCGAGCGCGGCATGACGGAGGCCCGGAGGCGCTACGACGAGCACGCGCTCTCCGGCGACCTGTGGCTGTTCATCGAGGCGCTCCCGGACGGCGACGCCGACTTCCACGAGGCCTTCCTCACCCATGCCAACGCCTTCGCCGACACCGTCGAACCGGCCGTTCTCGCCGGGCTGCCCGTGCACCTGCGGGTCAAGTGGCAGCTCATCCGCGAGCGCAGGACGGCCGAGCTCCTCGCGCTCCTCGCCCACGAGTCCGAGGGCCGGGACACCTTCCACGTCCGGGGCCTGCTGCGCCCGAGGGCGCAGTACCCGGGCGTGGAGGGGCCCCTGCCGCACCGGGTCACCGCCCTGTCCGACGCGGACCTCCCGGTGCACGCGCACCTCACCGAGGCCGTCTGGCGGGACGGGAAGCTGCACCTCAAGGGGTACGCGTACGTCCGCAACGCCCCGGGCAGGTCGGCCGGTACCGGCTGGCTGAGGGCGGGAAGGAAGCTGATCCCGCTCCGGATGCGCAGGACGGTGACGGACGAGGCGGCCGCCAGGTCGGGCAGGACCCTGCACCGCTACGAGCGGTCCGGTTTCGAGACCGTGGTGGACCCCCGCCGGCTCACCACCCGGGGTGCCCGCACGGTCTGGAAGCTGGAGTCCGTCGTCCTCGCCGGTGGCCGGCCGCGCCGGGGCCCGATGCGGCTGCTGGGCAACCCGGCAGCGCCCGCGGTGCGGTACGTCGACGAGCGCAACCGGATCGTGCCCGTGCTCAGCGGCAACAAGCTGGAGCTGCGCGCCGAGCGGATCGACGCGGTACTGGCCGGACACGCGCCGGCCCGCGCGGAGGACGGAAACGGGAACGCGGTACGGATCGCGGTGCGCGTCCTGGGCGGGGAGCCGCCGACGGCCCTGAGGGCCCTGCGCCTCCTGGAGTGGCGCACGAAGGAGACCCGGGAGTTCCCCCTGGCGGCGGACGAGGGCGCGGACGGCCGCACCGTCGTCGCCGACGTGCCGCTGGACACGTTCCGGTGCTCCGACGGTGACTGGGGCGTCCAGCTCGTGGGTGCGGGCCGCCCGCTGACGGTCGCGGCCCGCCCGGAGACCGAGGCCGGGCGGTACCCGCTGGCCGGGGGCCGCGAGCTGTACGCCGCGGCCAACCCCTCCGGCGACCTCGTCCTCATCGACCGGGTCGTGCAGCCCGTCGTCGTACGGGTCTCGTGGCCGCAGGACGGTGACCTCACCCTGGAAGGGACCTTCCCGGCGACATCCGGCCGCCCGGTCGAACTCGTGCTGCGCCACGCCGGCCACCAGGAGGAGGCCGCCTTCCCGGTGGAGCGCACGGGGGCCGCGTTCCGTACGGTGCCGACCCCGGCGGCCGTCGACGGGACGGGCGGTGTTCTGCCCCTCGCGGAGGGCCGCTGGTACCCCTTCCTGCGTGAGCGGGGCGAGAGGGACCCGGAGCGCTACCTGCCGTTGCGTGCGGTGCCCCAGCTCCACTCCGGGCTTCCGGTGCACCGGGAGTCGGGTGGGCGCCGCTTCACCCTGGAGCGGCGTTTCCACGACCGGTTGAGCCTGGAGTCCGGCAGCGCCCTGCCCCTGCGGGACCGGGGCGCGTACGGACAGAGCCGGCTGCGCGAGGGGTACGCCACCGCGCGGACCCGGGGGCTGCGCGACGCCGTGCTGTACTCCAGCTTCGACGGGCGGCAGTACTCCGACTCGCCCCGTGCCGTCCACGAGGAGCTGGCCCGCCGCGACACCGGCGTCGAGCACCTCTGGGTGGTGCGCGACCAGCAGGCCGCCGTACCCGCCGGGGTCCGTGCCGTCGCCCTGCACAGCGCCGAGTGGCACGAGGCCCTGGCCCGCAGCCGCTGGATCGTCACCAACACGCAGCTGCCGGACTGGTTCGAGCGGGCGGACGGCCAGTTCGTCGTCCAGACCTGGCACGGCACCCCGCTCAAGCGCATCGGCCGCGACCTTGAGGGCAGCCCGTGCGCCGACGCCGCCTACATGGCGTCCATGCCGCGGCGCGCCGCCCAGTGGAGCGTGCTGGTCTCACCGAACACCTTCTCCACCCCCGTCCTGCGCCGCGCCTTCGGGCACACGGGTGAGGTGCTGGAGTGCGGCTACCCGCGCAACGACCTGCTGTTCGCCCCCGAACGGGCGAAGGCGGCCGTCGCCGTACGGGAGGCGCTGGGCGTGCCCGACGGCAGACGGGTGGTGCTGTACGCCCCCACCTGGCGCGAGGACCGGCCCAAACAGAGCGGCCGGTACGGGCTCGATCTCCAACTGGACCTGGACCACGCGGAGAAGGAGCTCGGGGACGACCACGTCCTGTTGGTGCGCCGCCACTACCTGGTCGGCGGCAGCATCCCCGAGACCGGCTTCGTCCGTGACGTGTCGCGCTACCCGGACGTCGCCGAGCTGATGCTGATCAGCGATGTGCTGGTCACCGACTACTCCTCCCTGATGTTCGACTTCGCCCAGACCGGCCGCCCGATGCTCTTCCACACCTACGACCTGGAGCACTACCGCGACACCCTGCGCGGCTTCTGCTTCGACTTCGAGAACCTCGCGCCCGGCCCCCTCGTCCCCACGTCGCAGGGCGTCGTCGAGGCGCTGCGCGACCCGGGGGCCGCGACCGCCGCCCACCGCGAGGCGTACGACCGCTTCCGTGCGTCCTTCTGCGATCTCGACGACGGTACGGCGGCGGCGCAGGTCGTGGACCGGATGCTGAAGGGGGCGCGGGCATGAGCGTCCCCGGCTTCAGCTGTGTGATCACCGCCGCCCCGGGTGGGGAGGCCGCCCTGCGGGCCTCCGTGGAGACCGTGCTCGACCAGTCCCTGCGCGCCGTCGAGGCCCTCGTCGTCCTGCCCGCCGACGGGGACGCCGCCCTCCGCGCGGTGGCCGAGTCGCTCGCCGGGCAGGCTCCCGACCGGGTGCGCGTCCTCACCCCGGACGCGCCGGCGAGGGCTGTCGCCGTCCTCCGCAACACCGGGCTGGACGCTGCCCTCGGCACGTACGTCCTCGTCCTCGGCGAGGGCGAACGCCTGCAGCGCCATGCCTGCCGCAACCTGTGGGAGGCCGGGGCGCGCACCGGCGCCGATCTGGTCGCCGGGCGCTGGAGCCGGCTGACCGGGGAAGGGGCCAAGGAGCAGGAACCCCACTGGCAGCAGGCGCTGATCGCCCGTTCCCGGGCCGTCGCCCGGTACGCCGAGGCTCCCGAACTGGTCGTGCACGACGCGCTGGTGACCGGCTTCTGCCTGCGACGCGAGGCGCTGGAGCGGCACGGTCTGCGCTACGACGAGGACCTCGCCCACAGCGAGATCTTCTTCGGCCCCCTCGCCGCGGCCGTGGTCGGCAGGATCGCGCTCGTACGCCGAAGGATCGTCTCCGGGCGGGCCCTGCCCGACGGCGGACGCGACCTCGCCGGCCTGGTGGAGGCCCACCGGCGGGTGTGCCACGTCCTGGTGGCGCAGGGCCTGACCGGCCTGCGTGAGGAGCGGGAGCGCGCCTTCCTGAGGGACCACCTCGTGCCCCTCGTGCGCACGTTCGTGCAGCTCCCCGCCGCCGAGCGTGACCGGATCACCGCGACGGCCGTCCGGGTGCTGCCGGACTGCGTCCCGGAGGAGGCGCTCCTGACCCTCCCACCCGTGGAGCGCGTCGGTGTCCGGCTGCTTGAGCGTGGCGACCCGGACGGGGTGCTCACGGCGGCGTACGCGCTGCGCAGGCGGGGCACCGTGGCCGCGCCGCTCAGCCTGGGCGAGGACGGGCGGGTGTACTGGCAGGGCGGCCCCGATCCGGCCCTGGACGTCACCGAACTCGGCCACCAGCACCGCACGTTCGGCGAGCTGAGGCTGATGAACCGCCTCACCCGCTACGAGGCCGGCGGCGGCCGGGTCCTGCTGGCGGGCCGGCTCGTCCTGCCCGCCCACACCGGCCCCGACCCGGACCGGCCCCTGACCGCCCACCTGGAGTTCCGGGTGCGGGACGGCTCCCGCACGTTCCGCTTCCCCGTCGACGACGTACGGCGCGACGCCACCGGGATCGCCTGGCACGCCCGGATCCACCTGACCCGTGGGCTGCGCCCGATCGGCGCCCGCGACACCGTGTGGGACGCCCGCATGGTGGTGGAGGACGGCCGCACCCGCTCGGTCAGCGACCTGTTCGCCGCCCACGACCTGGTCGGTCCGGCGGACCGTTCACCCGCCCTGCCCCGGCTGGGCCGGACGGCCGGGGACACCTGGCAGCCCTACGTCACGCTCAAGGACCACCTGGCGCTCCGGCTCGAAGCCCGCGGGCGTCCCGCACGCACGGCCCGGCGGCTCGTCCACTACGCCACCCACTTCCGCCCCGCCCGCCGGGCCAGAACCCTGCTGCGGGCCCTGCGCACGGGCGTGGGCAGGCTGCACGCCCGGGGCCACAAGGTCTCCGTCTACCACTCCTGGCTCCTCCGGCTGCCCGTCCGCAAGGGCTCCGTGGTCTTCGAGAGCCACATGGGCAGGTGTTACGGCGACAGCCCCCGGGCCGTGCACGAGGAGGTGCGCCGCAGGGGCCTGCCCTTGCACTGCGTCTGGTCGTACGAGAACTCCCCGGACGGCTTCCCGTCAGACGCGCGGCTCGTACGCCGATGGTCCTGGCGGTATCTGTGGGCTCTCGCCCGGGCCGAGTACTGGGTCGACAACCAGGGCTTCCCCCAGCACCTGCGCAAGCCGTCCGGCACCACCTACCTGCAGACCTGGCACGGGTCGGCGTACAAGCGCATGGGCTTCGACGAGACGCGGGTGCGGATGCAGAACGCCCCGCAGCGCGAGCGGCTCCGGCGGGCCGTGCAGCGTTTCGACCACTTCCTGGTCCGCTCCGAGCACGACGTACGCACGCTGGCCCGCGCCTACCGGCTTCCGGAGGAGTCCCTGCTGCGCACGGGATACCCGCGCAACGACGCCCTGGTCGCGGCGCGTGCCAGGGACGAGACGGAGGGACGTCTGCCACGGCCGCCACTCGCGGCGGAGCTCGGACTGCCCGACCACCGCAAGGTCGTGCTGTACGCGCCGACGTTCCGCGCCGTTCCCGGCAGGCGCCGGCGACGGCCGCTGCTGCTGGACGCCGCACGCTTCGCGGAGCGCTTCGGCGACGATTACACGCTGCTGGTGCGGGCCCACTACCTGGAGGCGGCGAGCCTGCCCGTGTGCCCACCCGGCACGGTCGTGGACGTCTCGGGCCACCACGACGTCAGCGAACTGCTCGCGCTCGCCGACGTCCTCGTCACCGACTACTCGTCGATCATGTTCGACTACGCGCTCCTGGACCGCCCGATCGTCCTGTTCGCCCCCGACCTCGACGCGTACGCCGCCGACCGTGGCAGCTACTTCGACCTGCGGGAGAAGGCTCCCGGGCCGGTCGTCGGGACCGAGGACGAGCTCTTCGCCGTGCTGGCCCGGCTGAAGAGCGCGGACACCGGCTTCCAGGAGCGGCGCACCGCCTTCGCCGAGGAGTTCGGCGGCTACGACCGGGGGGACGCGGCCCGTGCGGTCGTCGACACCGTCTTCGCCCGGCACATCGTCCCGGCCCGTAGGGCCCGTACCGGGGAGGCCGGCCGATGAGCCGCAGCCGTGAGGTCCGTGACGTGTTCATCGTCTCCAACAGCACGGACGAACTCGGGGGTGTGACGGGCTGGACGCACCGGACCGCGCGGCTGCTGCGGGAGCGGGGCCACCGGGTGCACGTCATCGGCGTCCACGCGTCCGAACTGAAGATGGCCCTGCCCGAACCGCCCGGTTACCCCGTCACGGCGCTGTACCCGGCCCACCCGCCGACCCCGTGGTCCCCCAAGGGGGCGCGGGACCGCCTCCGGCTCACGGCCAGGCGGCGTGAGGCGGCACGCGTGGCGGAGAAGCGGTGTGCCGTCGAACGGCTCTCGGAGATCTTCCGCACGGCGCGGCCCGGCGGGGTGGTGATCGTCAGCCAGGTCTGGGCGATGGAGTGGGTCGGCGAGGCGGACACGTCCGGCCTGCGGGTGATCGGGATGAGCCACGAGTCCTACGCCTACTCCAGGGCGAGCCACCGATACCGCTGGATCAGGAACCACTACAAGGGGCTCGACCGCTGGCTGGTCCTCACCGAGGAGGACGCCGACATCTGGGCGGGCGACGGGATGAACAACGTCGGTTCCATGCCCAACGCCCTGGCCGCGCTGCCCGATGTGCCCTCGCCCCGGCGGGAGAAGGTGGTCGCGAGCATCGGCCGGCTCACCGACCAGAAGGGCATCGACATGCTCCTGGACGCCTGGGCGCTGGTGGCCCCGCAGCGACCCGACTGGCGTCTGGACGTGTACGGGGCCGGCGAGGACGAGGCGAGCCTCAGGGCACAGTGCACGGACCTGGGGCTGGACGGGTCGGTCCGGTGGAGGGGCCGCACGGACGACGTCCCCGGAGCGCTCGCGGCGTCCTCCGTCTTCGTCCAGTCCTCACGCGGCGAGGGCTTCCCCCTCGCGCTGCTGGAGGCCATGGCGAGCGGGGTGCCGTGTGCCGCGTTCGACTGCGCGCCGGGCGTGCGGGAGATCGTGCGCGACGGCGAGGACGGACTGCTGGCACCCGCCGGAGACATCGGCGCGCTCGCCGACCGGGTCCTGCGGCTCACCGGCAACCCCCGGATGCGGGACGCGATGGGGGACCGGGCGCGGATCGCCGTCCAGCGGTTCTCCGAGGAGGAGATCATGGACCGCTGGGAGGACCTGTTCGCCTTCCTGGAGCGCTGAGCGCTGGGTGCCGGGTGCCGGGTGCTGGGTGCCGGGCGCGGGGGGCGACCCGCACCCGCACCCCCCGGACCGCGTCGCTGCCCCTGCTCCGCGTTTCTTCGGCCCGGGACGTCCGCTCTCACCCGTTGGTGTACTCCCGTACCGGCACCTGCCGGGGTACTCCCGCGGTGCCCCGGTCCTTGAGCGGTGCGGGCAGGGGCAGCCCCGAGGTCTCGCCGAGGAAGACCCGGCGGACGACCCGCTCCGCCGCGTGCCCGTCGTCGTACGGGCAGAAGCGGGCACGGAACGCGGCCCGGCGCTGCGCGGAGCGGGGGCCGCGCCAGTGGTCCGTGGAGAAGATCTCGTGCAGCTCGTCCTGGTCGCGGGCCACGGCGCCGGGAGGGAACGCCTCCAGGTCGAAGTAGGTCCCCCGGGCCGCTTCGTAGGCCTCCCGGTCGGGGAGGTGGAGCACGACCGGCCGGTCCAGGTTGACGTAGTCGAACATCAGCGACGAGTAGTCCGTGATCAGCGCGTCCGAGGCGAGACAGAGTTCCTCGACGGACGGGTGGCCGGTGACGTCGATGATCTGCGGGTGCGAGGGACGGGGGACGCCCGCACGGGCCGCCGCGTCGAGGTAGTGGGAGCGGGTCAGGATCACGTAGCGCGGACCCAGGACACGGACGAGCCGTTCCAGGTCCAGAGGGCGGTGCGGATCGCGCCGGTAGTCGCGGTGGGTCGGCGCGTAGAGCAGGGCGGTGCGGCCGGCCGGCACGGCCAGGTGCTCGCGCAGCCGTGCGATCTCGGCCTGAGGCGTGCGGTGGAAGGCGTCGTTGCGGGGGCTGCCGTACTCCAGCGTGGTGTATCCGGAGGGGTAGGTCCGCTCCCACACGAGCGTCGAGTGCTGGTTGGCGGAGAGCGAGTAGTCCCACTTGTCGACGTTGCGCAGCAGCTGCCCGAAGTCCATGGCGCCGGCGGCCGCCGGACGGTGCACCAGGTCGGTGCCCATGGTCTTCAGCGGGGTGCCGTGATGGGTCTGGAGGAACACCTGATCACGTCTCTTGACCAGCCTGCGGTCGAAGTTCACGTTGTTCACCAGGTACTTGGAGCGTGCCAGGGCCGTCCAGTACGCGTACGTCCCCGGATGCAGCACGCGCGTGGCCGACGGCACCGTGTGCGCGTCCTCGGGGCGGCAGATCCAGGAGGTGCGCAGACCGGGTACCAGGGCGCGGGCGGTGGCCTCCAGGGCTGCGGGGCTGCACGTGTAGCCGCGGTGCCAGTAGGCGGCGAACACGGCTTCGGCGGGGCGTACCGGCAGCCGTAGCTGGACGCGGTAGTGCACCTGGAGGACCGCTCCGCGCACCGCACGGCGCAGGGCGGTGTACCGGCCGCGCAGCCGGCCGCGGAGCTGCTGCCCGGCCCACAGGGTGCGGTACGTGCGATGGGCGCCCAGCCGGAACAGCGCGTGCCGCAGCCGGGTACGGCACGGGACGGGGGCGCCGGGGGTGCGGTAGCGGCGGCAGTGGGCGCGGGCGCGGCGGAAGAACTCGGCCCGGGTTCCGCGCGGGAGCCGGCCCCGGGAGGTGTAGATCGTCGAGAAGTGGTCGAGCATGCGGCGGAACATCACCGGCCGCCATACGGCGAGTTCGGGTCGGGAGCCGATGAAGGCGAAGACGCGGTCGTACTGGTCGAACACGTCGAAGTGCCGGCGGGTGGTGGTGGACAGGATGTTCCCCCGGCGCCGCTGGCGGTATCCGACGCAGACCGCGTCCAGTACGGCGATCGATCCGGCGGCCATCAGGACCGGATAGGTCCAGGGGGTGTCCTCGTAGTAGCCGGGCGGGAAGGTGAAGCCCTCGGCCTCGATGAACTCACGGCGGTACGCCTTGTTCCAGACGACCATGAGGACCTTGAGCAGTTCGGGGCGCTGTGCCAGCCGGAAGGAGGCGGGGCCGGTCTCCGCGAGGTGTTCGGCGAAGGTGTTGCGTACAACCCCGCCCGACCAGTACGTACGGGCGTAGTCGTAGACCAGGACGTCGGGTCCGCCGGTCGCGTCCAGGCGGTCGGCGATGGTCTGCAGCGCCTCGGGGGTGAAGGTGTCGTCACCGTCCAGGAAGAGCAGGTAGTCACCGCTCGCCCTGGCCACGCCGGCGTTCCGGGCGGGTCCGAGACCGGCGTTGTGCGGGAGGTGTACGGCGCTGACCCGGGGGTCACGGGCGGCGTACTCGTCGGCGATCGGGCCGCAGGCGTCCGGCGAACAGTCGTCGACCACGATGATTTCGTAGTCCTTGTACGACTGGTCCAGCACGGAGTCGAGACACGCGTGCAGGTACGCCTGGACCCGGTACGCGGGCACGATGACACTGAACCGGGGCACAACACATCCAGGGGGCGCTCGCGGGCGGGCAGGTGGCCCGCAAACGGCCGATGGAGTGACATGGTTACGGCGGACGTGGCATTCGGGGGAAATACCAGGTAGGGCGGCCCGTTCGCGAGTGAACGGGCCGCCCCTGGGGTTGACGAACGTCTGTGCTGTCGCCGGCTCCCCTCCTACTTGACCGCGCCGGCCATGACGCCGGAGACGAACTGCCGCTGGAAGGCGAAGAACACGGCCAGCGGAATCACCATCGAGACGAAGGCGCCGGGCGCCAGGACGTCGATGTTGTTGCCGAACTGCCGGACCTGCTGCTGCAGGGCCACCGTGATCGGCGGGGACTCCGAGTCGGCGAAGATCAGCGCGACCAGCATGTCGTTCCACACCCAGAGGAACTGGAAGATCCCGAGTGAGGCGATCGCGGGCCCGCCCAGCGGCATGACGACCCGTGTGAACAGCCGGATCTCGCCCGCGCCGTCCAGCCGGGCGGCCTCCAGGAGTTCGCGTGGGATCTCGGCGAAGAAGTTCCGCAGCAGGAAGATGGCGAACGGCAGGCCGAACGCCGTGTGGAACATGATCACGCCGAAGGTCGTCTCGAAGATCCCGATGGTGCCGAAGAGCTTGGAGACGGGGATCAGGGCGACCTGCACGGGGACGACCAGCAGGCCGACCACCAGCAGGAACCACCAGTCGCGGCCGGGGAACTCCATCCAGGCGAAGGCGTATCCGGCGAACGAGCCGATCACCACCACCAGGAAGGTGGCCGGGACGGTGATCAGTACGGTGCTGAGCAGCGAGTCGGTGATGACCGAGTTGTCCAGCAGCCGCTGGTAGTTGTCGAAGGTGAGCTCGGAAGGAGCCGTGAAGACCTTCCACCAGCCGGTCGCCGCGATGTCGTCGGACCCGCGCAGCGAGGAGAGCAGCAGTCCGATGGTCGGCATCAGCCAGAACAGGGCCACCAGGACGAGGAAGACCCGCATCACACCGCCGCCGGCCCGTGCCGCGAGCCGGGAGCCCAGGGACTGCCGGGCCTGTGCGTCCGGGGGTGGGGGCGTCGTGCGTACCGCCTCCGGGACGGGTGCCGTCTGTGCGGCTTCGTTCGTGGTCACCGCCGCCCCTCCTTCCGTATCCGGCGGATGTTGAACAACATCACCGGGATCACCAGCAGCAGGAGGAGTACGGCGATGGCGCTGCCGACCCCGAGGTTCGCGTCCGTCCCGAAGGAGGACCGGTACAGCTGCAGCGCCAGGACGTTCGCGTCGTCCTGCGAGGAGCCCGGAGCGATGATGAAGACCAGGTCGAAGATCTTCAGGACGTTGATCATCAGGGTGACGAGCACCACCGCCAGGACGGGTGCCAGCATCGGGACCGTGATCCGGCGGAACACCTGCCACTCGTTCGCTCCGTCGACCCGGGCCGCTTCGAGGAGTTCGCGCGGCAGGCCCGCGAGGCCCGCCGCGATGAGGACCATCGCGAAGCCCGCCCACATCCAGACGTAGCTGCCGATGATCCCGGGGGTCACCAGGGACGGCCCGAGCCAGTCGACGCCGTTGTACGGCTCCCGGAAGTTGGCGGCGGGCAGCCGTAGTTCGGCGCCGTCGGCGGACGCGGGCAGCGTGAAGACGCCGTCGGCGCCCGCCGTCGCCGACGCGATGACCTTGCCGTCCTTGACGGCCTCGACCTCGATGCCCTTGAGGCCGAGCTCCGAGGGGTCGACGACGTTGGGCCTGCCGCCCCCGCCCTTGGTGAAGTCGAGCCAGGCGGTGCCCGTGACGCCCTCACCGGAGGCGGACGCGGCCTTGGCGGGCACCGCGTCGTCCGGCATCTTCGCGGGCGCCACCCCGACCAGCGGCAGCAGCACCGGTTCACCGGCCCGTACCGGCTCCTTGGTGACGAACGAACCGCTGCCGCCCGCCTTCAGCGGGTGGACGGGCAAGGGGTGCGCCTTGGGGAACGCCGAGGAGGCGGCGAAGGTGTCGTGCACGCCCACCGCCACCGCGTTGGCGACCCCGCGTTCCGGCGCCTGGTCGTACACCAGCCGGAAGATGATGCCCGCGGCGAGCATGGAGATCGCCATCGGCATGAAGACGATCAGCTTGAACGCCGTGCCCCAGCGGATCCGCTCGGTCAGCACCGCGAAGATCAGGCCCAGCGCGGTGGAGATCGTCGGTGCGAAGACCACCCAGACCGCGTTGTTCCTGACCGCCGTGCGGATGGTGTCGTCGGTGAACAGCGCCTTGTAGTTGTCGAGGCCGGCGAAGCCCGTGCCCGCCTGGTCGAAGAACGACCGGTAGACGGAGTACACGATCGGATAGACGACGAGAGCGCCGAGCAGCACGAGGGCCGGCAGCAGGAACGCCGCCGCGATGGCCCTCCGGGTGCCGGTCACGCTCCGCCGTGAACGCCCGGGCCCTGGCCCGCGCCCGCCGGGCTGCCTGCCGGGTTGCCTGTCGGCGGGGGGTACCTCTGCGGAGCCCCCCGCGGTCGCTGTGGTCATCCCGTCAGCTCGTGTAGGCCTTGGCCGCGTCGGACTCCAGTTTCGCCTGGGTCCCCGCGATGTCCTTCGGGTTCTTGAGGAAGTCCTGGAGCGTCTTCCACTCACCCTTGCCGGGCGTACCGCCGAACGACTGAGGGGCCTGGTCCGACATGTCGAACCGGACGTCGTCGCCGGCCGCGATCAGCGCCTCGGCCATCGTGCGCTGCACGTCGTTCGGGTACGCGGCCGCGTCGAGCGACTTGTTGGGCGAGATGAACCCGCCCGCCTCGGCCCAGATCTTCGCCGAGTCCTTCGAGGCGAGCCAGGTCAGCAGTGCCTGGGCACCCTTGCTGTCCTTGAGCGCCACCGCCGCGTCGCCGCCCGTCACCACGGGGGAGTCCGCGCCGACCGCCGGGAACGGGAACACCTTGGCGTCCGTACCGATCTTCGCCTCCGTCTGGGCGATGTTGACGGAGACGAAGTCGCCCTCGAACACCATCGCGCCCTTGGGCTGGTCGCCCCCGGTGAACGTCTGCGTGACGGATGCCGGGAACTCGGTCTGCAGGGCCCCGTCGGCGCCGCCCGTGATCAGGCTCGGCTTGCCGAAGAGCTCGGCGAGCGTGGTCAGCGCGTCCTTGACCGACGGATCCGTCCACTTGATCTCGTGCTTGGCCAACTGGTCGTACTTCTCGGGGCCTGCCTGCGAGAGGTAGATGTTCTCGAACCAGTCGGTGAGCGTCCAGCCGTCCGCGCCGCCGACCGACACGGGAGTGACACCGGAGGCGGACACCGTCTCCGCGGTGGCCATGAAGTCCTTCCAGGTCTTCGGCTCGCTCGCGCCCGCGTTCTCGAACGCCTTGGCGTTGTACCAGATCAGCGACTTGTTGGCGGCCTTGAAGTAGACGCCGTACTGGGTGCCGTCGACCTTGCCGAGGTCCTGCCAGACCTGCGCGTAGTTCTGGCCCAGCTGGGCCCTGGCCTCGTTGCCGACCGGCTTGGCCCACTTCTTGGCCACCGCCTGCTGGATGGCACCCACCTGCGGGATCATCGCGACGTCCGGGGGCTGACCGCCCGCGATCTTCGTACCGAGGAAGTTGACGATCGGGTCCTGTGCCGGGACGAAGGTGACCGTGGCGCCCGTGCGCTTCTCGAACTCGTCGAGCACCTTCGTGAAGTTGGCCTGCTCCGGACCCGTCCAGACCGCGGCGACCGAGATCTTCTCGCCGTCCAGTGCGGGCAGCGTGACGCTCGACGGGCTCTCCTTGCCCGTGGCAGGGCCCTCCCCCGCCTTGTCCTTGCCGCCGCCGTCGTCACTGCAGCCCGTGAGGGCCAGTGCTCCGATCGCGGAGAACACCAGCGCGGCTCGCCGCATGCGAAGGGTTGTGCGCATTCCTGCCCCGTCTCTTCTGCACGCGTGAGCGCGGACCGGCACCAACGGTCGTACCCTGCGGTGCCACTCACGCCCCACATACGTGCGGTTCACATCGTCCGTGCGCACAGTCCTACGCCGGGTGCACGGGCGCCGCAATACCGCGATCAGCTATAACGCACCGATCGTGACGAGCTCGTGACGTCACGTCGAGACGCGGCCCGGACGGGTGGTCAGGAGGACGAGGGCGCGGCGTAAGGGCTCAGCGGCGGAAGCCGCTCGGCGTTGACCGAGCGGGCCGCCCGCTCCAGGGCGCTGGCCAGCAGGGCCAGGTCCGTGGGTCCGTTGCCCAGTTCGCGGACCGGGCGGCGGGTCGGCGGATCGCCCATCCGCTCCCAGTCCAGGGGGACGACGGTCGGGCGCAGGGTCGCGGTGCGCGGGATGCGGCCGGTGACCCGGCCCCCCTGGAACGGCGTCACACGGCCGTCCGGATGACCGAGGCGCCCGCGGCCGGGCGCCGCCTCGTCCGGGGAGGGGGGCACGACGGGTGGGTCGAGCACGATGCGCAACCGGGCGCCCCGGGCCAGCTCCGTGTCCTCGGTGCGGTCCGGGCGGCCGGAGGTGGCGACCAGGTGGACGCCGAGCCGCCCGCCGTCCCTGGCCACGGCCTCCAGGACGCGGACGACGGATCCGGCGGACGGGCGGCCGGGACTGCCGAGCGCCGGGGCGACGAGGGCGTCGAAGTCGTCCGCCAGGACGACGAGCCGGGGCAGCGGGGACGGGCCGGGGGCCGGTGGCCGGGCGGCGGCGGGGCGCAGCCGAAGAGTGCCGGTCGCGGGGGATTCGAGGTCACCGCGCTGTTCGGCGGCGCCGGAGGGGCGCCGGCCGGCGGGGACCGCCCGCGCTTCGGCGTACCGCTCGTGCCACTCGGTGAAGTCGAGCCCGCCGAGCAGTTCCGCCCGGCGTTTCAGCTCGCCACCGAGCGCCTGGGCGAACTCCCGCATCCGTACGGGGTCGGAGGCGACGAGGTGCGTGAAGACGTGCGGCAGCTCCGTGCACGGGCGCAGTCCCTCGCCGCGCTCCCCGTGTTCGCCGCCCGAGCCGTCGATCAGCAGGATGCCGAGCCGGTCCGGCCGGGCGGCGGAGGCCAGCGAGGCGGCCACGGCCCGCAGCAGTTCCGTACGGCCGCTGCCCGCCGGGCCCTCGATCAGCAGATGCGGCCCCTCGCCGGCCAGATCGACGGACAGGGGCCCCCGGGGCCCGGCACCGAGCACGATCACCGGGCGCCCCGCACAGCTGGAGGACACGCCTGCGGGCCCGGGCACGGGCCCGCTGTCGCGCCGCTGCGCCACGATCCGGGGGGCACCGCCGCTTCCGGCCGCCGTGGTGGGCGACAGGCGGCCGGAGCCGGAGCTGGTGGGCCCGCTGCCCTGCGACGGAGCGTGCCCGGATGTGGCGGCCCCGCGCTGCGGGCCCACCCGGGGCCCGGTGCTCAGGGTGCGGCCGGAACCCGTCGTGTCCAGGTCGGCGCCGGCGGGGGCCACCGGGGGCAGCGTGGCGCCGGGCTGCTGCTCCGCCGTGGAGGCCCAGCGCGCCATCAGGGAGGCGGGGGTGGCCCTGGCGAGACCCAGCTCGTCCAGGAGGCGGGCGGAAGGGGGCAGCGCCGCGGCCATGGGCCTGCCCGGCAACACGGCCGTGCCCTCGTCCCGGAGTGGTGCGAGGGCGCGCGCGAACCGCTCGGCCCAAGGCGCCGACACCGCGTCCACCGTGGCGACGGTGCCGTGGCCCGCCGTCCGGCCGCCCGCCGTGCGCAGGAGCCGCAGAGCGGTCGCCACGTCGCCGCTCAGCATGGCGACCGCTCCGCACTCACGGAAGGGGATCGAGGCCCGGCAGGCCGTGTCGTAGGTCGCGGCGACCGGGGAGGTGGGCGAGGCGGGCGGGGTCTCGGCGAGGCAGATCAGGTGGATTCCCGCGGCCGCTCCGGCGCCTGCGAGCCCGGCCGTGGCCTCGCGCAGCTCGGCGGAGCCCGGGTCGCCGTCCACGATCACCACGGTGTACGGCCCCGCGTGACCGCGGGCGGCCTGGGTGACGGCCGACCGGTCGGCGCTCGCCCAGGCGGGACCCAGCGGCCCCTCCTCCAGGCGGCGCACCAGCTCGGCCGTCCTGGCCCCCGCCTGCTCACGGTCGTACGCCAGGAGCAGCCTGCAGTCCTGGCCGTGCATGGGTCGCAGATGCGGCAGCCACCCGAGCCAGGCCCACTCGCGCCGGCGCTCCTCCGCGCCGCGTGCCCGGTCCGTGCTGATCAGGACGATCTCCAGGTCGAACGGGGAGTGCAGGGCGGCGAGCTGGGCCACCGCCGAACGGGCCAGCCCGGCCAGCCGGGCCCGGGGGCCCGCCAGCCCGAGCGAGCCGGCTTCCCGCAGCCCCACGGTGACGGGTACGGCGGGCAGGCCGGCCCGCTCCGTCGTCCCCAGCCGGACGACCAGTGCCTCCGGGTGCGCGGGGCCGCGCTCCCACAGCCGGGGACCCGGCCCGAGCGCCGTGAGGAGCACGGCCGCCGGGTCCGGCCAGGTCCCGGCCGGGACCCGGCCGGAAGGTGCGGGGGCGTCGGTGCCCGCGGGTGCGCCGCCGCGGGATCCGCTCTGCGCAGGCGCTTCCGCGTGCACCGATGTCCCCTCTCCCGGCGCGTTCTGTCCCTGGTCGCCCTTGCCGCCCGCCAGACGACGCGCCCAGGCCCCTATCCCGCGCCGGGGTGCCTCGCCCTCCGCCAGGCCGGTGCCGCGTCCGTGTGTGACGTGGGCCGTCGTCGCCCCCGGCCCGCCGGGGCCCGCCGGGCCGGTGGATCCGCGCCGCTCACCGTGGCCGGCGGGTCCGCCGTCGTACGGATCGTGCGCGGCGTGGGGGTCGTGATCATCGGGGGCGGGGCTGTAGGCGTGGCCGTGGCCCGCACCGCCCTCGGCCGCCCCGGCCTCCGTGTGCGCTCCCGCGCCGTCCGGCCGGGCCACCCGCAGATGGCCCTCTCCGTCCGGGGTCGTCGTCAGCGTCGGGGTGCGGGAGCCCGAAGTGAGCCGCAGGGCGGACTCGCCGAGGCGCAGCAGCGCGCCCGGCGCCAGCCGGACCGGGGTGTCGCGCACCTCCGCGCCGTCCAGGGAGGTGCCGTTGGTCGAACCGAGGTCGGCGACCGACACCCGGCCGTCCCCGGACACGGTCACCGCGCAGTGCAGCCGGGACACGTCCGGATCGTCGAGCGGGACGTCCGCCTCCGCGGACCGGCCGATGCGGATGCGTCCGCCGTGCAGCAGGTGGACCCCGCCGGCGTCGGGCCCCGCGATCACGTGCAGCTGCGCGGGGACGGGGTCGTCCGCCGCCTCGTCCTCGCCGGGCATCTGCAGGGAGAGCACCGCGCCGTCCACCAGGGGCGGCTCGCCGAGGGCGCAGCGCTGCGGGTCGAGCCGCTCACGCCCGGCGTACAGCACCACGGCGCCGCCGCCCAGAGAGGTCTCCGGGCCGGACACCGCCGCGGCCAGGCCGGAGGCGACGGCCGCGAGAGCCGTTCCTGCGGGCGCGGTGACGAGCACGTCGCAGGTGCGTGCCGGGGTCTGGCCGCTGCGCGGCGCGAGGACGGTCAGCCGGATCTGCATCGCCGTCAGCGGTCCCTTCTGCGCGGGGTGCCCGGCAGGGGAAATGCCCTGTGATTCCCCCCACCCGGCGCGGACGCGTCGTCCGGTACAGGTCGTCACGGAGGGCGAGGCACCAACCTCACAGCTCCGTGCTGGAGGCATCCTCGCACCTGCCACTGACAACACGCCCGGGGGTGACCGCTTAGTGATCTTGATTGGCCGAGTGTGGGTACAAAAGTGCCTGCTTGGTCCTGCGGCGGGCGTGCTGCACACTCGTTCGGCAACCAACCCTTCGGTGGCTGCGTCTTCCCCTGGACACAGCGGCGA